>JBDLTZ010000337.1:0-11897 GCA_039805565.1 Chloroflexota bacterium | reverse complement strand
TGCGCCGCGACCCCGATCTCACGAAGCTCAAGGGCTACGTGGAGGACAGCGGCGAGGGGCGCTGGACGATCCAGGCGGCGATCGACCTGGACGTGCCTGCGCCGGTGATCACCCTCTCGCTCTTCGAGCGCTTCCACTCGCGCCGGCCCGAGTCCTTCGCAGCCAAGGTGCTCGCGGCGATGCGCAAGGGCTTCGGCGGCCACGCCGTCAAGGCGGCCGAGTAGCCTTGCGCGAAGTGCAAAGCGTGTGAGCACAACATCGCCTCCGGCGTGAAGCGCTGAATGTGGACGAGCACCCCGGCCAGCAGGAGCAATTCGGCGCGCTCGGTCTGCCGACGATGGTCGTCTTCAGGGACGGCAAAGAGGCCGCGCAGGTCGTCGTCGCGCAGCCCCGCAGGAGTCTGTAGCAGGTGTTTGACGCCGCCCGAAACACCGGCTGTGAGCCAGAACGGTCGTGACAACACGTTGCAGATCGATCGCACCAGGTGGTCGGATCGTCCCGCCAGCGGCAATGCGATGTGCTATCCTCCGTATGAAGGGACCGCCTGACAACGCTCCACAGCTCAGTGCAATGAGGGAGGTCGGTTGCCAGGTGGCGTCCGGAGCACCTGGAAAGGCCATCGTCCCTCTGTCGGTGAGGCCTCACATGCCCGTCGAGCAGCGGCATACGCCGCTCACCGTGGAAACGATTGAGCCGCAGATGTGCACCCTGGATCTGCGGCACTCCATCCTGCGCCAGCTCCCGTTCTTCGCCGGCCTCCCCAGCGACGCCATCGAGGAGATCCAGCGTCGCTTTCACGAGCACGGCTACGCTGCCGGCGAGACGATCTATCTGGCGGGCGATGCCGCCACCCACCTGCACGTCGTTGCGCGCGGCAAGGTGAAGGTACTGCGGCACAGTCTCAGCGGGCAGGATGTGCTGCTGGATATACTGACACCAAGTGAGTTCTTCGGCACCCTGTCCGCGCTCGGTGATGCGGAGTACCCCGACACTGCGCAGGCGCTCACCCAGTGCTGCATCCTGGCTATCGCGGCTGAGGATTTCCAGGCGGTGCTCCAACGCTATCCAGCCGTTGCGGTGGCCGCCCTTGAGATTGTGACGACACGACTCCGCGCCGCGCAGGAGCAGGTGCGGCAGCTGAGCGCTCACCCGGCTGAGCAGCGCGTTGCGGCCACCCTGCTCCTGCTGGCGCAGAAGCTGGGCGAGGAGCACCAGGGAGCCGTGCTGCTGCAGGTACCGCTCTCGCGCGAGGACCTGGCCGCGATGACGGGCGCGGCGGTGGAGACCGTCAGCCGGATCATGAGCCAGCTGCGCAAGGCCGGGATCATCCGCAGCGGGCGGCAGTGGGTGGCGATTGCCCACCGCGAGCGGCTGGCGGCGCTCGCGGCCGACACCCCCGGCTGAGACCGCTCGGTCCAGACCTTCATCATGAAGCAAACCCTTGATCGGTGACGGGTGTCCGATCAGGGGTTTTTTGTTGACCCGCGACAGGCCGAGCCGTGCTCCCCGGCGCGCGCCTTGTGATCTCCTGCGGCAAGTTGCGCCAGATCATTCATCTGCAGGTCCATTCCCGCTAGGATGGTGGCAGAGGCAGGCGGAGCGGGTGAGGATGGTCCAGGACCTACCAGAGCCCCTATTGAAGGAGGTCCCCACAATGAAGACGGTGCTTCGCAGTTCCGAGCTGTCGTGCCCGTCGTGCGTCGCCAAGATCGAGCGACGTCTGCGGGCGATCGGCGGCGTGACCGCAGCCAAAGTCCATTTCACCACCGGTCGAATCGAGGTCGAGCACGATGCGGATCGGGCCAGCGCCGACGAACTGGTCAAGGCCATCCGTGAGGTCGGCTACAACGCAACACGTACGGCGTTCTGACGGACGCCGTCGAGATGAAGGAGGAGATCATCATGATCACGCAACGCATGCACGGAGCACGCGTCCTGAAGCGCCCGACGCTGATGGTGGTCATCGCGGCAGGGCTCGCCGTGCTGGTGGCGCTCGCGGCGCCGGCTCCAGCTGATGCCCACTGCGACTCGCGCAACGGGCCGGTCGTCACCGCGGCCCGCACAGCGCTTGAGACCGGCAATGTGAACGTCGCCCTCCCGTATGTGCAGCCTGAGGCCGAGGCCGAACTGACCGCCGTCTTCAAGCAGACGCTGGCAGTACGTAAGCTGGGTGGGCAGGCCAGGGACGTCGCAGACGAGTACTTCCTGGAGACGACGGTGCGATTGCACCGCACGGGCGAGGGGGCACCGTACACCGGCCTGACGGACGAGCCGACCGAGCCGGCGATCGCCGCCGCCGATCAAGCGCTTGCAAGCGGCTCGCTGAAGCAGCTCAACGCCATGCTCAGCCGGGCGATCGGCGACGGGCTTGCCGAACAGTACCGGGCCGTGGCGGAAGCGCGCCAGCATGCGGCCACAGAGAAGACGGTCGCCGCGGAGCGCGAGCGGGTCGAGGCCGAGCTCGCCTTCGAGAAGTATGTGTTTGCGCTGAGCCAGGCGGCCGAGGGAAGCGCGACACACGCCGAAGGGGGTGCGGCGCCACATGCGGACGGCAGGTAACGGGGACCAGCGCTGGAGCGCGCGGCGCCGGCCTGGGCGGCGCCACGCGCTCCAGAGACGCCAGATACCGAGAGTGAGGCAGAGCCATGCGAAGCACGATATGGATTTCCGACCCGCTGCGCCGCCGCCAGGCCCTGACCGTCGTCAGCGGCGCGCTCATCGTGGCCGCGCTGGTGGCCGAGCACCTGGCCGGGCGACCTGCGATCGCAGGCGCCATGATGGCGGCGGCGGCACTGCTGGCCGGCTCCGACATCGCCCTGCGCGCCTACCAGGCGCTGCGCGGCCGGCACGTCAGCATCGAGCTGCTGGTGACGATCGCGACGGCCGGCGCGCTCGTGATCGGAGAAGCATGGGAGGCGGCCGCCGTCACGTTCCTATTCATGCTCGGCGCGTACCTGGAGGCGCGCACGCTGAGCCGGACTCGCCGCGCCCTCCAGGAGTTGCTCGACCTGGCGCCAGTGACCGCGGTCGTGCTGCGTGACGGCCAACAGGTTGAAGTGTCGCCCGGGGCGGTGCTGCCAGGCGAGAGCGTGCTCATCAAGCCCGGCTGGAAGGTGCCTGTCGACGGGACCGTGATCGACGGGCACGCGGCCATTGACGAGAGCACGATCACTGGCGAGGCCATGCCGGTGGAGAAGACGGCTGGCGACCGCGTGTTCGCCGGCACGGTCAGCCAGGGCGGACTGCTGCGCGTACAGGCCACCGGCGTGGGCGCCGATACGACACTGGCGCGGATCGTGCGGCGGGTGGAGGAGGCGCAGGAGGCACAGGCGCCCACCCAGCGCTTCATCGAGCGATTCGCGCGCTGGTATACCCCGACGATTATCGCGCTGAGCGGTGTCACATTCCTGGTCACGCGCGATGTGGAGCTGGCGCTGACGCTGCTCGTGATCGGTTGCCCCGGCGCGCTGGTCATCGCAACCCCCGTGGCGGTCGTCGCCGGCATCGGGCGCGCGGCACAGCGTGGCATCCTGATCAAGGGTGGGGCGTTCCTGGAGCGTGCCGGCCAGATCTCAGCCGTGGCCCTCGACAAGACCGGCACGGTCACGCGCGGCCGCCCGCAGCTGACCGACGTCGTCGCGCTGCAGCCGGCAGTGGTCCCTGCGTACGGGATGGATGAGAAGGAGGATGGCATCAACGCGGGAGAAGTGGGTGCCCGAGGTCGGTGGACGGCAGCACAGCAGGAGGTGCTGCGCTGGGCTGTGATCGCCGAGGCGGGCTCGGAGCACCCGCTCGCGCGACCGATCCTGGCGGAAGCGACCGCGCTCGGCGAGACTCCGCACGCAGACCAGTTCGAGCACGTGCCGGGCCGAGGGGTGCGCGCGGTCTACCAGGGCCACGGTGTAGCGGTCGGCACCCGTGAGCTGATGGATGATCTGCGGATCGCCGTCGATCCAGCCGTGCGGGAAGAGCTCAACCGGCTGAGCACGGAGGGCAAGACCGCGATGCTGGTGGCGCTGGACGGCGCCGTGCTCGGCGTGCTGGCCATGGCGGATGTCCTGCGGGAGGGTATGCCGGAGATGCTCGCACGCCTCCGCCAGCATGGTGTCGAGCGCATCGTGATGCTGACCGGCGATGACCGACGGACAGCCGAGGCCATCGCTCGGGCGGCTGGCATCAGCGAGGTCGCGGCCGAGCAACTGCCGGACGACAAGCTAGCGGCGATCCGGCGCCTCCAGGGTGAGGGGCACGTAGTCGCGATGGTGGGGGATGGGGTCAACGATGCGCCGGCCCTGGCAGCGGCCGATATCGGGATTGCGATGGGCGCGGCGGGCACTGACGTGGCGATCGAGACGGCCGACATCGCCCTGATGACGGATGACCTCATGAAGATACCGGAGGCGATCCGGCTCTCCAAAGCGACGCTGCGTGTCATCCGACAGAACGTCGGTGTCGCGCTGCTCGTGGTAGCCGGGCTCCTGCTCGGCGTGCTGCTGGGCCAGGTGCAGATGGCGGGCGGGATGTTTATCCACGAGCTCTCGGTGCTGCTGGTTATTGGCAATGGGATGCGCCTACTGCGCAGCTGAGACAGCGGCACGGACGGCCGCCCTGGAAGCGCACCAGCTTCGGCTGCACAACCTCCCAGCGCATCAGGTAGCGGAGGCAGTCGAGCAGATGCCAGCGAGCGAGACGCCGTGGCGCTCGATCAGCAGCCGCAGGTTTCGGGTGGTGCGCGCGGACGGCCGCGTGGTTCGGGCAGAGCGGACCGATGTCGGAGATGCGAACGGCCTATGGGATGGGGTAGCCGCGTCCAGCCGTGAAGAGCGCGTACCACTCCTCGCGCGTCAGCGTCACATCCAACCCCTCCACGACTGCCCGCATGCGCTCCGGGTCGGTCGTGCCGATCACCACCTGCATCCGCGCTGGGTGCCGCAGTAGCCAGGCGGTCGCAATGGCCTCCGGGCGCGCGCCCTTGGCCTGCGCCAGCTCGGCGACCAGCGCCGCCGTTGCGCGGGTGCGCTGGTCGGCGTCCTCCGGCAGCCGGCCCGTCACCGCCCCGCGTGCAAGCGGGCTCCAGGCCTGCACGGTGATGCGGTGCAGCCGGCAGTACTCGAGTGTGCCCTCGCCCGGCGTGGCCTGGCGCTCCTGGTTGGCGATGATGCCCGCGTTGATCAGCTGGCTGTGCAGGACGCTGAGCTGTAGCTGGTTGACGATCAGCGGCTGTGCCACGGAGGCCCGCAGCAGGTCGAGCTGGGCGCCGGTGTGGTTGCTGACGCCGAAGAAGCGCACCTTGCCGCTCTGGTGCAAGCGGTCGAAGGCCTCGGCCACCTCATCGGGATCGACCAGCGCGTCGGGGCGATGGAGCAGCAGGATGTCCAGGTAGTCGGTCTTGAGCCGCGCCAGGCTGCCGTCCACCGAGGCCAGGATATGGTCGCGGCTGAAGTCGTAGCGCTTGGCAGTGCGCTCGTCCGGGTCGCCTGCCAGGCGGATGCCGCACTTGGACTGGAGGACGATCCGCTCGCGCAGACCAGGCGTCTCGGCCCAGATCGAGGAGAAGACCGCCTCGCTCGCGCCGCGGCCGTAGATGTTGGCGTGGTCGAAGCAGTTGATGCCGAGGTCGAGCGCGGCGCGGATGGTGGCGACGGCGGCGGGCGGCTCGGACGGCAAGGTCATGCAGCCGAGCACGATGCGCGATACCTCCAGCGGCGTCCCGGCGATAGTCTGGTAATACATCACAGCTCCTTCGGACAGACGGCAACCACGTGTTCGCGATGTTGGCGCGACGGCTCGGGTCAGTGTAGCATAGGTCTCGGGCGGGTACGGCACGGTACTTGGAGGCATGGTGGAGCAGTGGTGCCCCTTCCCGGGCTTGGGTTGTGGTACACTGTTATCCCCAGTACACAGGCTGCCTCATCTGGACAACCAGGGGTGCACCTGGATACATTGCCATCCAACCCACCAGGCACGGCGCTGGGTGGGTAGTTCTCACATGGGCTCTGGTGCGTGTGACGCCGGTGACGCCGCCGGCAGACTCGGCCAGGGGCCTACCTCCGTAGAAGCGAGGCCCTATGACCGACCCTCTTTCGCTGTTCCAGCTTGTTGTGGTCGGCTCCTCGGCCGGCGGGATCGAGGCGCTTTCCACCCTCGTCGCCACGCTACCGACTGACTTCAGCGCGCCCGTCGTGATCGCCCAGCACCTCGACCCCGCGCGCCCCAGCCACCTCGCCCAGATCCTCGCCCGCCGCGCCCACCTGCCCGTGATCACCGTCCAGGATCACGAGCCCCTCACCCCGGGCACGATCTACGTGGTTCCCTCCAACAGCCACGTCGCCATTACCGACCACGATCTCTCCCTGCTGCCCGACGCCGCCGGCCGGCCCAAGCCGTCGGTCGACCTGCTGCTGAGCAGTGCTGCCGCGGTCTTCGGCGAGCAGCTCATCGCCGTCATCCTCACCGGCACCGGCTCTGATGGCACCGCCGGCGCCGTCGCCGTCAAGCAGGCCGGCGGCACCGTGATCATTCAGGACCCCGACACGGCCGCCTACCCCGGCATGCCCCAGTCGCTCGCCCCTGAGACGGTCGACGTGGTCGCTGAGCTCGCACAGATCGGACCGCTGCTCCACCGCCTCCTCGCCGGCGAGAGCCTGCCGCCTCCCTCCAACGGTGAACCCGCCCTGCACGCGCTGCTCGAGCAGCTCCACACCCTGAGCGGCCTGGACTTTCGGCTCTACAAGCGTGCCACCATTCTGCGTCGGCTCCAGCGCCGCATCGTCACCACCGCCTCCGGCGACCTTGCCGGCTACCGGGCCTACCTCGCCGCCAACCCTGACGAGCAGCAGCGTCTGATCAGCAGTTTCCTGATCAAGGTCACCCAGTTTATGCGCGACCCGGAAATGTTTGACTACCTGCGCACCGAGTTGCTCCCCGCGCTCCACGCCGCGCTCCCAGCCCAGGACGCCCAGCTCCGATTCTGGTCGGCTGGCTGCGCCACAGGCGAGGAGGCCTACTCGCTCGCGATCTTGCTCTGCGAGGAGCTGGGCGAGGATCTCGAGCGCGTCGGCGTCAAGATCTTCGCCACCGACGTCGACGTCGACGCCGTCACCTTCGCCCGCCATGGCGTCTACCCAGCCGCCGCGCTGGCCACGCTGCCGCCAGCCCTGGTCGCCCGCTACTTCGTCCGCAGCGGCGACAGCTACACGGTTACCAAGCGCGTGCGCGGCCTGGTCGTCTTCGGCGAGCACGACCTCAGCCAGCGGGCGCCCTTCCCCAACATCAACCTGGTGCTCTGCCGCAATGTGCTGATCTACTTCACCCGCGAGCTGCAGCAGCGCGCGCTGCAGCTCTTCGCCTTCGCCCTGCACGATGGCGGCACCCTGGTCCTTGGCCGCACCGAAAGCGTGAGCCCTCTGGCCGACTACTTCGCGCCAGTGTCGACGCAGCAGAACATCTACCGCCGGCGCGGCCCACGTTTGCCGGCGCCGTTGATGCCCGTGGGCAGAGGGACGGCTGCGCTGGCGCAGCGGCGCGAGCGGCGCGAGCGGCACGAACGGCGCACCGTCGCCCAGGATCTCCTCCAGGCCCAGCAGGCGCTCCAGCAGGCGCGCAGCGGCACCGAGAACCTGCTGCTGCACCTGCCGGTCGGGGTGGTAGTGGTGGACTCGCGCTACGATATTCAGAGCATCAACGCGGCCGCGCGGCGCCTGCTGCGAATCTACGGCTCGGGGATCGGCGACGACCTCGTCCACCTCGCGCAGCACGTCCCACCGCGGGAGCTGCGCGCCGCGATCGACCAGGCTCTGCGGGCCGGCGTGGTCACCCAGCTCGACGCGATCACGATTGCCGACCCGCTCACCGAGGTGCAACCTGTCATCACCATGACCTGCTACCCGCACCCGCCTGGTCAAGGCAAGGCGCCCGCGGCGCACGCCCTGCTGCTTGTGACCGATGTTACCGCGCTGGTTGGCGACCGCGAGAGCCTTGCCGCGGCGGTGCGGCGGCAGCACGATGCTGGCGTCGCGCTGGCCGAGGCCAACGCGCAGCTTGAGCGCGCCAACGCTGCCCTGGCCCTGCGCAGCGAGGAGCTGCAGCAGGCGGTCGAGGCGCGCGAGCAGGCCCGCGTCGCGGCGGAGGAGCGTGCGGCGCGCCACGCGCGGCAGCTGGAACAGGTGGTCGCGCTCAACCGCGAGCTGCTCGCCGCCAACGAGGAGCTGAGCCAGACCAACGCCAGCCTGCGCGTGCTGAGCGATACATACGTGGTGCGCAGCGAGGAGGCTCAGGCGGCCGTCGAGGAGATCGAGACGCTCAACGAGGAGATGCAGGCCAGCAACGAGGAGCTGGAGACGCTCAACGAGGAGCTTCAGGCGACGGTCGAGGAGCTGAACACCGCCAACGCCGACATGGCGGCCCGCGCCACGGAGCTGACCACCCTGGCCGAAACCCTGGAGGCGGAGCGCAGGCACAGCGCCGGCGAGGCCGCGCGGCTGGCGGCCATCCTCGCCGGCATCGCCGATGCGGTGCTGGTGGTGGACCAGGCGGGGATAACGCAGCTCGCGAACGCCACCTACACCCGCTGGTTCGGCGCCGCCCCACGCCTGGCCGATGAGGAGGGGCACCCGCTCACCGCGGAACAGACTCCGCAGGCGCGCGCGGCGCGTGGCGAGGCCTTCAGCATCACCTTCACGGTCACGCAGGACACCGGCGAGCGGCGCTGGTACGAGGCACTCGGCCAGCCCGTACAGGGCGAGGGGTCGCAGCTCTGGAATGTGGTGGTCATCCGCGATATCAGCGAGCGCAGCCTGCGCCGCCTCCAGGAGCAGTTTCTCGGGCTGGTCAGCCACGAGCTGCGCACCCCGCTGACCACCATTATTGCGGCTCTCGGCACCATGGAGCAGCGCCTGCCGAAGGAACCAGCTGCGCAGCGCTATCTGCAGATGGCCGTGGCCCAGGCGAAGCGACTGGCTCGGCTGATCGATGACCTGTGGGAGATCACGCGGCTCCAGCAGGGGACGTTCAGCCTCAATCTGGCGCCTGTGGCGCTCAGACAGATAGTCGTGCAGACCGTGGAGGTTGCCCAGAGTATCGCGCCGCACCAGACGATCCACCTGACCACGACGGAGGAGCCATTCCTGCTCCAGGGTGATGCCGATCGGCTCCAGCAGGTCGTACTGAACCTGCTGAACAACGCGATTGTGCATGCGCCCCAGAGCTCGCAGATCGAGGTGCGCCTCGAGCGGTTGGCCAACAATCGCGTCGCGCTCGTGGTCGAGGATGCCGGCCTGGGCATCCCCCCGGAGCAGCTCGCCAACCTGTTCAACCGCACTGCGCCGGACAGCCCACGACGAAAGGCCCAGGGCTTGGGCCTGGGGTTGTTCATTGCGCACCAGATCGTGACCGCGCACGGCGGAACGATCGCCGTACGCTCGACGGTGGGCGAAGGCACCACCTTCACCGTGATGCTGCCACTGCTGATTGAAACGCCAGCCCTCACTCCGTAGTCGTCCGGTAGGTGCTGGTCTGTCTTCCTCTGTGGGGGCTGTCGCCGACTACGAAGCTGGCTCGTCGGCCCGATCCCTGCGGTCGTCGATGATGGAAAGGTTGCCCAGAAGGTGCGTGCAATCATCCCCGCCGCCGTCGAGGTCGCGCTGGAGCCGGTTGGTACACCACTATTGCCTGACACACTCCGCGCAACCGTCGTCCACGGCGTGGTCTGCTTCGCCTCACGAGTGCGCTGCGGCACCCTGCATGTGCTGGTAGAAGATGTGCTTGGTGAGCTCTGCCGTCAGCACGTAGAGCACGAGGATACCGCCCAGCAGCGCGAGGAACAGTGGCGGGAGCGGGCTGAAACCGAGAACCGCCGCGAGCGGGGTGTAGGGGAGCGCCAGCGTCAGCGCATCGACCCCCAGCGTGGCGATCAGCAGCGTCCTGCCCGGCCGGCTCCGGTAGAAGGGGCCGCTGGTGCGTATCACCAGGACGATCAGCGATGCGGAGATGACCGACTCCACGAACCGCCCGGCGCGGAACTGCTCCGGGGTAGCGTGGAGGACCAGCAGCAGCGCGCCGAAGGTCAGGTAGTCGAACAGTGAGCTCACCAGGCCGAAGGTGAGCATGAAGTTGCGGATGAAGCGCAGGTCCCAGCGCCGCGGCTGCTCCACCGCGGCCGCATCCACGTTATCGGTCGCGATCGCCGTCTCGGGGAAGTCCGTCAGCAGGTTGGCGAGCAAGATCTGCTTGGGCAGCAGCGGTAGGAACGGGAGGACCAGCGAGACGCCCGCCATGCTGAACATGTTGCCGAAGTTCGCGCTGGTGGCCATGAATACATACTTGAGCGTGTTGGCGAACGTGATGCGGCCCTGCTTGATCCCCTCAAGCAGCACGTCGAGATCATGCTCGAGCAGCACGATATCCGCGGCCTCCCGGGCGACATCCACCGCGCTCTCTACGGAGAGGCCCACATCGGCCGCGTGGAGCGCGGACGCATCGTTGATGCCATCCCCGAGGTAGCCGACCACATCGGCGCGCTTGAGCGCCAGGATGATCTGCTCCTTCTGGTTCGGCTCGATCTCCCCGAACAGGCTCACCCCGCCGACGCGCGCCATCAGCGCGGCGCTGCAGAATAACAGCGTGTGTACTATCGTGCACCCAGCTACCCCACTGCCTGTATGTCCAAGGGACGAGCATCGCGTCGCGTGGCCTGCTCACGCAGGGTGCGCCGGCGCCGCGATCTCGCGCGCAGACGCCCTGACGAACAGGACATCGCCGCGCTGGTATGGGAAGGGCGGCTGCCAGCCCGGCGCCGGCGCGACAACCTGTCTGCCTCGAACGCGTCACAGTCTGCCGCCTCGTCGCCACTGATCCGCAGCAGCACGGCGCTCTGCGTCACCGCGCGCACCGCCGCGATCGGGATGACGACCCGCCGCTCCAGGAGCGGCGGCGGATCGAATTGCGTGTCGTCACGGTGCGCGCTGCCCGCGAAGCAGCCGCGTGCCACCATCGCGATCACGGCGCAGCGGAGCGGGCTGATGATGACCTGCTCCACGGTGCCGAGGCGAAGGCCGGGTGCGTAGATCTGCTGGCCGATCTGCGGCTGGAGAACGCGCTGCACATCCGCAACGGTCTGACTTTCGGGTGACGAGCTCGCTCACGCTGGATCACCTCCTGTGGTCGCCGGCCGGCGTGGTCTATGACGCTCCTTGATGTGTGCAGCCGCCGGCGCTAGAAATCCATCCCGCCGCCCATGCCACCGCCGGCCGGCATCGACGAGCCCTTCTCCTCAGGCAGATCGGCGATCAGGGCCTCGGTGGTCAGCAGCAGGCCCGCGATCGAGACCGCGTTCTGCACCGCTGAGCGCGTGACCTTCACCGGGTCGATGACGCCCTGCTCGATCATGCTGCCGAACTCGCCAGTCAGTACGTTGTAGCCGTAGGTGCTGTCGCCCGTCTCCTTCTGTGCGCGGCGGACGGCGTCGATGATCACCGCGCCATCCTCGCCCGCGTTGCGGGCCAGGATGCGCATCGGCTCCTCGAGTGCGCGCTTGAGAATACGCACGCCCATGCGCTCGTCCTCGTTGCACACCTGTACCTGCTCCAGCGCCGGAACGACGTTGATCAGCGCCACGCCGCCGCCGGGGACAATGCCCTCCTCGACAGCCGCGCGGGCCGTCGAGAGCGCGTCCTCGACGCGGTGCTTCTTCTCCTTCAGCTCCGGCTCGGTGGCCGCGCCGACCTTCAGCACCGCCACGCCGCCGGCCAGCTTCGCCAGCCGCTCCTGCAGCTTCTCACGGTCGAAGTCGCTGGTCGTGGTCTCGATCTGGGCGCGGATCTGCTCGATGCGGGCCTTGATGGCCTTCTCGTTGCCGCGGCCCTCGATGAAGGTCGTGTTGTCCTTGTCGGACACCACGC
>JBDLTZ010000336.1:0-84589 GCA_039805565.1 Chloroflexota bacterium | reverse complement strand
AGCACAGCAAGACATGTCCGCTGTGCTCTGCGCCTCTGCCTCAAGCCTCACGCCTGGCGCGCTAGATGATCTCGAGGTAGTCCGCGTCCGGCAGCGCCGGGAAGGGCGCCGTGGGCAGCGCCTGGTACCAGTACGCCACCGAGGCGATGTCGTCCTGGTTCGGCAGGTAGCGCCCGCCCGAGCGCCAGCCGAGTGCCTGGATCGTGACGCGCAGGTTCTCCTCGAAGCGGATCGGGTCCATGATGTGCCAGCGGTACATACTGAAGCGCGTCTGCGAGCGATAGGTGCCGTCGGGCCGGATCACCAGAGGCAGCCCGGCGTACGGCGTGGTAAACTCGCGGTAGCCCCCGTCCTCCTTGCCGAGGTCGAAGTTGTATGAGCCGCAGAAGTAGTCCTCGGTGCCGGTGCCGCAGATCGTCGGCCACTCGTCGTCGCCGTCCATGTAGAACTTGATCTCGCCCTCGCCCCACCAGCCGGTGTTGTTCACCCCCCAGGCCATGCTCGTGCCGACGTAGTGCCCGCGCCCCTGTACGCCGTCGAGGATGGTGTAGACGTCCTTGTACGGCAGGGGGTTGGTGCGGCGGAACTGCGCGTGGAAGTAGGCCGCGTCCGCGGGCACCTCGGTCAGCGCGTAGGTCACCTGGTAGTAGAGCGTCATCTCCTGCTCGGCGATGTTGGTCATCGTCATGCGGAAGCCGGTGCGGAAGGGCATCTCCCAGTAGCTGTTCAGGCCGCTCTTGGGGTTGACGCACACCGCAAGCGAGCTGATCTGGCCGTACTGCTGCCAGCCGTTGGCGAAGAAGTCGCCCACCGGGCACTCCACCGACGGCTGCTCCTGGCCGTCCCAGTAGATCCGCAAGATACTGTGCCGCCAGTGCCCGGTGGGGGTCATCCAGATGTGCTGGATGGCGCCCTGGTCGTTCACCTCGGCCAGCACGCGCGTCTCGCCCGGCTGGATCTTGATCGACGGCGAGAGCTTCCACCCCCGCCCGAGGTCGCGCGCGGCGTGTGCTCCCGTGCCGTCCGTGGCCATGCCGCCGGCGCCCTTCTCGCCGCTGAAGTTCTCGGGGCTGATCGAGCGCGTCCGGGCGCTGGAGAGGCGCGAGAGATTGCCGAGGTTGAGCCCGAGCCCGTTGAATGCCGACATCGTCGTGCTCCTTGCTACTACTGCGTAGGACGGATTGAGCTGCGGCGCTCGCTCGCATCCGCGCCCCGGCGATCGTGCGCCGCAGCGCCTCAGCGGTGAAGCGATTTTCAGCGTTGCTAGTCTACTCGAAAATTCAAGGCGCTCCTCAACAATGTTGCTACTGTCTCGACACCAATGCGCCTGCTATGGAGCGTCGCGCCGGCCCTATCATGCACGTGGCGTATCGTCCGTTCGTCGCAGGCACCACATGACCGCTCTCTTCCGCCCCGGCACCGCGCTCCTGCAGCGGCTCCGCTACTCGCAGCAGTTCACCCTGATCGCCCTCTCGCTCGTGCTACCGTTCGCGCCCCTGTTCGCGCTGCTCGCTGGCGACCTCGACACGGCCGCGCGGCTGTGGCCCTCGGCGCTGGTGCTGGCCTCGACCGGCCTGCTGGTGGTCTGCTACCTGCTGGCCGCCTTCTTCCTCCAGCTCGTGAGCACCGTGTCGCTGCTCTCCTCCAACTCGCGCCGCATGCTCGCGGGCGACCTCGGCCGGGCGACCTCGCTCAGGTGCCACGATGAGCTCGGCCAGGTGGTCCACTCCTTCGGTGAGGTAGCAAGCACGATCGTCCGGCGTGACCAGGAGCTCCAGGACCAGAACCGCTACCTCGAGACGCTGCTCGAGGAGCGCCGCCGCGCGGCCGACGAGCTGCGCCAAGCGCGCGACGCCGCCGAGGCTGCCAACAAGGCCAAGAGCGCCTTCCTCGCCAATATGAGCCACGAGCTCCGCACCCCGCTCAACGCCATCCTTGGCTACAGCGAGATGCTCCAGGAGGAGGCCGAGGACTTCGACGCCGGCGCGCTCATGCCCGACCTCCAGAAGATCCACGCTGCGGGCAAGCACCTCCTCGCGCTGATCAATGACATCCTCGACCTCTCGAAGATCGAGGCCGGTAAGATGGACCTCTACCTCGAGACCTTTGACCTGCGCCAGATGCTCGACGAGGTGGTTCAGACCATCCAGCCGCTCACGCAGCAGAAGCGCAATCGCCTTGTGGTGCACTGCGACGACGACCTCGGCACGATGCACGCCGACCTCACCAAGGTGCGCCAGTCGCTCTTCAACCTGCTCTCGAACGCCTGCAAGTTCACTGAGGACGGCACGATAACGCTGAAGGCTAGGCATTCATCGTTCATCGTTTTCGAGGTTTCCGATACCGGTATCGGCATGTCCTCCGACCAGTTGGCGCGCCTGTTCCAGCCCTTCACCCAGGCCGATGCCTCGACCACCCGTACGTACGGCGGCACCGGCCTCGGCCTCGCCATCACGCGCCGCTTCTGCCAGATGATGGGCGGCGATGTCACCGTCGCCAGCGAGCCGGGCGGCGGCACGAGCTTCACGATCGAGCTCCCGAGCTGCGTCGTGGACCCCAAGGCTCCCCCGCGCACCGACGCGCTCGATGAGATGGTGCCCGCGCCCGCTGCGGCCAACACCTCCCCCGCGGTGCTGATCATCGACGACGACCCCGCCACGCGCGACCTGATGCAGCGCTACCTCGCGCGCGAGGGGTACCGCGTTCTCTCGGCGGCCGGCGGCGAGGCCGGTCTGCGCATGGCGCGCGAGCTTCGCCCGTCGGCTATCACTCTTGACGTAATGATGCCGGCTATGGATGGCTGGGCGGTCCTCGGCGCCCTCAAGGCCGACCCAGAGCTCGCCGGCATCCCGGTGGTGATGCTCACGATGATGGACGACCGCAGCCTCGGCTACGCTCTCGGCGCATCAGACTTCCTGACGAAGCCGATTGAGCGCGAGCGCCTCGCCGCGGTGCTTCGCCGCGCGGGGGTCCCCTCCGAGGCGCCGTCCGAGGTGCTTCAGTAGTTGAATATATGTTCGCATTCTGTTGTACTGTGGCACACCGCTTGCGTCATCCCGCGGATATGGATCTGTAGTCGAGCCGTCACGTGCCACTGTAGGCAGGGCGGCCAGACGCTGGTACAGTGCCGGCAGGATTGCTCTATCGCAGACGGCGCCCTGCGGGCGCGCCGCATCATAAGGGGGAAACGGTGCTCAGCAAGCGTATTCTGGGGTCCTGGAGGCCGTTCTGTATGGGGGCTGTGACGGGCGCCCTCGTCCTGACGATCGGGCTCGGCTGGCAGCCGCGCGTCGGGCTCGAGCCGCTCGGCTCCGCCGGTGAACCGCCCGCGAAGCCCCTGCTGGCTACCGCCCCGGAGGCACCCGCGGTTGCTGCGGCCAGGGCCGCGCCACAGCCGCCCAAGCCGCAGCAAGAGGTCCCCGGCCAGCGCCAGAAGTACGTCGCCGAGCCTTCTCACGCCCCCACGCCTCAATCGCAGCCGGCCCAGCAGCCCGCAGGTGGCCAGGTGGTCGTCGTCACCGCTACCGCGCCGCTGTTCCCAACCATGGCCCCCGTCGCCGTTACCCCTACCGCCGCACTCACCCAGGCCGAGGAGGAGGCCCGCGCCCGCGCTGCGATCGAGGCCATGCGCCAGAGCACCGAGAGCATGCAGTCCGACATGCCGCCGCTGCCTGGTCAGCCGTAGCGCCCCCTCGCGCTCCCCGGCGTGTTACAATACAGGGGCAAGCCCCAGACGCCAGCGGGACAACCAGCGCGATGCACGAGACCCTACCCTCCCATGAGCGCACCGCAGCCCTCGAGCGTGAGGTGGCACACCTGCACAAGCAGGCTGAACGCGACCGCCGCGCCCTTGAGGTGCTGTACAACGTCAGCCTGGCCTGCCGTGGCCGCACCACCCCGCGCGCGATCTTTGAGGCTGTCGAGCGCGAGCTCCGCGCGATCTTCCGCTCCGACGCCTGCTACATAGCGCTGTGCGATGCCCGGCGCGAGGGTATCTTCCGCGCGGCCCTGATCGTGGACGAGGGTGAGCACGAGTACCGCGAGCACACCCCCCACGGCGCGCTCACTGGCCTCCTCGTGCGCGACCGCCGGCCCATGCTGTTCCGCGACCTCGTCGCCGAGCGCGCCTCCCTGCCAATCGCCCCCGAGGCTTTCGGCAACGTCGCCAAGCCCTCGCGCGCCTGGGCTGGCGTGCCCCTCATCCTCGGCGTCGATGCCATCGGCGTAATCTCGGTCCAGAGCTACACCCCCGGCGCCTACTCCCAGGATGACCTTGACCTCCTCCAACAGCTCGGCAACATCGTCGCCGTAGCGCTGGAGAACGCCAACCTCGTCCAGCAGCAGCGCGAGCTCAGCACTGCCCTCGCTGAGCGCGTCGCCGCCCGCACCCAGGAGCTCAGCACCCTCAGCGCCCTCGCCGGCGAGCTCGTGCTGAAGCGCCCCCTGCCTGACCTCATGGAGCGCGCCCTGCGCCTGCTGCTCGACCTCACCGGCCTCCAGGGCGGCACCGTCCGCGTCCTCGCCCGCGACCGCGATGAGCTGACGCTGCTCGCGCAGATCGGCCTCCCCGCCAGCTTTGTCCAGGTCGCCGCGCACGTCCCGGTGCAGGGGAGCCTCGTAGGCCAGATCGTCCTGCGCGACCAGCCGCTCCTGGTGCGCGAGAAGGCCCACCGCGCCTACGCGCCCCACCTGAGCCTCGACATCGAGAGCCTGCTCGGCGTCCCGCTCCGCATCGGCGATCGCACCGTCGGCACGTTGATCCTCCTCGATGACGAGCCGCGCGAGTTCGACCATCAGGTGGTCGACCTCGTGCAGGTGATCGGCAACCAGATCGCGCTCGCCATCGAGAACGCGACACTGCTCGAGGAGCGCGAGCGTCAGGTCTCCGAGCTCTCGGCCCTCACCCGCATCGCCCACGTCGCCGTGGCCGCGCTCGACCTGCCAACCCTCCTGCGACAGGTGCTTGAGGCGCTGGCCAGCTTCATGCGGCTCGATGCGTTCGCGATGTTTGTCTATGACCCGCAGCGCCGGGTGATTGTGGAGAGCATCGGGATCGATGAGGGCGAGGACTACGTCTTCTTCCGCAATCAGCCGCCCTTCCCCGGCTCGCTCACCGATTGGGTCATCCACCACCGCCAGACCCTCTCGTTCCGCAACCTGCCCGAGGAGATCGGTGCCTACCCCGATCTGCGCCCTGTCACGCTGGGGGCCGCGAAGCAGGCCGCCTCCTGGATTGGCACCCCGCTCTTCGACCGCGAGGATCGCGTGATCGGGACGATCTCCGTCCAGAGCTACGCCCGCGATGCCTTCACCCTGCGTGATGAGCGCTTCCTCGCAAGCGTCGCTCGCCAGGTGGCGCTCCACGTCCAGAACGTTACGCTCCTCACCCGCCGCGAGCGCCAGATCCGCGAGCTCGACGCGATCGGGCGCATCAGCCGCCAGATCGCCGCCTCCTTCGACCTCAACGAGATGCTGCGGGAGATATACATAACGCTCCAGGGCATGACCGGCGCATCATCGTTCTTCCTGGTGGTCTGCGAGGCCGGCACCCACATGATCACCCACTCGTTCTACATCGATGGCGGTGAGGAGATCGACTTCCGCTGGCCGGAGGGGGTGCCGCCGCCCGGCAGCCTGACAGACTACATCATCACGCAGGGCGCGCCGCTGCTCTTCACCGACCTCTCAACTCAGGTCGAGGAGCTTAGCCGGCTCGGCGTCCGGCCGCGCACCTACGGCAGCCCCGACCAGCCGCGCTCGTGGGCCGGGGTGCCGCTGCCGGATCAGGACGCGCGCCCGATCGGCGTGATCGCGCTCCAGGACAGCCGCCCCTACCAGTACGACCAGCAGACGCTCGAGTTCCTGGCGCAGGTGGCCTCGCACCTCAGCCTCGGCATCCAGAAGGTGCAGCTCTTCCAGCAGCGCGAGCGCCAGATCGATGAGAACGCCCGCCTCTTCGCCCAGGCGCAGTCGCACGCCGCCTCCGCCGAGCGCAAGGCCAAGCAGATGGCCCTCGTCCACCGGGTGACGCTGGCGCTCAGCAGCCGCATGGACCCGCAGGAGATCCTCGACCTCGCCTGCCAGGAGCTCGTGCGCCTCTTCTGGGCCGACCGCACCGGCATCCTGATGTTCGACGATGAGGGCGCCTGGGGCACGGTGGTGGCCGAGTACCCGCCCAGCAGCGTCGCGGGCGCCCGTGTCTCGCTCTCCTCCGAGCTGATGCGCCTGCTCGTCGAGAGCCGGCGCCCGATCGTGGTCGAGTCAGTCGCCAGCGACCCGCTGCTCGAGGGCGCGCGCGCGGTGCTCCAGGCCAACAACGTCGAGTCGATCGTCGTCGTGCCGCTCGTCAGCCGCGGCCGCGTCATCGGCTCGATCGGCATCGACAGCATCGGTCAGGTGCGCTCCTTCACCGCCGAGGAGCAGGAGCTCTTTATGACGGTGGCCGCCTCGGTGGCCGCGGCCTTTGAGAACGCCCGCCTCTTCGCCGCCGAGCAGGATGCCCGCCGCACCGCCGACACCCTGCGCGAGGTCGCACGCGTCCTCAGCTCCTCGTTCGACCCGCGTGAAGTGCTCCAGACCATCCTGCGCGAGCTCCAGCACGTCATCCCCTACGACACCGCCTCGGTCATGCTGCTCGACGGCCAGCGCCTGCGCACGGCCGCCCTGCGCGGCTTCGAGGACCTGGCCGCACCCGCCAGCCTCACCTTCCAGGTGAGCGACCGCAGCGGCGCGGGGCGCGTGGTCCAGATGCGCCGCCCGGTGCTGATCGCCGACACGAACGACTCGCTGGACTGGGCGCACTTCGGCAGCGATAACCACGTGCGCTCCTGGCTCGGTGTGCCGCTGATTGCCAAGGGCGCCGTGCTGGGCGTGCTGAATATCGACTCGCTGCGTCCCAGTCACTTCACCCCCCGCGACATGACTGTGGCCGAGGCGTTCGCCAGCCAGGCCGCGGTGGCGCTCGAGAACGCCCGTCTCTACGCCGAGTCGGTCACGCGTGTCGAGCAAGAGCTCGAGATCGCCCACCGCATCCAGAGCAATCTGTTCCCCCGCGAGCTGCCCGCCGTCCCCGGCCTGCGCCTCGCCGCCACGTGCCTCCCCGCCCGCGAGACCGGCGGCGACTTCTACGACTGCTTCGTGCTCGGCGACCCGCTTGACACGCTCCCCGACGCCTACGCCGAGACCCCTGGTGCTGTCTCGCTCGCCTCCCAGCCCGACGGCCCGCTCCTGGCGATCCTGGTGGGCGATGCCTCCGGCAAGAGCATCCCCGGTGCGATGCTGATGGCCGTGGCGCGCTCGGTGGCCCGCTCCGAGGCCCGTGACCACGTGGCCCCGCCGGCAGTGATGCGTGAGACGAACCGCTGGGTCTCTCACGACGTGCCGCACGGCACCTTCGTGGCGCTCAGCTACGCCACGCTCGACCCCGAGACCCGGCGCCTCGCCGTCTCCAGCGCGGGCCAGCTCGCCCCACTGCTGCGGCGCGCCGATGGCTCAGTCCACTACCTCCAGCCGGACGGCCCGGCCCTCCCACTCGGGATCGTGCCCAGCGTGGCCTACGAGCAGCTCGAGCTGACCCTCGAGCGCGGCGATACGCTTGTCTTCTACACCGACGGCGTCGTGGAAGCCCACGACGCCGCCGGTCAGCTCTTTGGTTTCGAGCGCCTCGAGCAGCTCCTCGCCGCCCACGGGGCGCTTCCTCCAGAGCAGCTTATCGACCTCGTCCTGCTCGACATCGGCCGCTTCACTGGCAACGCCCCCCACCACGACGACATAACCCTGGTGGTGGTGCAGGTCTTATGAGGAGAAAGGGCTGAGTGCTACGCCCCGATCGGCACCCAGCACTCACGCCTCACGCATCAGGACTCGAGCCTCGCGACGTACTACCGCGTGAGCGCCTGCTCCGCCAGCCGCGCCATCGCCCGTCCCTTGACCTCGAGCACCACCTGCGCGTTGTCTGGCCGCTGCATCAGGATCTGGTACAGCGCCATGCTGAAGTCGAACCCCGGCACGGTGAACAGCTGGTCCGCCAGCGCCGACATCTGCTCGTCGCTCGCGATCATTGTCACGCGCTGCTGCATCGTGAGCCCGATCACCGTCTGGCCCCGCGTCAGGGCCTGGTCGGCCGAGACGTCCACCAGCGCGCTCTGAGGCGTCCCCAGGCTTGGCCGCAGCGCGTAGACCGCCGCCGCCACGTCGGGGATCGCCGCCATCCCCCCCGCACCCTGCGTCTGTGCCGCCATATACGCTCCCAGCGGCGCTGCCAGGAACTGCCCCAGTGCCCCGCCCTCGGCCGCGAGCTGCTGCGGGAACGCCTGGCTGTCGAATGTCACCTCGTCAAAGGCGTCCAGCGTCACCAGCGTCACGTTCAGGCCGCTCTCGAGCGCGATATCCAGCGCGTGCGGGTCGTAGAAGGCGTTGAACTCAGCCACCGGTGTGCTGTTGCCCGGCCCGCGCGAGCCAGCCAGCGCTACCACCTTCACCCCGCGCATCTCCTGTGGGAACCGCAGCGCCGCCTGCGCGATGTTCGTCAGCGGCCCGAGCGCGATCAGCGTCATGCCAGGGTTGGCCCGCGCCGCCGTGGCGATCGCAGCGGGCGCATCGTGCGGCAGGCCGCTCACGTCGTACTGCCCTTGGGAGAACCACAGCCCGCTCGGGCCATGCACAAATGCCCCCGTGCGCGAGGCCGGCACCTGCAGCGGGGCCGGCGCACCCACCGTCACTGGGAGCTGCACCTGCGCCGCCGCGAGCAGCGTCAGCAGGTTGCGCGTGGCATTGTCCGCGCTCGTGTTGCCGGAGACCGTTGTGAAGCCGAGCACCTGCGCGTCCCGGCTCCTGAGCAGGTAGGCGATGGCGACCGCGTCGTCCACGCCGATGTCGGTGTCCACGAAGACCGGGACGGTGGTGCGCGTCTCTTTGGCGTACGCGGCTGGGGCGGCGATCCAGAAGCTCGTCAGCAGCACAGCCAGGAGGAGAATGAAACGATGACGGGTGGACATGTGCGTGCTCCTTGCACTTTACGCAGGACCCCGCACAACGCGGGCCCCTGCACTCCATGCACCGCCGCACCGCGGGGCTCGGCACTAGCCATGAAGTCCTATCTTTTCGCCCGCGCGCCCGAGTGAGGACTAGCGGGCTATTGGCAGAAAGGCCGGCGGGGGATACAGTTGCGGCATGAAAGACATTCGGGCCGTCATCTTCGACCGCGATAACACCCTGCTGGCCTTCGACCGCTCCGCTGTCGCGCGGGTCGAGGAGCGCCTGATCGCACTTGCTCCCGGCCTTCCCAGAGGCGCTACCGCTGCCCACTGGCTCGGTTGGCCCGGCCCCTGGCCTCGCGCCGCCGCAGACGAGCCCGCCTTCTGGCGCACGTTCTGGGGGTCGCTCGCGGCGCGGCACGGCCTGCCCCCCGAGGACGCAGCAGCGCTCGACACCCTGGGCGACTTCTACCACACCTGCTTCACGCCCTTCCCCGATGCCAAGCCCTGCGTGCGCGCGCTCCACGCCCACGGCCTACGCCTCGCGGTGCTCTCCAACTTCGAGCTGCCGAGCATCGACCGCACCCTGCGCCACGCCGGCATCGACCCTGGCCTGTTCGACGCGCTGCTCTCCAGCGCCGCGACCGGCTTCCCCAAGCCGGATCCACGCGCCTACCACGCCGCCGCAGATGCTCTCGGGCTGCCCCTGAGCGCCTGCCTGCTGGTGGACGACCTGCCCGCCAACGTGGAGGGCGCCCGCCGCGCCGGAATGCCCGCGCTACTCCTTGACCGGACTGGCCAAGCCCCTTCCGGGCCGGAGATGGTGACCAGCCTTGCGGCACTTTTAGTACTAATAAACAGACAGTACAAAAGGTGTATTATCAGTTAAAGTGGGGTGCCGCTATACTGGGTGTGCTCAGCCCCGTCCTGCTTGGCGCCCGGTGCCCCGCCCCCGCAACGACCCCGCCGTTCTCACCTGCGCCGTAAGAGGGACGTCATGGATCGCGTTCACGAGCTGCTCCTCACCGACCTCCGGTTTCTGATCGCCGACCTTGGAAAAGATGGGGGCCTCATGTCCCCCTCGATCTACGACACCGCACAAGTGCTGCGCCTCGCCCCGCCCGAGGACCCCCGCCCTGCCCTGGTGTGGCTCATCGAGCAGCAGCAGCCTGACGGCGGTTGGGGCAGCCCCGCAGTCCCGCGCGCGCGCGACGTGCCGACCCTGGCGGCGCTCCTCGCGCTCCACACGCACGGCATCACCAAGCCGCTCCACCATGGCCTCCAGTTCCTCCACGGCCAGGCAGACCTGTGGGGCGAGCCGCTTCCGGACGACCTGCCGGTAGGTCTTGAGCTCCTGCTGCCGCGCCTGCTCGAGGAGGCGGCTGAGATCGGCATGCAGGCCCCACACGAGCAGTACGCCGCCCTGATCGCCCTCGGCCAGCGCCGCCGCCGCATGATCGCAAAGCTCACGCTGCGCCCCGGCACCACCCCCGTCCACTCGTGGGAGGCGCTTGGCGTCCCACCAGACCCGGCCTTGATCGACGCGACCGGCGGCGTGGGGCACAGCCCGGCCGCCACCGCCGCCTGGCTGCGCGCCACCGCCACCCGCCGCGACCTCGCGCGCGAGCGGTCGGGGGCGCAGCGCTATCTCGAGCAGGCTGCCCACGCTACCGGCAGCGACATCCCCGGCGTCGTGCCCACCGCCTGGCCGATCACGCGCTTCGAGCAATCTTTCGCGCTCTACGCGCTCCTGCTCGCCGGCCTGCTCGACCACCCGGCGCTTGCCGGTGTGGTCATACCCCAGCTCGACGACCTCGCGCAGGCGATGACGCCGCGCGGCATCGGCTTCAGTGACTGCTTCGTGCCCGACGGCGACGACACTGCCGAGGCAATGGCAGTGCTGCACGCTGCAGGATGGCCTGTCTCCCTCGACACCCTCGCGCGCTTCGCGGACGCCGACCACTACTGCGCCTACCCCGGCGAGCTCCAGCCGGCGGTGTCGGTCACGGCGCACGCCGCTCACACTCTCGAGCTGTTCGGGCGGCCCAGCCACCAGGCGCAGTCCTACCTGATCGCACACCAGCTGCCCGATGGGCGTTGGGCGGGCGATAAGTGGAACGGCTCGTGGCTCTACCCCACCTGGCGAACGCTTGCGGCTCTGCGCCACAGCCCCCACGAGCACGCGGTGCTGCGCGGCGTCCAGGCGCTCGTCGCTCACCAGCGGCTCGATGGCGGTTGGGGGATCTGCGGCCCGAACGCCGAAGAGACCTCGTACGCCGTGCTGGCCCTACGCGCCTGCCTCGGCCACCCCGCGCTCGATGCGACGGCGCTTGCGGGCTTGGAGCGCGGTGAGCGCTGGCTCACCGGCCACTACCAGCCCTTTGCGCGCAGCGCTCAGCACTGCTGGATCGCCAAGGAGAACTACCGGCCGGACCGCCTTGCCCGCATGATCGAGCTGGTCGCTACCTTCCCGCGCTGCGCGATGGCCCAGCGCCAGTTCGGCGCCGCACTCCCGCTGCGGACACCCATGGTTGAGTATGCAAAGCATTAACGATGTTCTGACAGCACCTGCGGCGCAGGTCGCGGAGCTTGCCCCGGCGACCGTGCTGTATACCCCCGGCGGCACGCGGCGGCGGGCTGCTCTCGCCGGCATGGGCACCAGCACCGAGGAGTACGCCCAGTGGTCGCGGCGCCAGGCGGTGAAGAGTGTGGCGCACTTCTTCGCGCTGGGCGTCCGGCACGTCTTCACCAACGCGCTCTGCCCGAGCCAGCTTGCGGAGGTGGGGCGCTACCGCGACCGGCTGCTCGACTGGACTGTCGAGGGGCTCGCCGGGGCGGAGGCGCTGGCAGACTACGCCCGGCTGGGGTGGCGCATCAAGATCGTTGGCGGCGGCGATATCCCGGCGATCCGTGAGGCGGCCGTGCGGCTCGATGTGCTCGCGCCCAAGGGGGACGCACCCACGCTCTGGTGGTGTGTGACCGACACGCAGGGCGGCTACTGGACCATGCTGCTCGACGCCGTTCACCGCAGCGGGGCCCGCACCCAGCACGAGGCTATCCGGGCGCTTTATGGCGAAGATGTCCCGCCCGCGTCCCTCTGGCTCGGCTTTGGAAAGCCGTCGTTCTCAGCCGACATGCTCCCGCTGCTCCTGACGGACGCCGTCCAGTGCTACTGGGACCAGCGTCCCGGCTACGTCTTGGACGAGGCAATGCTGCGGCGCATCCTGTACGACTATGCCTGCCTCCGGCGTACCTGGACCGAGGACAAGTCCAGCCGCTACCGCGACGTGCAGGATCAGCAAGAAGAGTGGGATCGCCCGCAGGTGCTTGGGCTAGGGCGGCGGATCGGTGGGTTCTGGTACCCCATGGCCGAGCAAGACCAGGTTGGAGATGCAGAATGAAAGTTACCCAGCGTCAGGTCGTCGTGTCATTTCTCGGCCTGTTGATCGCCGGCAGCCTTCCGATCATCGTCATCCTGGCGATGGCAGGTGCTGAGCCGCTCACCATTGCCGCGGCTGCCGGCAGCTTCGTGGCGTTTAGCGCGCTGTTATGGGCCTACCGGCGCGGATGGGACAGGGCGCGCCAGCTGACGATTGTCATCTTCACGCTCCTGGCAGGCGTGGGTATGCCCGAGCCCTACGTCTCGCAGGAGGCGGCGCTCTCGATCCTGGTGGCGCCGGTGCTCGCGCTGATCCTCGGCAACCCGCTGTATGTGCTGGGCAGCGCCGGCAGCCTCATGCTCATGCTCATCGGGCGGGCGGGCTGGGGCGGGGTCTACGCCGAGCCCTCAACGCTCGTCGCCTACGGGCTCGTCGTGGGCGGCCTGATCCTCGCGCGGCTCGTCACCGATACAGCGCAGCACGCGGCCGAGAAGGAGCGGGCGCGCGCCGAGGAGGAGCGTACTCGCGCCGAGCAGCGTGCCGAGGAGCTCGATACGGCCTCGCGGCGGTTGGAGGAGGAGCTCACCCGCCAGCGTGCGCTCCTCATGCTCGTGGAGACCCTCGAGACGCCAGTGGTGCGCCTGGCCGAGACAGTGCTCTTCGCGCCGGTGGTTGGTCACCTGGACGCACGCCGGGCCGACGCCCTGATGAAGCGTCTGCTGGACGCAGTCCACGGCCAGCGAGTCAGCACAATGATCATCGACATCGCGGGGGTTGCGATGGTCGACACCGGGGTGGCCGCGGCGATCGTCCGCACGGTGCAGGGCCTGCGGATGCTCGGCTGCGAGGTGGTGGTCAGCGGCATCTCAGCGCCGGTCGCCTCCTCGCTCGTGCAGCTCGGCGTCTCCCTGGGCACCATCCGCACCGTACGCAGCCCGCAAGAGGCGCTGTCGATCGTGGCTGAGCTGAACTAGCAGCTTTCTACTCGTCGGCGATCAGCCCAGGCTCGCCCGACACCAGCGCGATCGCCCGCGACCACGAGTCCCCCTCGGCGCCGGAGCGCTCGGCGGCAAAACGGTAGTCCTGCTTGCGGATGAACTCGTCGAGCTCGTCGGCAAGCCGCCGCCACACGGCGAGCTGCGCCTCCCGCAGCCGGTCGAAACCCTGCGCGTCAGGCGCGCGCCCAAGCGTGCTGCGCAGGTGGGGCACGCACAGGCCGGCCGAGTCGCGCAGCGCCTCGGCGAGGGAGCCGTCGGCCACGTGGCGCGCCAGCCCCCCCGCGAACACCTCCTCCTGCTCACGAAGCACCGCGCAGGCAGGGCAGGGCCGCTCGGGTGCGAGGATTGCCCCGCCCTGCCCGCGCCGCACCGCCCGCCGCAGCCGCGCCTCGAGCGTCCGCGGGGTGTGGTGTGCATCGCCCAGCTCTCGCATCAGCGTGCTCAGCACATCGCGGTGAACGATCGCCGCCCCCAGCGCATCGCGCGCCGCCCGCAGCATGCGCCCGTGCTCGGGGCAGAACCCGCGCGCGGCCCGGATCACCGCGCGTGTTCGCTGGTCGCCCACGCCCTCGTAGCAGATCGCGTCGATGTAGCGCCGCAGGCTGCGCCGTAGCAGCGCGCACACCGCGCACTCGGGGCCGGCGAGCGCCTCGCGCAGGTCGAAGAAGAGTGAGTGCTGCACACGTTTCCTTCTATCCCTGATCCAGCCGTGCCAGAGCATCTGCCGGCAGACCCCACACTGCCACCGTAGCTATCTCATCGGCCGCGCTGGCGCACTTGCGGAAGCGCGCGCCAGAGACGCGGTCCACCCGCGCCTTGCACTCCTCCCAGGTCGCGTGGCGTCGGAGCTCGCCCGAGACCAAGCTGAGGTAGCTCGCGCCCGTACCGCGGGCAGCACGCGTCCCGCCACCAGGGAGCGACGCCGCGACTCTGGCCGGCGCGACTGGAGCGGCCCTCGAGGGTGCGGGTGTGCGGCCCGCCGCGTAGGCCTGCGCGATCGTGTTCGCCCGCTCGTTGCCAGGGTGGCCTGCATGGCCGCGCACGTGCTCCCAGGTTACGCGCGCTCCAGCCACCGCCTCGAGTGCCTCCCACAGCTCACGACTTTCCACCGGGTTCCCCTCGGCGGTTAGCCACCCGCGCCGCTTCCAGCAGCGCAGCCACTTCGTCATCCCGTTCAGCAGGTACGTGCTGTCGGTGTAGAGCCGAACCGGCTCGCCCGGCACGCGCCGCAGCGCCTCAAGCGCCGCTCGCAGCTCCATGCGGTTGTTCGTGGTGCGCGGCTCGCAGCCGCCGATCTCCTCGGCCGCGCCGTCTCGCACGATCACCGCCGCCCACCCACCCGGCCCCGGGTTGCCGCGGCACGCTCCGTCCGTGTAGATCTCAACCAAAATCGTTCCTCTATCTCGTGCCCCGTCCTGAGCCGTGAGTATTGGGGCTCGTCAGTCCCGTGCCGTTTCTCCCGGCCTCTGCCTCATCAGGCGCCCAGCACCTTAGCGATGGTATAATACCGCGCGTTACCGGATACCGACAAGAGGTTCAATCAATGCGACGTGTTCTGGTGTTTCTGATGCTCCTGCCGCTGCTTCTGACCGCGTGTGGCGGTGGCGATACGACTGTCGCCGACCCGCCGGCCTCACAGCCGTTTGCGGGGAGCGAGAGCGAGCAGGTCAACGGCCTGGTCGAAGACTGGCAGCGTGTGGCGTGGGAGGAGATGGCCGCGGATGGCGTGAAGCCAGAGACGAAGGAAGAGAAGATCTACCAGTCGACAGCGAGCCTTGCCGATATCGAGAAGTTCTACGGCGAGCTGACCACGAAGGGCTGGTACCGGCTCAACCGCATGCCCGGGCTCCAGGGCGATATCCTGCTCGCGGGCTATGAGCACGGCACGACGGCCCTCGTGGTCGGCGCCATCGATGCATCCAAGCATGGCGGCGAGGGGGTGATCATCTACACCCTCAAGGGCACCAAGTAGCGCGTTTCAAAGTGAAACGTGCACGGTTGATAGCATGAGCTGACAACCGTGCACGTTTCGCTTGCCGTATTGGACTTTCGGATTTACTGCCCCGCGGCCGCGAGCACCGAGCGCTGCACGAGCTCCACCACCGGCGTCGGGATGACGCCGAGCACCAGGATAGCCGCGGCCGCCACACCCACCCCGATGCCCAGCAGGCGGTCATTCACCGGTGTGATCTCGCGCGCCGGCTCGCTCATGAACATCTGCGCCACAATCCGGAGGTAGTAGAAGGCGCCGATGGCCGAGACTACCACGCCGACGATTGTCAGGATGCCGAGGCCGGCCTGCCACGCCGCCGTGAAGACGTACAGCTTGGCCCAGAAGCCCACCGTGGGCGGCACGCCGGCCAGCGAGAACATCGCCAGCGCCATCGCCACTGCCAGCAGCGGCCGCCGTCCCCACAGCCCCGCCAGGTCCGACATGTCCCAGGTCTCATCGCCGCGCTGCTCGAGCGCGATCAGCACCGCGAAGGCCGCGAGGTTGGTGAGCGCGTAGGCCAGCAGGTAGAACAGGGTCGCCTGAGCGCCGGCCTGGTTGGCGGCCAGCACGCCCAGCAGGATGTACCCCGCCTGGCCGACGCTCGAGTACGCCAGCATGCGCTTGACGTTGCGCTGCGAGATCGCCGCAACGTTGCCGACGATCATCGTGGCCGCAGCCAGCGCCCCGATCGCCGGGACCCACACCGCCGCCTGCGTCGGCACCGCCGTGAACAGGAAGCGCATCAGGCCACCGAACGCAGCCGCCTTGCTGCCCACCGACATGAAGGCGGTGACCGGCGTGGGCGCGCCCTGGTAGACGTCGGGCGTCCACATGTGAAACGGCACCAGCGAGATCTTATAGCCGAAGCCGATGATCACCAGGGCCGTGCCCGCGAGCAGATAGGCGTAGTTCTCGCCCACCAGCGTCTGGCGGCTCAGGTACTCGTTGATTGCCACCAGGTTCGTGGCGCCCGTGGCGCCGTAGACCAGCGCGATGCCGAACACCAGGAAGCCGGTGGCGAACGCACCGATCAGCAGGTACTTCATCGCGGACTCCTCGGAGGAGAGCCGCGGATAGGCGAAGCCGGCCAGCACGTAGAGCGTGATCGAGAGCAGCTCGAGCCCCAGGAACAGCACGATCAGGTCGGTGCCCTGGGAGAGCAGCATCATACCGCCAGTGGCGAACAGCACCAGCACGTGATACTCGCCGCGCTCGATCCCCTGGCGCTGCAGATAGTCTATCGAGATAGCGATCGTCAGCGCCGCGATCAGCAGGAAGATCCAGTTCAGCGACAGGCCGAAGGTGTCGAGCACAACCTTATCGCTAAACGTGCTGGCGCTGATGCCCCACAAGGGGATGCCCGCCGCAGCAGCCACCGCAACCCCGACGATCGCCAGGTAGCCAGTGAGGCGCTTGCGGTCCTGCGGGATGAACAGGTCGACCAGCAGAAGCCCCGCGCCCCAGGCGAACACGATCACCATCTGGAGGACGACGCTGAAGTCGATGGTTGGAATCTGGATGGTTGACATAGGTCCTTCGCAATGTTGGATGTTGGATGTTGGACGGTGGCTGCGCTCAACCCGTATCCAACATCGAACATCGCACATCCAAACTTACCGCGCGGCGAGCACCGCAGCGACGCCCTCTGCGATCTGCTGCACCGACGTCTGCATCGGCGCCAGCAGGAGCGCCGGGTACAGCCCGATGACCACCGTCGGCACCAGCAGCGCCACCAGGATTAGCGCCTCGCGCGGCCGGATGTCGGGCATGAGCGCCGTGGTGCTGTTGGTGTCACCCAGGAAGGCGATCTTGTACATCCGCAGCAGGTAGGCCGCCGTCAGGATGACGCCGATCACCGCTACGGAGACGATGCCGAAGCCGATGGTGGGCGACAGCCACGCGCCCTGCATGATCGCGAACTCGCCGACGAAGCCGTTCAGTCCCGGCAGGCCGACCACGCCGAGCACCATCACCAGCGTCAGGCTGCCGAGCACGGGCGCGGCCTTCCAGACCCCGCTGTAGGCCGAGACTGCGCGCGATCCGCCGCGGGCCACCAGCATGCCGACGATGAAGAACAGCGCGCCGGTGGTGATGCCGCTGTTGACGATCTGGAGCAGCGCGCCGCTGATGCCCTGTGCGTTGATTGCGAAGATGCCAAGCACGATGAACCCAAGGTGGCTCACCGACGCATAGGCCAGCATGCGCTTCATATCGGTTTGGGTGTAGGCGATCGCCGCCGCGTACAGAATGCCCACCACCGCCAGCACTGCGATCGCCGGCGCTGCCCAGGCCGAGGCGGCCGGGAAGAGCGCCAGATTGAAGCGGATCAGGCCGTAGGCGCCGATCTTCACCAGCATGCCAGCCACGTCCACCGCGCCAGAGTTGGGCGCCGCCACGTGGGCATCGGGCATCCAGGTGTGGAACGGCCAGACCGGCACTTTCACCGCGAAGCCGGCGAAGAACGCGCCGAACAGCAGCCGCTGCTCAAGCTCAGTGAGCTGGAGCTGGCCGATCTGCAGGCTCGCCAGGATGGTGCGGTAGTCGAAGGTGTAGAGCCCAGTGCGCTGGCCGTGCAGCAGGTACAGCGCAATGATACCCAGCAGCATAAAGAGCGAACCGAAGAACGGGTACAGGAAGAACTTGGTGGCCGCCTGCACGCGCCCGTTCCCGCCAAAGATGCCGATCAGCAGCGCCGTCGGCACCAGAGTGAACTCGAAGAAGATGTAGAACAGCAGCAGGTCCTGCGCCACGAATACGCCGGTGAGGGCCGAGGCCAGCAGCAGCAGCAGCGCCTGGTAGCCGCGGCTGTCCGTGGTGGTCTCGCCCCAGCTCGCCAGCAGCACCAGCGGCGTGAGGAAGGTGGTCAGGATCACCAGCCAGAGGCTAACGCCGTCCACCGCGAGGCGGTAACCGATGCCCCAAGTGGGCACCCACGGCAGATCCTCGACGAACTGGAAGCCGCCCTGGCCGGCGTCGAACAGAAAGTAGAGCGGCAGCGAGGCCGCGAAGGCCGCCAGGGCGAACCCGAGGGCGACCCAGCGCTGCGTCTGCACCTGCGCGCGCGGGACCAGCATGAGCGCGAGCGCGCCGGCAGCCGGCAGCCAGAGCACGAGTGAGAGCAAGGGAAAGCCGATCTGATTCACGTCAGTCCTCTACGAGCCAAGCGCGAAGTAGCCCACCACCAGGACCACGCCGATGAGAAACACCAGCGCGTAGTTCCGCACGTAGCCGCTCTGGCCGAGGCGCAGGACCTGCGACGCCCGCCCGACGAGCCGCGCCGGCCCCTGGACCAGTGTGTCGTCGATGCCCTGCCGGTCGAAGACATCGTCCAGGAAGGCGCTGATCTCGCGGTACGGCCGGACGATTGCCCGCTGGTAGAGCCAGTCGAGGCCCCAGCCGATCTCCGCGCCGTTCCAGATATCGCCCAGGTAGCGCTGCATCGGGTCGTCCTTGCCGGGGCGGATCCGCAGGGCGAACCGCCGCGCGTAGAGCCACCAGCCGAGGTACGCACCGCCCGCGCTGAGGAGGGTGGCGATTGCCGCGAGCACGCCGTGGCTCGGCTCCCAGACCTTCTCCGGCTCGTTGAGCACTGGGTGCAGGAAGCTGCCGAGCCAGTGCAGGCCGGGCAAGTTGATGATGCCCGCGATCACAGTGCCGGCGGCCAGCAGCCAGAGCGGCCACTGCATCACTGGGCCCATGTCGTGCGCGTGCTGCTCGGCGTGGCCGGACTCGCGCGGCTGCCCGAAGAAGATCAGCGCCACCTGCCGGCCCATGTAGAACGCCGTGACGGCCGAGGTCAGCATCAGGAGGATCGTGGCGCCGGGGTTCTGGACGGTAAACCAGGCGTGCACCAGGATCTCGTCCTTGCTCCAGAAACCGGCTAGCGGGAAGATGCCGGCCAGCGAGAGCGCACCGATCGCGTAGACCCAGAAGGTCTGCGGCATGCGTCGGCGCAGACCGCCCATACGCCGCATATCTTGCTGCTCGTGCAGAGCGTGGATCACCGCGCCCGCACCGAGGAACAGCAGCGCCTTGAAGATGCCGTGCGTCAGCAGGTGGAACATGCCGGCCACGTAGGCGCCCATGCCCACCGCCGCCACCATGTAGCCGAGCTGGGAGATAGTTGAGTAGGCCAGCACGCGCTTGATATCGAACTGCGGCACCGCGGCCAGCGCGCCGAGCAGTGCGGTGATCAGGCCTACGCCCACTACCCAGCCGGCGGCGGTCGGCGAGGCCTCGAAGATCGTGTGGTTGCGCGCGATCAGGTAGACGCCCGCGGTGACCATCGTGGCCGCGTGGATCAGCGCCGAGACTGGTGTCGGGCCAGCCATAGCGTCGGTGAGCCAGGTGTAGAGCGGGAACTGCGCGCTCTTGCCGGCAACGCCGATGAGCAGCAGCAGCCCGATCGCGGTGGCCACGCCGATCGGGCCGACGATGCCGACGTCCACCAGCGTGAAGTCGGCCTGAACGGCCTGCTCGAGGTAGCCTGAGATGCCGAGCTCCTCATTGGGATAGAACACCAGCGAGCCGAGACGTGAGAAGATCGCCATGATCGCCAGCAGGATGGCCGCGTCGCCCACGCGGTTGACCACAAACGCCTTGACAGCCGCATCGGCCGGGACGATGCCCGGCGCCACGGAGCGGCGGTCGAAGTAGTGGCCGATAAGCAGGAACGAGCAGAGGCCGACGCCCTCCCAGCCGAGGAAGAGCAGCAGCATGTTGTCGGCCATCACCAGCATCAGCATCGAGACGATGAATAGGTTGAGGTACGCGAAGTAGCGTACCGGCCGCGCATCGCCGTGCATGTAGCCGATCGAATAGATGTGGATGAGCCCGCCGACACCATTGACAAGCAGTGTCATCACGGCGGTGAGCGGGTCATACAGCAGGCCGAATGGCACCCGGAAGGCGCCAATGCTGATCCACTCCCAGAGGACCGAGCTGATGCGGCGCGACTCCTCGGGCAGGCCCTGGAGCATCGTCAGCGCCGCGAGCGACGTGACGAACGACAGCGCCACCGCGGCTACGGCCAGAAGTCCAGCGGTGCGCTCGCTGCGTACGAAGAAGATGTTGATCAGAAAGCCCAGCAGCGGGAAGGCTGGGATGAGCCAGATGACCCAGTTGAGACCTGACATTCCGAGCGCCTCCACGCTACCCCTTCAGGACATTGATCTCGTCAATGTTCGTCGTCCGCTTGCTGCGGAAGATCTGCACCAGCAGCGCGAGCCCCACCGCGACCTCGGCGGCGGCGACGACGATGGTGAAGAACACGAGAATCTGGCCGGCAGTATCCTGGCGTGCGTGGGCGAACGCCACGATGGCCAGGTTTGCGGAGTTCAGCATCAGTTCAACCGACATGAACACCACCAGCGCATTGCGCCGGATGAGCACGCCGATCACGCCGAGGGTGAACAGTGTCGCCGCGAGGGCGATGTAGAAGCTGGTGGGCACCATACGCTAGACCTGCCGTTTCTCCTGAGTGTGGAGCACAATCACGCCGACCAGCGCTGCCAGGATGATGATCGAGGTCACCTCGAACGGCAGGAGATAGGTGGTGAACAGCTCCTCGGCGATGCGAACCGGGTCCCCAAAGCCCGTGGTCTCGGCCGACGCCGCCGCCGGCGTCCCGGTGACGAGCACGAAGATCACCTGCGCCAGCAGGAGCGCGCCCATCACGAGCGCCACCGGGCGCTGCCAGCCGATAGTGTCCCGTTCCTCCTCGGCCTTCTCGGCGCCAAGGAGCATCACTACGAAGAGGAACAGCACGATGATCGCGCCCGCGTAGACGATCAGCTGCACCGCGAACAGGAAGGTGGCCTGCAGCAGCAGGTACAGCACCGCGATCGAGGTGAAGTTCAGCAGAAGGAACAACGCGCTGTGGATGGCGTTCCTGCTGAGCAGCATCGCCACTGCGCCGACGACTGCGACGAGCGCGGAGATCCCGAAGACGACAAACTCCATATTCTCTCCGAAATCACAAATCGATCTGCGCGGGCGGGCTTGGGCGGCGGCTCAGCTGCTGCAGGACCGGCGGGATCTCGCCGTGGCCCTTATCCTGCGGGACGAGCAGGTCGGCCTTAGTGTAGATCGACCCCTTGCGGTCGTAGAACGACAGCTCGTACTGCGTCTCCAGGACGATCGCGTTGGTCGGGCAGGCGTCCTCGCAGTAGCCGCAGTAGATGCAGCGGAGCATATTGATCTCGTAGCGGGCGGCGTAGCGCTCGCCGGGCGAGTTCGGCTTGGCCGGGTCGTTCTCGGCGGGCACCACCAGGATGGCGTCGGCCGGGCAGGCAGCGGCGCAGAGGGAGCAGCCGATGCAACGCTCCATACCGTTGCCGAAGCGCTTCAGCTGGTGGCGGCCACGGAACCGCTCGCGCACCGGGCGCTTGACCTCGGGGTACTGGACCGTGACCGGCTTCTTGAACAGATACTTGAGGGTTGTACCGAGACCCTTGAAGATTTCGCCAAGCATACTATTTCTCTCACACGCTTTGGGGTTGCACGGCTGAGCGCCCCAGCATCACGGGCCGGTTGGACCTGTGCGCCGGGGCGCACACCCAGGCACGCCCAGGCACGCCCCTACGACGACGCCACACCCTTCTTTGTCAGAGTCACGCCCTCACGCTGCGGCCGGGGCCCGCGGAGCGAGGCGGCGAACACGACGACCGCGCCGATAGCGAAGCCGACGAGCGCGCTGATGAGCGGCTGGTCGGGCAGCAGGACGTTGATCACTGCCGTCACCACGATGTTGATCAGCGCCATCGGCAGCAGTACCTTCCAGCCCAAGTTCATCAGCTGGTCGTAGCGCACCCGCGGCACGGTGGCACGCACCCACACAGACAGGAAGGAGAGCGCCGCGACCTTAAGCATGAACGCGCCAAGCGAGAGCAGCCCGAGCACAGCGTTGGCGAGCCCCTCACCGATCATCGGCGTCAGGCCGTCGCGCAGGGTCAGCAGCCCAGGGAATTGCCAGCCGCCGAGGAACAGCGTCACAGCGATGGCGTTCATCGCGACGAGCTTGATGTACTCGGACATAAAGAACAGCGCGAACTTCATCGAGCCGTACTCTGTGTTGTAGCCGCCCACCAGCTCCTGCTCAGCCTCGACGAGATCGAACGGGGCACGCACCACCTCGGCGGTGGAGGAGATCAGGAAGACGATGAAGCCGAGGAACTGCGGTACGATGAACCACATGCCGGTCTGCGCGCCGACAATCTCTTCGGTGCGGAGCGAGCTGGCCTGCATCACGGCCCCGAGGATAGCGAGGCCGAGTGCAAGCTCGTACGAGATGACCTGGGCCGAGGCGCGCACACTACCGAGCATCGAGTACTTGTTATTCGAGGCCCAGCCGGCGATCGCGATACCGTAGACACCGAGCGAGGTCACGGCCAGCAGGTAGAGTACGCCGACGTCGATCGCAGCGAGCTGCAGCAGGTTGCCACCGTTGCCGTCCGGCCAGTACCCGAGTGGTAGCACGACCCAGATGATCAGCGCCGGGATCACAGCGAAGGCCGGCGAGATCAGGTAGACCCAGCGGTCGGCCATAGCCGGGACGACGTCCTCCTTAAAGAAGAGTTTGACGGCGTCGGCGATCGGCTGCAGGAAGCCGCCGGGACCTGCGCGGTTCGGCCCAATCCGGTTCTGCAGCCGGGCCAGGAGGCGCCGCTCGAACAGAGTGAAGTAGGCGAACAGGCCGGTGGCCGCCAGCGCGAGTACCAGACACTTGACGACCAGGATGACGATATCGAGCCACGACATACTGCTTACCCTTCCACCTTCTCCACCGTGACGCGCGTCTGCCCGCCGGTGACCACCGCGCCCACCGGCGCGCCGCTCACTGCAGGGACGAGCACCAGCCCCTCGGTCAGGCCGCTATCTACCGTGGCCTGGAGCTCCACGATCCCCGCGGCGGACGTGAGGCGCACCCGCTCTCCCATCGCCACGCCGAGACGCTGCGCGTCGGCGGTGCTCAGGATGGCGTGTGGCGGCACCTGCCGCGGCAGCAGTTTTGAGCCAGTCGACCAGCGGCCGCCGTCGTAGGCGCGGGCCGGTGCGACGAGTGTGAGTTGCCCGGCGTTCTCCGGCTGGCGCGGTGCCGGCTGGCGCACCGTGAGCGTGAGCCCGGCGCGCGCATCGTCGGCGTCGGCCGGGGTCTGGATGCCGATCCCCTCGCTGTTCTCGTAGGATGTACCGTCGTAGTACACCGACTCGTTGGCCTGGCGACCCCAGCCCGACGAGCGCGTGAGGCCCAGGCTGGTGTAGCTTGCGCCCGCGTAGCCACGCACGCTTGAGGTAATGTCGTCCATCACGTCGCTGGAGACCACGTAGCCCCACGCGTCGGCGACCGACGTGGCAGAGGCTACAGCCGAACTGCCGGCACCACCGACCCTGGTCGCCGAGACTGCCGTCGGCCGGTTATTCCCCTTCTTGGCGTTCTCCGCGGGTGCGGCGGCTACCTCAAGGGGCAGGGCGCGGGCGATACTCTGGAATACCTCCCACGGGGCCGGTACATTGGATGGGGCCTGGCGCGCCTGGCGGAAGCGCTGCACGCGCCGCTCGGCGTTGGTGAGCGTCCCCTCGCGCTCGGCGATCGCCGCGAGCGGCAGGACCACGTCGGCGAGCTGGGCCGTCTCGGTCAGGAACAGGTCGGCGACGGCGAGGAACTCGAGGGCCTCCAGGCCACGGGCGGCCTCGGGGCTTGAGGCGGCGGGGTTGCTGCCGGCCACGATCATTGCGCGCAGCGCGCCTTGCTGAGCGGCGGCCCACATGTCGCGGGCGCTGAACGAGCCGCTGGTGGGGCGCACGCCGATATCGATCGCGCCGCGGGCGTTGCCGCCCGGTTGAAGGGCGATCAGGCCGCTGCCGGCCTTGCCGACCTTGCCGGTGAGCAGAGCCAGGTTGCCGAGCGCGGCAACGAGGGCTGGGTCGGCGGTGAGGGCTGCACGGCCGTACATAATGATAGCGTTCTCGGCGCTGGCGAAGGCCTTCGCCGCAGCTCGGACGGCATCCTCGCTCACGCCTGCCACCGCGACCAGATCGGCCAGAGTCAGGCCGGCGAGCTGCTGCTGGAGCTCGGACATGTTGCGGAGGCGAGGAGCCATATCGGCGTTGGCGAGCTTGTCGTCCACCACTACCTTGAGCAGCGCCAGGGCCAACTGAGCCTCGGCTCCGGCGCGAACGCGCAGCCCGCGGGTGGCGGAGCGCTCGAGCTTGGTGGGGTAGGCGTTGACCACGGTCAGGTCGCCGCCGCGGGCCACAATGCCGCGGATGCGCGGCACGTAGAGCATCGCCTCTTCCTCAGGGTCAGCGCCGAAGACCAGCACCGCGCTGCCCTTGCCGAGGGCGAGGAGGTTCGTGCCTGTACCGACGCCGATGGTGGAGCCGAGCGTATCGACCGCCGGGTCATCGGCGGCGCCGGGGCGGAAGTCGAGGTTGCTGGAGCCGAGGCTCTGGCGGAGCAGCTTCTGGAAGAGGAACAGGTCCTCGTTGGCGAGCTCGGGGCCGGCGATGCCGCCGATCGCCTTGCCGCCAGCGGAGGCGTGGACCTGCGAGAGCTTCTCGGCCACGAGGCGGTAGGCCTCGTCCCAGGTGGCGGGCTCGAGGCGGCCGTTGCGTCGGACGAGCGGCTGGGTGAGGCGCTGCTCGCTCTCGGTGAAGCGCATGCCGAAGCGGCCCTTGTCACAGGTCCAGATCTCGTTGACGAACTCGTTCTCGCGCGGCATCACGCGCTTGAGCTCATCGTAGCGCATGTCGAGCGTGACGTTGCAGCCCACCGGGCAGTGCTGGCAGACGCTGGGGACTGACTTCAGCTCCCAGACGCGGGCCTTGAAGCGGAAGTCCGCCGAGGTGAGCGCGCCGACGGGGCAGATGTCGGTGGTGTTGCCGGAGAACTTGCTATCGAAGGCCGGCTCAGACTTCGAGATGATCTCCCAGGCGCGGCCGCGATTATCGAAGCCGAGCACGGGATCACCGGCGATATCGTCCTGGAAGCGGACGCAGCGCGAGCAGAGAATACAACGCTCGCGGTCCAGGTAGATGACGTCGCCGAGCGGGATGGGCTTCTCGAAGTGGACTTTATCGGCGTAGTCGAAGCGGGAGTTGCTGGGGCCAAACTGCATCGTGAGGTTCTGCAGCGGGCACTCGCCGCCCTTATCACACACGGGGCAGTCGAGCGGGTGGGAGGTGAGCAGGAACTCGAGCTGGCCGCGCTGTGCGAACTGCACCTTGTCTGAGGTGGTCTTGACGACCATGCCCTCGCTGACGGGGGTGACGCAGCCGGGCTGCAGCTTGTTCATCATAAGCGCCAGGACCGGCTTGCCGTCCTCGCCTATCACCGGCTGGCGGGTGGCGGGATCGATCTTCGGCGTCCAGGCCTCGACGAGGCACATGCGGCACATGCCGACGGGCTTCAGCTTAGGGTGGTAGCAGAAGACCGGGATCGGCACCCCTGCGAGACGCGCGGCGTCGACCAGGTTGGTACCTGCCGGGACCGCCACCGCGTGGCCATCGACAATGATATTGACATCAGGCATTGTGGTTCACCTGGCTAGTCTTAGATGTAGACAAACAGCGAAGGACCACTGACGAACGCACTTCGGGATGATGTTAGCCTGTCGAGTCTCCTGCTGTGCCCTCGTCCGCGGTCCTTCGCTTGCTCTCGAGCTTTTTATCTCGTCATCAGCGGGATCGTCGGCGCGTGATGTTTTGCCGCCGTGCCATTGCTGCCGTTGGCCGCGGCGCGCGCGATCGCTTCTTCGAACTCGTGCGGGAAGAGCCTGAGCGCGCTGCGGATGGGGACGACCGCGCTCTCGCCGAGGAGGCAGAAGCAGTTGCCCGCCATCTGGTTATAGACATCGTGCAGCAGCGGGATGTCGCCGGCGTGACCGTGGCCGTGGGAGAGGCGGTGCAGCACCTTGGTGAGGTAGTGCGTGCCCTCGCGGCACGGTGTGCACTTGCCGCACGACTCGTGCTTGAAGAACTCATCCATCTTGTAGGCCACGTCCACGGCGTTGACGGTCTCGTCGAGGACGATCATGCCGCCGGAGCCGAGCATGGTGCCCTTGGCTGCGAGTGCCTCGTAGTCCATCGTGACGTCGAGGTCCTTTTCGGTGAGCCACGCAGCCGAAGCGCCGCCGGGGACCACGATCTTGACGTTGCGCCCGCCGCGGATGCCCTGGCAGTAGTCGTCGCCGTAGATCAGCTCCCGCATCGGCGTCCCGAAGGGCACTTCGTAGTTGCCGGGGCGGCTGACGTGGCCTGAGATCGAGAAGACCTTGGTACCAGGGCTCTTCTCGGTACCCATCGAACGGTACCACTCGACACCCTTGCGCACGATCATCGGCACGTTGGTGATCGTCTCGACGTTGTTGATGATCGTCGGCTTGCCGTAGAGGCCGGCGACCGCCGGGAAGGGCGGCCGGAGGCGGGGCTGGCCGATCTTGCCCTCGAGCGACTCGAGCAGCGCGGTCTCCTCGCCGCAGATGTAGGCCCCGGCGCCACGGTGGATGACGATGTCGAGATCGTAGCCGGTGCCAAGGATATTCTTACCAAGGTACCCGGCAGCGTAGGCGCTGGCGACGGCCTTCTCCAGCGTGCGAGCCGCGGCCGCGAACTCGCCACGGCAGTAGATGAAGGCCTTGTTGCACTCGATCGCGTAGGCGGCGAGCGCCGCGCCCTCGATCAACTGGTGCGGGTTGCGGTCGATAATCTGATGGTTGTTGAAGGTCCCCGGCTCGCTCTCGTCACAGTTGACGGTCAGGTAGCGGGGGTAGACGTCCTTCGGCAGGAAGCCCCACTTTACACCGGTGGGGAAGCCCGCGCCGCCACGACCACGCAGGCCGGCGTCTTTGACGACCTGGATGATGTCTGCCGGCTTTTTCTCCGTCAGCGCGGTGCGGAAGGCTTCGTAGCCGCCATTCTTGGTGTACACCTCAAAATCGGCAATGTTTGGGACATCCAGATCGCGGAGGACAACGTGCTCAGTCAGCGGGGGCATACGGCATCGGCTCGCTTTCCAGGTCAGGAAGCGGACGAACAAACACTTCGGAGAATTTACGATTCCGAGCTGACACTGTACCACCACGGTCGCTTCGTGTCAAATTGAACAAAGTAGGATGGAGCGCGGCGCGGCGCGGTGAAACGAGGTCTGAGTCTGTATGATCTGGTACGTCGCCGAGGTGCGCGTGGGCTGAGAGACACCTCTGCCGAGGTGCAGAAGCGCACGGAGGCAGGGCCTGTCTCTGGTACAATTATTTCGCTATGAACAGACGTACTCAGGCACTGATCTTCGACTTCGACGGCCTGCTGGTGGACACGGAGACACCGGCCTACGAGAGCTGGCGCCAGGTATACGCCGAGTACGGGCACGAGCTGCCGCTGGCGTTGTGGAAGGAGGCGCTGGGGACATCGCACGGGTTCGACGCGCTGTCGCATCTGGCCACGCAGGTGGGCTCATCCCTCGACCTGATGCTGGTGCGGGAGCAGCGGCAGGCGCTGAAGCACGGGCTGAGCGCGGCGCAGGAGCTACTTCCGGGCGTGCTGACGATCCTTGACGAGGCGGCAGCGCTCGGGCTGCCGTGCGCCGTGGCATCGAGCAGCGACCGCGCGTGGGTGGAGGGGTGGCTCGAGCGGCACGCGATCCGTGGCCGGTTTGTGTGCGTGCGGACTGCAGATGACGTTGCGCGCACGAAACCACACCCGGACTTGTTCCTAAGCGCGGCCGAGTGGCTCGGCGTCGATCCGGCACTGTGCGTGGTGTTCGAGGACTCGCCAAACGGCATCCTCGCAGCGCACGCAGCCGGGATGACCTGTGTGGCGGTGCCTGGGGCGATCAGTAGCCAGCTCGTACTACCGGCGTGCGCACTGACGCTCACGCGGCTCGACGCGCTCCCGCTCGCGGCGCTCCTCGACGCGCTGAGTGCTGAGTGCTGAGTGCTCTACATAAAAGGGAGGCGACATGACAGACCTGGCTCAGGAGCGGTGCACAGCCTGCCGACCGGGCTCGCCGATTGTGCCGCTCGAGGAGCGCCCCCATCTGCTCGCTGCGATCCCCGCGTGGGGCGTGGTCGAGGACGAGGGCATCCCCCGGCTCTCACGCGTGTTCACCTTCCGCGACTACGCTGCGGCGCTGCAGTTCGTCAACGCGGTTGCCGTCGCCGCCGACGAGCAGGACCACCACCCGAACATTCTCCTCGAAGTGCGTCGTGTGACTGTGTGGTGGTGGACCCACGCCATCCGCAATCTGCACCGCAACGACTTTGTTATGGCCGCAAGGACTGACCAGCTCTATGCTCTTGATCCACCTGCTCGGGTCCCCTGAGATCGTGCGCGACGGACACCTGGTACCCGTCGCTCGTCGCAAAACACGCGCCCTGCTGTTCTATCTCGCCACACGCCGCGGCCCAACCTCACGCGACCACGTGATCGATCTGCTATGGGCCGATCTGCCCCGCCCCGCCGCCCAGCAGACCTTGCGGGCGACGCTGTATGGCTTGCGCAAGGCGATTGGCCCGGTGCTGGCCGGCGATGATATGCTGCAGCTCGATCCCGGGACCGATGTGGACGTATGGGAGCTAGATGATGCACTCGGTGGGGCGCGGGACCGCGCGCAGCTGGCGGCAGCGCTCGGGCGCTACCGCGGGGATTTTCTGGACGGCTTCTCGCTGCCCGATGTACCGGCGTTCGATGATTGGGTGGGGGGAACGCGTGAGCGCTACCGGCAGGCAGTGGTTCGCGGCCTCTCGGCGCTGGCTCGGAGCTATGAAGCCGCGGCATCGTACCGCGACGCACTCGACGCCCTCGACCGAGCGCTGACGCTGGACCCGCTGCAGGAGGATGTGCAGCGCGACGCGATGCGGCTTCAGTACCTCGCAGGAGATCGCGTGGGCGCCATCCGGCGCTACGAGCAGCTGCGGCTGCTGCTCGATGACGAGCTCGGGGTGCCGCCGATGGCGGAGACGCGCGCGATCTACGATGCAATCATTCGGGATGAGGGGGGCGCGCTGGCGCCGGACGTTGGGTCCGCGCTCTCGGGCGCCACTCCCCAGCGCGACGGACAGCGGGCGTCCGTGGGAGCAGGCGCGCGAACTCCGAAAGCTGACTCGGCATCAGGACCACAGACACCTCTCGCGCTGCCGTTCATCGGGCGCGCGACCGAGCTTAACGCGATCGGTGCGGCGGCTACGGCACGCCAGCTGGTGCTTGTGGAGGGTGAGCCTGGGATCGGGAAGAGCCGGCTCGTCGGAGAGTTCTTGCGCCGGGGGAGCGGGCTGACTCTTGTAGGCGCGGCGCGCGAGCTGGACCAGGCGCTGCCGTACCAACCATTCGTGGAGGCGCTACGAGGGCTGCTGGAGCATCCCGAGTGGCCGACACTACGGGGCAGCCTGGGGATCTCGCCGGTGTGGCTGGCGGAGATCAACCGCTTGCTCCCCGACCTCACGCCCGCGGGTATTTCGTCGCCGCCGCCCTCCTCGGCCGACGAGTCGCGCGTGCGCGAGGGGGTGAGCCAGCTGGTGCGCGCCCTGGCCCGCCGTGGTGCGGTGACGATCTTCCTGGATGACGCGCACTGGGCAGACGCCGCATCGCTCGGGCTGCTCGGATACCTGGTGCGCCAGCGCCTCCCGGGAGTGGCCCTGCTGGCGACGGCGCGCCCGGTGGACCCACGCTCGCCGCTCGCGATGACCGCTCAGGCGCTGATGCGCGAGGGATTGCTGGGGCGGGTGCGGCTAGCGCGGCTGGGCGAGCACGAGACGCGGCAGCTGGCGCGGTACCTCAGCCCGAAGGCGGCCGATGAGCTCGCGGCGTGGCTGATGCGGAACGGGGAGGGGAACCCGTACATCATAGCCGAGCTTGTGCGGCACGCGCGCACCGCCGGTATCCTCGGGCCTGACGGAAGCCTCCAGATCCGCGCGCTGGGGGATGATTCGCCAGTGGTGCCGCCGACCATCTACACGCTGATCGCCTCGCGCCTGGCGCGGCTCTCGGATCCGGCACGGCGCGTCCTGGATGCGGCTGTCGCAGTAGGGCGCGAGTTCGACACAGATGTGGTGGCCCACGCCGCGGCGCTCTCCGACGAGGCAGCGCTGGACGCGCTGGACGAGCTCACAGCCACAGGGCTGGTGCGGCGGGTGGATGGGAGTGGATTTGCCTTTGACCACTCGCTGACGATGGAGGTGGCGTACCACGAGGTTGGTGAGGCGCGACATCGCCTGACGCACCGGCGGGTCGCCGAGGCGCTGGAGGCCGTCCACCGACGCAGGCTCGACGGGGTGGCGGGCCTGATCGCCATGCACTACGTCGAGGGGGGTGCGCTTGAGCGGGCTGTCCCGTACGCCCTGCGGGCGGCGCGGCGTGCAGTGGGCATGGCAGCGTGGACGGAGGCGATCGGCTTTTACCAGATGGCGCTGGATGGCGTAGAGGATGCCGAGCGCGTCGCCGTGCTCCAGGGACTGGCAGAGGCGCACCAGGAAAGCGGGGAGTACGCCCAGGCGGCGGAGGTCTTCCGCGAGGCGGCATCGTTCGCGCGGGGGCGGCGCGACCGGCAGGGGGTGGTCGCATCGCAGCTGGGGCTAGCGGAGGCGCTGATCTCCCAGGGACGGTTCGCCGAGGTCTTCACGATCGTGCGGCAGGTGGCGGCGACAGAGGACCCAGCGGTGAGGGCAGGGGTCGAGCTGATGTGGGGGACCGCGCTCTCGCTCGAGGGGGCTGACCTGGACAGTGCGGCGGCGCACCTGCGGCGCGCGGAAGCGATCGCGGCGTCCCAGCCGGACGAGGAGGGCGCGATGGCGCAGCTGGCGCACGCGCGCTTCGAGCTTGGGAACGTCCTGGCGCAGCAGGGGGACCTGGAGGGCGCCGTGACACGCTACCGGGAGGCGCTCGCCGTGGCTGCCTCGGGGGGTGAGGCGGCGGCGAACTGGTACATCCTTTCGTACAACAACCTGGCGTACCACCTGCACCTGCTCGGCGACAGCTCGGCGCTGACATACGCGCGCTCTGGGCTGAGTCTGGCGCAGGAGCGCGGCGTGATCGGTTTCCAGCCGTACCTGCTCTCGACCCTCGGCGAGATTGCGCTGGCACAGGGGGATGTGACGACGGCCGAGCGGCACTTCAGCGAGGGCCTGGCGCTGGCCGAGCGGCTGAGCATCGCGGAGCGGGTGGCGGGGCTGGGAGCTAACCTGGGGCTGGTGGCAGTGCGGCGCGGGCAGAGCTCGCTGGCGATTCACCGGCTCTCGACGGCGCAGGCGCGCGCTGACACGCTCGGGACACGCCATCTCGCGGCGCAGATCCGGGTCTGGCTGGCGCCCCTGTTGCCCGCTGATGAGGCACGCGCGACGCTTGCGGAGGCGCGATCGATTGCAGAGAGCGGGGGGCGGCGGCGGCTGCTCGAGGAGATCGTGGAGGTCGAGCAAACACTTGCTTGAAATCTCCCGATGTTGTTCACGCGTCTGTTCACGCTCGCGTTGACGCTGGCAGGATATAGTGCTCTCAGGAAGACAAAGCACTGTAACTGAAGGAATGACACGATGCCCTGGCAGATTGACGCGTCCCACTCGCAGATCCAGTTCAGCGTCCGGCACATGATGATCTCGAAGGCGCGCGGCGTGTTCGAGAAGTTCGAGGGGACAATCGAGGCGGACGAGAGCAACCCGGTCGGCGCGACGGTTGACGTAACGATTGACGTCGCCAGCATCAATACCAAGGACGAGAACCGCGACAACCACCTGCGCGGGGCTGACTTCTTCGACGTGGCGACCTACCCGACGATCACATTCAAGAGCACGAAGCTCGAGCTGACCGATGCGGAGCACGGGAAGCTGTATGGTGACCTGACCATTCGCGGCGTGACGAAGCCGGTGGTGCTGAACGTGGAGTACCAGGGCCAGGCCAAGAGCCCGTGGGGCACGACGAGCGCCGGGTTCAGCGCCACCTCGAAGATCAACCGCACTGACTTCGGGCTGGTGTGGAACGTGGCCCTTGAGACCGGCGGGCTGCTGGTGGGCGAGGAGATCACGATCGACATCGAGCTCGAGATGGTGAAGCAGGCCGAGCAGCCCGCCGCGGTTCCGGCCGAGGGTGCGACGGCGTAGTATATAGACATAATAGATGTCTGGTACGGGGGCGCGGCAATGCCGCGCTCCCGTCTTTTTGTTGCATGCAGCGCAGCCCAGGTGCACCTCAACGGCCGCGGTGCTATACTCAGCAACGGGCGTGTAGGTGGGAGGGACAGGTGGACATAAAACATCTGCTGCACACAGTCACACTTGAGGTGGGGCCTGTTCAGTATATCCGCACGGGCGATGGTCCGCCACTGGTGCTGCTCCACGGCTGGGGAGGCTCTTCACGCTACTGGCTGCCGACGCTCGCGGCGCTCGCGGACACGCGGACGATGTATGCGCTGGACTTTCCAGGCTTCAATGGGACGCAGGCGCTGAGCACACCGGCAACGGCCGAGCGATTGGCCGAAGTGGTGCTGGAGTTCGCCGAGGTTGAAGGACTCACGCAGTTCGACCTGGCGGCGCACTCCTTCGGCGCGAGCGTTGCCGCGCTCGTGGCCGCTCGCGCACCGGAACAGGTGCGGCGAGTCGTGCTTGTCTCGTTTGGGCTGCTGGCTGATGAGATGGGCCGGTCGCTGCTGGAGCTCTTGCAGCGACCGGCGGCGCTCGGGCTGAGCCTGTGGTATCCCTGGCTCAACATAACGGCCCCGATCCTCAACAGCGTCCAGCCTGTCATGGCGGGTGTGATGAGCGCGTCGCCCCTGCCGCAGCTTCTGAGCGCGTGGTTTCTGGAGCAGGCCCCCGCTGAGCAGGCGCTGATCCACGAGGGCCTGTCTGACCTGGCAAGCATGGACCTGCGGGCGCACCTGGCGTGCCTGGCGAGCGTAGGAGACCCGGCGATCACTGCGGGGCTCAGCGCAATCAGCGCGCCGACGCTACTGATCACAGGGCGCCAGGACCGCGTGGCGCCGCCGGACACGAGCGCGGCGGTGGCGGGGCTTCTCCCGCAGGCGAAGGCTGAGGTGCTCGAGCGCTGCGGACACGTGCCGATGTTCGAGCAGCCCGAGGCGTTCCACGCAATGGTGCGGGAGTTCTTGTGTCGTGAGGCTTGAGGCCTACGGCTTGAGGGCGCACCTGTTTTACTCCGGTTTTAATTTAACATTAGAAATGTAATGTTAAATTAAAGAACGACCCGTTCGCCCCTCCTCCTACCTCTCTCTCTCTTCCTGGCCTGTTTCCCCTCCGCCCTGTGCTACAAGAGCTACAGACACGTCAGCGCCACCGTCACGGCGTGTTCCTACCCCAAGGTGACTTGCGCAGCCGATCCTCGGGCGCAATGCCGGCGCCGCTATCAGTAACACTGATGTTCGCCCACTGCCCCCCACGGCGCACATCGATGCGGATGATTCCTCCGTGAGACGTGTCGCGCAGCACCGTAACGCTGCCTGGACGCAGTGCGCGCGGGTGTGCGCCGGAATCTTGGAAATAGCTTGGAGTATTCGACACTCGCTCCAAAGAAATCACAAGTATCGCGCCCTACACTGGAGGTGTCCGATGAAGAGATCGGACTGAGACAGAGAGGACGCGCATGAACCAGCGAGTAGCACTGACGGCCGCGGCGGCCCTGACGGCCTTCGCGCTCGTGATGACCGGCGGGATCGTCGGACGTCTAAGCCAGGAGAAGGCCTCGGCGGGCGTGACCGAGAGCGCAGCGCCAGACGCCGCCACACCAACGCCAGGCGCAGCGGCCGAGCAGCCTGCAACGGCCTACCCGGTGACGGCAGAGCAGGCAACGAGCGCAGCGCTGGGCGCAGCGCCTGGCGCTGCGCTGCTGCGAGCGCCCGAGCTTGTGAGCGTCGACGGCACGCCAGCGTACGAGGTGGCGCTGAATGCGGGCATGGTGTACGTGGACGCCACGACCGGCGCGGTGATCAGCGGTGGGCAGACGTACACAGGGGCCACGCCGCGCGACGGCGGGTGGCACGAGCACGAGGAAGACGACGAGGGGCACGAGGAGTACGAGGAGCGTGCGGAGCACAGGGGTGAGCACAATGACTAAACGGAGAGATGGGGGAGAAGCGCTCAGGCTCATGATCAGCGCGGCCGCATTCGCGGCGACCCTTGGGGGCTGGGGTGCGATAGCGAACAGCACACAGGGGGAGGCGGCTGCATACACGGCACAGGCCAGCCTCGCGCAAGGGGCAGTAGCCGGCAGGGTATCGACACTGCGGCAGGTGACCCTCCCCGTCACACGGCCGGCCGCGCTCGCTACCACCCGCTCGTCGCGGTGAGCGCGATGGAGCGACGGTCATTTCGAGCAATGAGCTGCGGTATCACAGCGATCGTGGATAGCGTGGACTATCGGGCAGCCGCGGCGGCCGATGATGTACGAGGATGGTTCGCGGGCTGGGAGCGGGCGCTGAGTCGTTTCCAGCCGGACAGCGAGCTGAGCCAGCTGAACGGCGGAGATGCGGAACACGTACGCCCCATAAGTGCGGAGCTGACGCTGGCGCTGGGAGCAGCGCTGGAGGCCGCGCGCTGGAGTGAGGGGCTGGTCGTGCCGACAGTGCTTGGCGCACTAGAGGCGGCGGGGTACGGCCGCAGCTTCGAGACGATAGCGCTCCTGGACGGCGAGATGGAGAGCGACGTGGTCGTGCCGGACTGGCGCGGTATCTATCTCGACGCTGGGCGACGGCATGTACGTCTCCCAGCCGGTGTTCGGATCGATCTGGGGGGCACGGCGAAGGGCTGGGCAGCAGATCGGGCTGTGTTGCGCCTCGCGGCAGCAGGACCGGCGCTCGTCGATGCCGGGGGAGATATTGCCATCAGCGGCCCGATGAGCGACGGGTCGCTCTGGCCAATCGCCGTGGCTGATCCCAGGGCGCCGGACCACGAGCTGGCGCTCCTACTGATAGGCCAGGGCGGAGTCGCCACATCAGGACGAGACCAGCGCCGCTGGCGGCGCGGTGGCGAGTGGCAGCACCACATCATTGATCCGCGCACCGGACGGCCGGCGAGAACCGACGTCTTGAGCGCGACAGTGGTTGGCCCGAGCGCGCTGGACGCTGAGGTTGCGGCAAAGGTGGTGCTGCTGCGAGGGGCGGAGGAGGGGATGGCGTGGATCGAGGAGCGAGCGTCGTTTGCGGCGCTGGTGGTGCGCGCGAATGGCGACGTGCTTACGAGCAGGCGGATCGCAAGCTACCGCTGGAGCGACGAGTTGGCTGGGAGGTGTGCGGATGAGCAGTGACAAGCAGGCACGACTTGAAGTCATACGAGCGAGGAACGCGGGGCGAGCAGTAGAGGGCAGAGCACGTGTTCCCGAGCCGGTAGCCGGCGTGGGTGCGATAGACGGGCAGGGAGCGATGCCGCTGGAGATGCTGCTGATAGTGCTCCTGGGAGTGACGGGCGGGGCGGTCGCCTCCACAGTTCTCTTGCCGGCGTGGGCCCCTGCCTTGACCGTATCGTTGATCGGACCGGAGCCGAAAGCCTACTGGTACCTTTCGCGCAGCAGCGCCTTTGTCGCGTACGGGCTGCTGTGGGTAGCAATGATCTTTGGTTTACTTATGACAAGTAAGACCGCGCGACTATGGCCTGGCGGCCCGACCGCCTACGATGTCCACCAGCACACAAGCCTACTCGGGCTCGCGTTCAGCCTGCTGCACGCGCTCGTGTTGCTCGGCGACCGCTACATCGGGTTTACGCTCGGCGAGGTACTCACGCCATTCGGCGGCGCCTACGAGCGGCTGTGGGTAGGCCTTGGCCAGATCGGTTTCTACGGGCTGGCGGCCGTAGCGCTGAGCTTCTACGTCCGGGAGCAGATCGGGCGGGCAGCCTGGCGAGCGATCCACATCATCAGCTTCGGCGTCTTTGCGCTAGCGCTGCTCCACGGGATTACCAGCGGCAGCGACAGCGGGAGCGGCTGGGCAGGCGCGATCTACTGGACGAGCAGCGGCAGCGTGCTGTTCCTGACGATCTACCGCGCGCTGATGGCGTGGGGTCGCGGGGAGAGGAGGTTGACAGGTATGTAGACCAGTCGTTATGCTGTCCAGGCAACGGAAAGGAGCGGGGATGGCATCGACGCGCGAGGCGTTCATCGAGACAACAGCCCGGCTGCTAGAGACGCAGGGTTACTTCGCTACCGGGCTCAACCAGATCGTCGCAGAGAGCGGTGCGCCGAAGGGCTCGCTTTACTACTACTTCCCCGACGGAAAGGAGGGGCTGACGGTCGAGGTGATCGAGCGTGTAAGCGCGACGATCGCCGACCACATCCGCGTGAACCTCGCCGTGACGGAGGACCCGGCTGAGGCGATCGATGGGTTCCTGCGGATGATGGCGCGGGCGGTGGAGGCGACGAACTGCCAGGGCGGCGGGCCGATCGCAACCGTGGCACTTGAGACCTCGGCGGTGAGCGAACGTCTGCGCGCGGCGTGCCGTGAGGCGTACCGCTCCTGGCAGGGCGTGTTCGCGGAGAAGCTGGTGGCAGGCGGGTGGAGGCCGGAACAGGCAACGGGCCTTGCAGGCCTGATCATCGCCGCGATTGAGGGCGCAATCATCCTGTGCCGCACGGAGCGTAGCGCGGTACCGCTGGAGCGCGTGGCGGATGAGCTAAGACCCCTGCTGCGAGGTTGACTGCAACCGATCGACCTGGCAGGGATTTCGGGATGTGGTAGAAGTGCTTGCTCTGGCAGCTGCTCTGCACGCGCCGGGTTATGCGAGCGCCGCACAGAGCTCACCCCAGGTCGGCTGGTCGCTGAGGGTGGGCAAAGGCCTGCCGAGCTGCTGGATGAGCTCCTCCCACACATCGCGCGTGGTGATCGCTTCGGGCTGCTGCTCCCAGGCTACCGGGGTCGACTTGTAACGTATGTCATGCAGATCCACGAGGGCGCGCAGGAACGCGGTCGCCTCCGCGCCCGTCAATGGCTCCTCAGGCAGAATCTCGAGGCGCTCAAAACGCGGCGTCCCATGAAGAATAGCGCCACGGACGAGCAGGAGCTGGGTGGCGACATAGGCGGGGTGATCCTCGGGGATATCGATGGCCCAGGCGAGCGGGACACCGCGGGCAAGCAGCCGGCGCTGGAAGTCGAGCAGGAGCCGCTTATCACCAGCGACATCGTGTGGGGTGAGCCCCTGAGCACAGCAGAGCGCCGCGAGCGCGCCAGCCGACTCGCCGATGTTCCACTCGACCGGGTGAAGGCGGTAGGAGCCGTTCGTCAGGTGCGTCACGCCGATATTCTTACAGGCGGCGAGCAGGTTGTGCACGCGACGGGGGACGAGTGCGCCGAGCGGGATCTGGAAGGGCAGCGTCGGCGCGAACATACTGTGCGGGTTGCCGACCGCCGGGTGCAAGTCCATGAAGTACCACCCCACCCCGACCGAGTCGGCGAAGTGCGCGGCTCGGGCGCAGTCCCGCCCCTCGGCCAGGATCTCCTCGGCGACGACGCGCCGGAGCGCCAGGATGCGGCGCGACTCCCGCACGTAGGGGTGCTTCGAGAGACCATCCTCGGTACCCATCACCTCAGGGAGGAGCCGGAGCCCGGGGTAGCCATGGCCCGCCCCGTCATCACGCGGGACCTCGGTCTGGAGCCAGTGGAGGAAGGCGAGCGAGAGGCGCTTCGCCTCATCGAGGGCGCGCTCACGCTCGGCGGGTGAGACGTCGATCACACTTGCGTGGTGGTAGTCGTTGCTGTTCCAGTTGATCAGCGCGACGTCGCGGGTTGCACCCGACGCGTCGAGGAGCGCGCCGTCGACCAGACGGCGGTAGGTCCAGAAGGGCGGCAGGCCAGTATCGCTGTGTGCGAAGACCTTGAACGGGCGCGGCACGCCGTCCCAGCCCTCGAGCGTCAGCGTGAACGGCTGGCGGTCGCGCAGCTCCTCATAGCCGGGGGGCCTGGGGATAGTGTGGTCCTCACCGGGGCGGTGTTCGACGGCGAAGCAGAAGGTGAAGCCCTGGACCTCACCGGGGCGAGCCACCTCGGGGGCGCCGGCCTCACCGGTATCCCCGCGCGCCTCGGCGCCCGTGACGTACCCGGCCCCCACGAGCGGGAGCAGGTCGCCGAGCTCGGTGGCGTCAAGGAAGAGCTTCGCGCTGATCACCGACACCTCGCCTCCAGCCGGCGAGGCGTGCGAGGATACCGGGGCTACGTTCACCGAACGTATTATGTCGCCTTCGACCACCGCGCTGACCGGGGCGTGCCCGAGCAGGAGACGGAGGCGGCCTGAGGAGACGTGCGGCGCGAGGAGCTCCTCGATCACCGCGAGCGCGACGCGGGGCTCGAAGCAGAGGCCGCTGACCCAGGCGTTGCCCGGGTTGAGGGAGCTACCGTCGGGCATCGCGTGCACGCCGAAGCGCGAGCGGTAGCGGGCGCGGATCCCCGCGCGAAGGGCAGCGTAGCCGCGGGTAGCGCCGAACCGCTCGATGAAGCGGTGCTCATCGAGGGCCGAGACTCCCTGGCTCGTCGCCTGCCCGCCGAGCCAGTCGGTGCTTTCGGCGAGCACGACAGATGCCCCGGCCTCACAGGCGGCGAGGGCAGCCGCCACCCCACCCAGCCCCCCGCCAATCACCGCAACGTCACACGAGAGCGATCGATCTGTCATAGTGCCTCGGTGCGCTCAAGGTCGAAGTCCACCTCGAACAGCCGGCGCCAGGGGAGGCGGGTGCTCCCGGGAGCGATGCGCCAGCGGCCGGCGAACCCGGGAAGCTCATCGATCAGCGCGCTCAGGCGCGGCTCGATGAAGGCCCGGGTGGCGTCGAGCTCCTCGGGCAGCGGGTCGTCCCGCCCGACCGTCTGCAGGAGCCAATCGCGCGCCTCGCGGCGCACCACCTGCTGGTAGCCCCAGTCCTCCACGAACCGGTGCAGCAGGAAGTGCTCCTGGGCGGCGCGACCTTCCTCGGTGCGTGCCAGGAGCGCGGCGCACCCCTGGGTGAGCGCCGTACCGATCGTATTGCCGGCCGTATTCCAGGCGCCGTAGGCCGCCAGGGCCGGGAGCCGCACCACACGGCTGACCGCATCGATCAGCGCCGGGTCCGCGCCGTTGGGGTAGGCTACATCGGCGAGCACTACCGGGCGCCCATTGTCCTGGCGGCGGCGGATCTGCGCGGCCAGCATGCGGAGGTGCGGCGTGCGCTCGCTGCGCTCCTGGTCGGCGTGCTCCGGCGCCCACTCACTGCGGCGCGGCACGGGCGGGTTCACCGCCAGCCAGATGTCGCCATCGGCCCCCTCGGGGGCGAGGGCCGCGCCACAGGCCCGGATCTGGCGCTCGACCGTGACGCGCACCGGGCCGTCCTCATAGGGCGCGACGATCTCGGCGCCGCCGGGGACCGCGTAGAACGGCGCCATGCGGGGTGTGGCGCCGTGGGCCTGGTTGAGCAGGCGGGCGAGGAGAGCGCAGCCGACCTCATCAGCGCCGGGGTACATGAGCAGACGCTGAACACCCGCGGTGGCAGCACCCACTGCTGGTGCGCCAGCCTGCGCTTTGTCACCGTCAGCCTCACCGTCGAGCAGACCGAGGCGATCGGCCATCTCGGCAACCCAGCGCTTCTCACGCGAGCCGAGGCCGTAGGGGCTAGTGTCGTCGGAGCTGAGGACCAGCAGGTCAAACGCGCCCTCGGCGAGCATGTGGACGGCGGCGAGGTTCACGGCGTGATTACGGTGGCGGCGGCGGAGGAAGTCATGCTGGTGCTCGGGGGGGATGGCGGCGCGCAGCGAGGCGAGCTCATCGGCCAGCTGCTCCCCCTGCCGGGCGCGGTCCATGAGCTGAGAGAGGCGATACAGGCGAGTGCCGTAGCGATCCCAGTACAGCGGCTCCTCGAGGTTGTAGTCGGCGTTCGAGATGCGGGTGATCACGCTGAAGGCCAGCAGCGGCATCGTTGGGCGGCGCACCTTGACCTCGCGCAGGACCTCGAGGCGGGCGAGGACCGTGGAGAGCGGGTCGTCGGTGGTGCGCGAGGCAATCAGGCCGCCGTAGCCGACCATCTCGACGCAGGCGATGAGCGCGTCCATGGTGGGCGCCGTCTCGCGCAGCCAGTCGGCGAGGGCGGCGCAGTTTGCGGGTGTGCGGAGATCGCTCAGGGTCTCGCGCGGCGGGAGCAGCACCTCGGCGCCGGCGGCCGCAGCGATCATCTGCGGGTAGCGGGTATTGACCGGGCGCTCGTCGAGCGGGATCAGGCCGATTCGCATAGGCTCCTCGTTTGGAGGCTCGAGTGTGGTGGGTGTGGCCATTATAGCACCGGAGGGTGACAGCTGCTTGACAGCTGGAGTCCTTGCACTAAGATACGTATTACTAATAGCTATTACCAAGTGAAGTTAACGCGCAATGGGCGACAGCAGCGGGCGCAAGCGCCGGCCGACACAGGCTGACGTCGCACGACGGGCGGGCGTCTCGCAGGCGACCGTCTCTCAGATCCTCAACAACAGCGCCACCATCACCGTGCCGGTGGAGACGCGACAGCGGGTGCTGGCGGCGGTTGAGGAGCTGGGGTACGTGCCTGACAGGGCGGCGCAGATGCTGCGGACCGGCAAGACTCAGACGATCGCCTGCGTGATTCCGGACATCGCCAACCCGGTCTACCCGGCCTTCGCGCGCGGCATTCAGGATGTGGCGGACCACTACGGCTACGATCTGATCCTGTACAACACCGACGGCGCGGCTGAAAAGGAGCGCAAGGTACTGCGCTCGGTCCAGCAGGGGCGCGCGGACGGCGTGATCGTCGTGCTGTTCCAGCTGACGGCGCGGGCGCTGCTGCCGCTGATGGACGTGGGCATTGCGGTGGTGCGGCTCGAGTCGGTCCAGAAGCATGGCGGCCCGTACCCGCTGGACAACCTGTACTTCGATAACGCGGCGGCGGCGCGGGCTGCGGTCACCTACCTGATCGGGCGGGGGCACCAGCGGATCGGCATGATCGCCGGGAGCGCCGACACGCCGCCGCGCGAGGGGCGCGTGCTGGGCTACCGCGCCGCACTCGGCGAGCACGGTATCGCGGTGGACGAGCGGCTCATCTGCACCGGCGACTTCCGTGAGGATGGGGGCTACCGCGCGATGGGCGAGCTGCTCCAGCTGCCTGAGCGTCCGACGGCGGTGTTCGCCGCGAACGACCTGATGGCGCTCGGGGCGATGGTGGCGCTGCGTGAGGCGGGGCTGCGCGTGCCGCAGGACGTGGCCGTAGCCGGGTTCGACAATATCCCCGCCGCGCGGATGGTGACGCCAGCGCTGACGACGGTGGCGCAGTTCCCGTACCGCCTTGGACGGCGCGCGGCGGAGCTTCTCTTCGACCGGCTGGGCGGCATGGCTCCTGCGGGGGGCCGCCTCGAGGAGATGCCGTTCGAGCTGATCGTGCGCGAGTCGGCGTAGTCTTGAGTGCTGAGTGCTGAGTGCTGAGTGCTGAGTGCTGAGTGCTGAGTCTTGAGGCGCGAGACGCGAGGCTTGGGTGCTGAGCACTGAACCCTGAACTCTGAACACTGAACCATGGAGGTTCTCAATGCAGCCACCACACGATTATGTCGAGCGGGTCTACGCGGGCGTGCTCGGCAAGATCATCGGCGTCTACCTCGGCCGCCCCTTCGAGGGCTGGACCTACGACCGCATCATGCAGCAGCTCGGCGAAGTCTGGTACTACGTGAACGACTGGACCGACGCGCAGCTACACCGCAACGTGGCGCTGATCGTCACCGACGACGATATCTCGGGCACGTTCACCTTCCTCCGCGCGCTGCCCGATCACGGCAACAGCCGCGATACTACCGCGGCCCAGATCGGCCAGAGCTGGCTGAACTACATCATCGAGCGACGCACGATCCTGTGGTGGGGCGGGATGGGCAACTCCACCGAGCACACCGCCTTCCTGCGGCTGAAGAGCGGCGTGCATGCACCGGCCAGCGGCTCGATCGGGCTGAACGGCAAAGTGGTGGCCGAGCAGATCGGCTCGCAGATCTTCATCGACGGCTGGGCGATGGTGGCCCCCGGCGACCCAGAGCTGGCCGCCGAGCTGGCCCGCCGCGCCTCGAGCGTCAGCCACGACGGCGAGGCGATCTACGGCGCGCAGGTGATCGCCGCCATGGAAGCGCAGGCCTTCGTCGAGCGCGACCTGCAGAAGCTGATCGACACCGCGGTGACGTTCATCCCGAAGGACTCGGTGATCTACCGCATGATCGACGAGATCCGCGAGTGGCACGCCGAGTTCCCCGACTGGCACCAGACGCGCGAGCAGATCGTCAAGAACTACGGCTATGACACCTTCGGCGGCAACTGCCACATGGTGCCGAACCACGCGCTGATCCACATGGGCCTGCTGTACGGCGAGGACGACTTCCAGAAGGCGCTGATGATCACGAACACCGCCGGGTGGGACACCGACTGCAACTCGGGCAACGTGGGCTGCATCCTGGGGATCAAGAATGGCCTGGCGGGGATCGACGCGGGCCCGGACTGGCGCGGCCCGGTGGCCGACCGGCTGTACCTACCGACGGCCGACGGCGGGCGGGCGATCACCGACGCGGTGCGCGAGACGTACGAGGTGGTGAACATCGGCCGCGCGCTGGCCGGCCAGCCGCCCCTGGCCCCGAAGGGCGGGGCGCGCTTCCACTTCGAGCTGCCGGGCAGCGTGCAGGGGTTCATGGCCGACGCCTCGGCTGATGCGAAGGGCCCGGGGATGTCGCCGCTGCTGACGATCGAGAATGTGGCGGGGCATAGCGCGCGCGGCAGCCGCAGCCTGGCCCTCCGCGCACGCGGCCTCGGCCGGGCCCGCACCGCCCGCGCGGCCACGGCCACCTTCGTGCCGTTGGAAGCGCAGGAGATGCCGGGCTACACCCTGCTGGCCGCGCCGACGCTCTACCCGGGCCAGACGGTGTGCGCCCGCGTCGAGGCGGACTCGGGCAACGCCGGGCCGCTGGCCGTGCGGCTGTTCCTCCAATCCTACAACGGCGAGGACACGCTGACGCCCACCGCGGGCCCGGAGGTGGCGCTGGCGCCTGGGGCTGACCACGCCTTCGCCTGGCGTGTGCCCGACATGGGAGGCCAGCCGATCGCCCAGGTCGGCGTCGAGATCCGCCGCGCCGAGGGTCAGGCGGCGAACGGTGGCACGATCTACCTGGACGAGCTGACCTGGGATGGGGCGCCCGACGTGGCCTTCGTGAAGCCGGCGGCCGGCGGTCAGATGTGGCGCCAGGCCTGGGTCAACGGTGTGGACCAGTACGACCGCTGGTACCCCGAGACCTTCCGCCTGATCCAGAACGAGGGCGTTGGCCTGCTGATGACCGGCACGCGCGAGTGGACTGACTACGCGTTTGCGGCCGAGGTGACGCCGCACATGGCGACGTCGTGCGGGATCGCGGCGCGGGTCCAGGGCATGCGGCGCTACGTGGGGCTGACGCTGGGCCAGGATGCGCAGGGGCGCAAGGCGGTGCGTCTGACGGCGCAGGTCGAGGACCAGTCCTCCGGCACATCGCAGCCGTTTGAGTGGGAGCTGGGGCAGGCGCACCGGCTGCGGCTAGAGGTGCGGGGCGGCCGGGCGCTCGGCTGGGTCGACGGCCAGGGGCCGGTCGAGCTGGCCCTGCCGGACGCGCTGGCAGGCGGCGGCGTGGCGATGCTGGCCGAGGTGGGCCGCGCGGCATTCGAAGGGGTGACGGTGCGTCCGCTGGATGGGGAGCGCTGAGGTCCTGAGGTGTTGAGGCGCCACGGGCGCCCGCCGATGCAGTACACTTGATGCAGCATCGGCGGGCGCTCTGCGTTGGTCGCGTGGCGCGCCATCGGATCAGGCGTCGGATGAACAATACCGGGACACAGCTCCGCGCGTCACTCCTTAGCCCGCGCGGCTCACTCACGCGGCTGTGCGAGCAGCTGGCCGCCGCCTCCCCCAGCGTGAAGCTCGACACAGTCTACAGCGAGGGGGCGCGGCTCGCCCTGCGGCTGCTGTTTCTGCGCCTCGCCTCCTACCACGGGCTCCTTGCGGATGACGCGGGCGCGCTGGAGCCTACCCACGCGACCTGGGGCGGTGTCGAGCGGCTGCTCACGGGGGTGGCGCGCGGGGAGCTCGCGCCAGGGACCTTCGCACGAGGTGGACTGCTCGACGGCGAGGGGACGCAGCGGCTGCTCTGCGATCTGAGCGATCGGATCCTGCGCGATCTCCTGGCGGACCTGGGGCCACTCACGAGGGGTGCGGGCCCTGTCCGGCTGCTCGGAGACCTGCACGAGGAGCTTGCCGGCCGGCGGCTGACCGGCGAAGGTGGGCGGCTCCGGCTCACGCGCGGGGTGGGGCGCGGGGCCGCGGGAGTGTACTACACACCCGAGCCGGTGGTGGATGAGCTGGTGTGGGCAACGGTGGGGCGCACGCTGGAGGAGCGCGGCCGAAGGGCGGACCCGCTGGATATACGCGTCTGCGACCCGGCGATGGGCTCGGGCCATTTCCTGCTCTCGGCCGCGCGCTGCATCGCCAGGCACGCCGAGCGCGGCGGGCGGGGAGCGGTGAGTACCAGGGAGCTGCTGCGGGCGGTGGCCGAGGGCTGCCTGCTCGGGGTGGACCTGAGCGCCGAGGCCACCGACCTGGCGCGGCTCTCGCTGTGGCTCACCTGCTCGGAGCCCGGCAGCCCGCTGATGCTCCCTGAGGGGCGGCTGTGGGCCGCGGAGAGCCTGCTCGGTGTCGACTGGGCCGGTGACCACCCCGGGGGCTTCGACGTCGTCCTGGGCAACCCGCCCTGGGGCGCGCGGCTCGCAGGGGATCGCGAGGCGCTGCGACGCGCCTACCAGGCGGCCGTGGGCGAGCTCGAGAGTGCGTCGCTCTTCACCGAGCTGGCGCTACGGATCTGCGCGCCCGGCGGGCGGGTGGGACTCGTGACGCCGAACACCTGGCTCACGCTGGTGCGGCAGGAGGGGCTGCGGCGTGCGGTAGCGGCTGCGGGACAGGTCGAGCTGCTGCGCGAGCACCCGCCCGGCACATTCGCGGCGGCGCGCAGCATCGTGCCGCTGAGCCTTGTGGTGCGGGTCGCCCGTGCGGGGGAGACAACGAGCGGTGGGAAGGATCAGCTGCTCAGCGCCTGTCCCGAGGCAAGCATCCTGCCTGCTAGTGCGGGCGCTACTGGGGTCGCCGGCGCAGCCTTGGCGGCGATCGACGCGTGCTCGCTTCCGCTTGGCGAGGTGGCGCGGGTGGCCTACGGCATCAAGACCGGCGACAACAGCGCGCACCTGGCGCGAGAGGCCCTGACACCCGAGCACCGGCCGGCGCTCACCGGAGCGGGCGAGGTGCGGCGGCACATGATCATCTGGGGCGGGTCATACCTGCGTTACGGCCCGCACCTGACGGGCTACCGCCGTGAGCACGTGGCAGTGCCGAAGATCATCGTGCAGTACATCCGGAACCTCAGCCTGCCGCAGCGGCTGGTGGCGGCGGTAGATGATGCGGGCACGTACTACCCGCTCAACAATTTCTCGTACATCACCGCTAACGACGGCCCCTACGATCTCCACTTCCTGTGCGCGCTGCTCGGGTCAAGTCTCCTGAACCGGGTATTCGCCGCGCGCTACCGCGACTACAACATCAAACCGGCCTACCTACGGCAGCTCCCGGTGCCGCGGATCGACTTCGTCACCCCACCGTCCGTGCGCGCCGCGCTGCTGGCCGAGGGCCTGGCGCTGCGGGCGAATGAGCTGCCGGCGTTCGCCAAGGCGCGGCTGGCGTCAGGACAGGCCGACGTCATCCATGACTTGCTGGCGGCGCTGGCACGGCTGCTTGCGGCGCAGCTCCGCGACCCGGCGCGCTCTGAGGATGCGGCGCGCTCAGACGCGCTGATCGACGGGGTGGTGTGGCAGCTGTACGGGAGGCCGGCGATCCTTCGGGGCGCGCGGGCCGAGGGCTAGCATGTCGGGCGGTGGGCAGGTAAGCCGCAAGTGGCTGCATGCGTCTCACCTGGGCTTTCGGCTATAATGCGGCGGCTGTATCGTACCACAGAAGGGGGCTACGCACGTGGAGCGACGAATGACGCGCCTGGACGAGCCGCCGGCGCCGGCCGTCAACAACACGGTCCGCATCCTGGCCTTCCTGCTCACCCTCTCGCTGACGCTGCACGCCGCGACGATCTACACGCTCTACCAGGTGCGTGAGACGGCGCGCGGGCAAGTCTCGGCCCTGGCCGAGGCCCTCGGCGACGCCGGCGACGACGTCATCCGCATCAGCGTGCCACTGAACCAGCCGATCCCCGTGGTCGCCAGCGTGCCCATCCGCAAGACGATCACCGTGCCGATCGACACCACCATCACCCTCGACACCGAGTTCACCGTGCCGCTCAAAACGCCGCTCGGCACCTACAACGTGCCGGTGCCGATCCGCGGCGACGTGCCGATCAAGCTCGAGGCGCCGGTGGTGATCGACGAGACGGTTGAGATCAAGACGACGATCACCCTGGACACGACTCTGCCGCTGGAGCTACCCGTGCGCGACACGCCGCTGGCCGCCTACCTGGAGCAGCTGCGCCAGGGGCTGCTCGACCTCGCCGAGCGTCTATGAGCCTACCGCCCCGGCCAGAGCTGGCGATTGAGGCGCAGGACGTCTCGCTGCGCTTCGGCCCCGGCGCGGGCGTGTTCGACCTGAACATGCGCGTGCCGGCCGGGTCGATCGTCGGCATGATCGGCCCGAGCGGCTGCGGCAAGACCACCACCGTGCGCCTGATGCTCGGGCTATACGCGCCGCACGAGGGGTCGCTGCGGGTGCTGGGGCGCGCGCCCGCGTCGTTCCGCGCGGCGGACCGCGAGCGGATCGGCTACATCCCGCAGCAGTTCGTGCTCTACCCGAACCTGACCGTTGCCGAGAACATCCACTTTGTGGCCGCGCTGTACGGCATGCCGGACTGGGCGCGCGAGCAGCGGCTCACCCACCTGCTGCGCTTCGTGGACATGGCCGAGGCCTACCACCGGCTGGGGAGCCAGCTCTCGGGCGGCATGCAGCGGCGGCTGATGCTGGCCGGCGCGCTCATGCACGACCCCGACCTGATCTTCGCCGACGAGCCCACGGCGGGGATCGACCCGGTGCTGCGCGGGCGGTTCTGGGAATACTTCCGCAACCTGCGCGACCAGGGTCGGACGCTGTTCGTGACGACCCAGTACGTGGGCGAGGCGGCCTACTGCGACTACGTGGCGGTGATGCGGCGCGGGCGGCTGATCGCGGTGGACACGCCCGAGGGCCTGCGGCGCACGGCGCTGGGCGGCGAGGTGATCGCGCTGACAATGGACTCGGTCCACGTCGCGCGCGCGGCCGAGCTGCTCCGCCGCCACCCGGCCGTGCGGGGTGTCCACCAGATGCCCGAGCGGGACGACCTGCTGCACGTCTACGTGGACGACGCGGCCGCGCAGCTCCCCGGTATCCTCAACACGATCGAGTACGCGCTGGAGATCATCGTCCACAGGGCGCAGGAGCACAAGCCCTCCTACGACGACGTCTTCATCACACTGATGGAGCGAGACGAGGCGCTGAAGGATGAACGCTGAAGGATGACCAGCGACGAGCACCGACGACTGACCACCGACGAACACCGACGACTGACCACCGAAGGCTGAGCGTTGTATGCACGACTTACCACCCCCACCCGTGCGCCGGCCGCGCTCACGCCTGCCGTGGCTCACCCGCACCGCCGCCTTCTACTGGAAGGAGGTGAGCGAGATCCGCCGCCAGCCGCTGCTGATCGTCAGCCTGGTAGGCGGCCCGCTGCTGGTGCTGATCATCTTCGGGGCCGCCTTCCAGAACAGCAACCCGGTGCTGCGGACGGCGATCGTGCTGCCGCCGGGCGGCATCCCAGGCGTGGGTGAGCGCGAGATCCGGCAGCTTGCGGGCCTGAACTTTGACCTACGGCTGATCACCGAGAACCAGGCGCGCGCCGAGCAGATGCTGCGCGAGGGGCAGCTGGATGTGGTGCAGGTCTTCCCGCCCGACCCGTACGGCGCGGCACAGCGCGGCGAGAGCCCCGAGATCCTGTTCCTCTCGGACGCGACGAACCCGCTGGACGAGGGCTGGATCCAGTACCTGGCCTACGCGCAGGTGAACGAGATCAACAAGGAGATCCTGCGGCGCCAGACGCAGACGGCCCAGCGCGAGGCGGCGGGCGTGCAGGTCCGGATCGACAGCGCGCAGGAGATCCTGGACGAGCTCCAGGGGGTGCTGACGGCGGAGCAGGAGAGCCTGGCGCTAGCGCGGCTGCGGGATCTGCGGCTGGCGCTGGGGGCGCTGGGGGCGGCGCTCCCGGCGGAGAGCTCGGCGGGCGACGCGCGCGGCACGATCGCCGAGCTGCGGCGGCAGATCGCGGCGGTGGAGGCGGCGGTCGATCAGATCGAGGAGGCCATCCTGGGGGCGCGCGTGGAGGAGCGGGCGGACGAGGTGCGCGCCGCAAGCGCGGAGATGCTGCGGCTGGAGCAGCTGATCGACCTGTTCCTGCAGACCTCGCCGGAGGTGATCGTCTCGCCGGTGCAGCAGCGCTACATCAATCTGCGCGGCGGGGCCTACGCGGCGGTGATCTACTACGCGCCCGGGGTGCTGGCGCTGCTGGTGCAGCACACTGCGGTGACGCTCGGCTCGCTGGCGCTGGTGCGCGAGCGCCTGATGGGGGCGCTGGAGATCTTCCGCGTGGCGCCGGTGAGCATGGGCCAGCTACTGCTTGGAAAAGTGCTGGGGTACACGCTGCTGATCGCGCTGGCGACGCTGCTGCTGGTGGCGGCGATGACGGTGCTGGGGGTGCCGATCCTGGGGAGCGCCCTCCACCTGGTGGGCCTGGCGCTGCTCCTGACCACGGCCTCGCTGGGGCTGGGCTTCCTGATCTCGTCGGTCTCGGGGTCTGATAGCCAGGCGATCCAGCTCTCCATGATTACGCTGCTGCTGTCGATCTTCTTCAGCGGGTTCTTCATCGCGCTGGAGAGCTTTGCGCGGCCGGCGCTTGCGGTGAGCGCGCTGCTCCCGATGACGCACGGGGTCGCCGGGCTCCGGGCGCTGATGCTGCGGGGCCACCCGCCCGCGGCGAGCACGTGGCTCGGGCTGGCCGCGCTGACGGTGGTCTACTTCGGGCTGGTGGTGCTGCTCACGCGGCGGCAGCTGAAAAAAGCGTAGGCGCGCCCGCGCGGCCGCAACGCGGAACCCTGAACGCTCTGAGGCGTCAGGACGCTTTGCACAACCAGCAAACGTGATCAATGTTTGGGCGCTCAGCTCGAGAGCTCGCGCGAAAGCCGCGTCTCGCGCCATCCTACGGCCGCTTCCATCCCACCTCGCGCCGCGCGCGTAGAACCATATACGTGATACCCTACGTGACACATACTGCGCGAGGAGAGAGACATGCCGAGGATCACAGTTGCCGGCCAGAGCGCCGAGGTGGCCGCCGGGACGCGGCTCGTGAACGCGATCGAGGATATGGGCGTGCACATCGGGCACCGCTGCGGCGGCAACGCGCGCTGCACAACCTGCCGGGTGCACTTCACAGCCGGCGAGCCCGAGATGATGACCGCGGCGGAGCACGCGAAGCTGACCGAGCGCGGCCTCCTCGGCCAGGTGCGCCTCTCGTGCCAGATTGTCTGCGACCACGACATGGAGATCGAGCCGGTGATGACGCTCGAGAACCAGGGGGACTGGACGGACACCGGCCCACGCCCCGACGACACAATGCAGCCGCCGCCCGAGTGGCGCTCGAAGGCCGAGCTCGGCGCGTAGCGCTCGCACCCGGGCCCAGGGCCTGACGCACCGACCTGCGGCCAATCTCCCCTCTCTCTGTCGCGGGAGAGGGGCGGGGGGTGAGGGGTGTAGGCATCTGGGACGCGATAGCTGGGGGTGATGCAGGAGGCTGTGCGGGAGAGCACAGCCTCTTTTGCGCGCAGCGCTAGAGCCGCTCGGCCTCGGACGCGATGGCGTCGGCCTCGGCGCGGCTGGGCGCGTCGAGCTTACCGCGCTCTACCAGGATGCGGTAGCGCAGCGCCACCAGCAGCGCGGCGCGGCGTGGCCCCGAGGGCTCGGCGCGGGCGCGGCTGAGGCGGGCGCGCAGGTCCTCGAGCAGCGCCGTGTCGCTCACACCGGCCCCGCGCGCTCCAGGCATCGTCTTGGCGGGCGGCTCGAGTCCCAGCAGCAGCGATGCCAGCGCGGCCGCGCCGATCTTTGAGAGGTGCTGGTTGCCGTTGCCGCACTTGGGCGACTGCACGCAGGCCGGGCAGCCCTCGAGGCACGGGCAATCCACGAGCAGCTCGCGCGTCTGCGCCCACCACCCCTCGGCCTGCTCGTACCCCACCTGCGCGATCCCCACCCCGCCAGGCACCCCATCGTAGACGAACACCGTGGCCATGCCCGTGTCCTGGTGTAGGTTGGTGGAGAGCCCGCCGATATCGGCGCGGTCGCACTGCGCGAAGAGCGGCAGCAGCCCGATGCAGGCATGCTCCATCGCGTGCAGCGCGTCCACCTCCTCGTCGCAGACCTGCTCGACGCGCTTGCACAGCTCCTCGGTCACCGTCCACCAGACCGCGACGGTGCGGAAGGTCTGCGGCGGGAGACGCAGGTCGTGCTCGCTGAGCACCTCGTCGGTGTAGTGGCGCTTGCGGCGGTAGCCGATGACGCTGCGCGTGACCTCGACCTTGCCGAGGGTGAGCTGGGCAGGGCCGAGCTGGCGCTCCTGGAGCGCGCCGAGGATGCGGACCTGGGTGTCCTCGATCGTCTGGGTGTAGTAGTCCACCTGGGCGCGGCGCGCGTCGGCGTGGCGCTCGCCGAGCGTCTGCACCACGAAGGTGTCCCCCTGGTGCAGGTAGACCGCGCCGGGGTAGACCTCGAAGGGCGCGCGGCTGCCAGACACCTGCTCGATCACCCGCCCGGTCTCGACGTCGCGCAGCTCGATCGTGCCGCCCTCGGCGCTGCGGATGTTGACGCGCCCGGCGGGGCGGGGCTCGCCCGTATACTCGAGGCGGCCGTCGGGGAGCGGCAGGAGCTCGCCGCGGCGCAGCAGCCAGTCGCGTATGACGCCGAAGGTCGGGCCGAACCAGAGCTCGTCGGCGTCGTGCAGCGGCAGCTCGGCGGCGGCGCAGCGCAGCTCGTCCGAGAGGATGTAGGGGTTCTCCAGGGCCACGCGGGCGTGCTCGTGGCTCCGCGCGAAGAACTCCTGCGGGTGGCGCATGTAGAACTGGTCGAGCGGGTCGTCCTGCGCCACGAGCACGGCCAGGCTCTTGCCCTGGGCGCGGCCGGCGCGCCCGGCCTGCTGCCAGGAGCTGGCGACGGAGCCGGGGAAGCCGCCGATCACCACGGCGTCGACGCCGCCGATATCCACGCCGAGCTCGAGGGCGTTGGTGGAGACCAGGCCGGCGAGGCGCCCCTCGAGGAAGTCGCGCTCGATGCGGCGGCGCTCCTCGGGCGTGTAGCCGGCGCGGTAGGAGCCCAGCGCGGAGTGCTGAGCGCTGGGTGTGGAGTGCTGAGCGCTCAGTGCTGAGTGCTGAGTGCTGAGGGCTGAGGGCTGCACCTCGACGCTCGCGCTGCCGTCGACCACCAGCCCCTGGTCGTTCCTCGGTCCTTCGTCTCCCCCGCGCTCGAGCCCCTCGCGGGCGTAGCGCAGCACGAGCTCAGCGCCGCGACGGGTGCGGGTGAAGGCCAGAGTCTTGACCCCGGCGCGCACCAGCGACGCCACCAGCCCGGCGGTCTCGACGTTGGTGCTGCGGCGCTGGCCGGCCTCGCCCTCGCGCCTCCGGCCGCGCGGGCGGTCGATCACCGGCGGGTTCCAGAGCACGAAGGTGCGCTCGCCCTGGGGCGCGCCGTCGCCGTCGATCACCTGGACCTCGTCGCCCACCAGGGCCGAGAGGTGGTCGTGCGGGTTGGCGCTGGTGGCCGAGCACAGGATGAACTGCGGCGCGGCGCCGTAGTGGGCGCAGACGCGCCGCAGGCGGCGCACGACCAGTGCGACGTGGGTGCCGAAGACGCCGCGGTAGATGTGGGCCTCGTCAAGAACGACGAAGCGCAGCCGGGCGAGGAGCCCTGCCCAGCGACGGTGATCGGGCAGCAGCGTGCGGTGGAGCATATCGGGGTTGGAGAGCACGAGCTGGGCCCGGGCGCGGATGCGGTCGCGCTCCTCGCGGGGCGTGTCGCCGTCGAGCGTGGCGGCGAACAGTGCTGAGGTGGCGCCGATCGCCTGGTTCAGCGGCGAGAGGAGCCCGTCGAGCGCGCGGAGCTGGTCGTGGGCGAGGGCCTTGGTGGGGAAGAGGAACAGCGCGCGGGCGCCGGGGTCCTCGACGGCAGCCTCGAGCGACGGGAGCTGGTAGCAGAGGGTCTTGCCGCTGGCGGTGGCGGTGACGACGCCGACGTGGCGGCCGGAGCGGGCGGCGTCGACGGCGGCGGCCTGGTGGGCGTAGAGCCGGGCGACGCCCCTGGCGGCGAGGGCAGCGGCGAGCGGCGAGGGCAGCGGCTCGGCGGGGTCGGCGAGTCGCGCCGGGCGCGGCGGGATGGGCTGGACGTGGGCGATCTGGCCAGCGTAGCCGGCGGTGCGCCGCAGCAGGTCGGCGAAGTCGGTGGTCATAGGCGCATTGTAGCATGGCCGGCGTCTGCGGGGGCTGCACCCCGCTGTCTTGGGCTTGCGGGGGCTGCGCCCCGCTCCCTGCTGTCTCGGGCTGGCGGGGGCTGCGCCCCGCTCCCTGCTGTCTTGGGCTTGCGGGGACTGCGCCCCGCTCCCTGCTGTCTGGGGCTTGCGGGGCTGCGCCCGGCTCCCTGCCCAGAGAGGCCGGCCGCGGCCCCTCTGGACTCCCACGGCGAGGGGCTTCGCCCCTTCGAACCCTCAATGGGAGCACAGGCAGACGGATATCGGTCGGCACGAGGACTGAGACCCCGGCCGCGGGGATCGAGAGCGCGCCTCCAAGCACCTGGCGGCTGAACGAGAGCAGTGCGGGTGTCAGCGTGATGCGATAGGCCGGGCTCTCCTCGTTGAAGAAGTGGCGCCCGCGGCTGCGGAAGGCTCCGAACGGCCCACCGAACATCGCCTCGGGCAGGTAGCGCTCGTTGCCGCCGCTCCCGTCAAACCCCTGCTCAGTGCCGTAGTAGATGGATGGGATGCCCAGGATCGTCATATTGGGAGCCAGCGCAGCCACCAGCAGATTGTCGGCGCCCGCATCGGCGCAGAAGCGCGCCTTGTGCTCCCCACTCACCAGCGCCGAGTTGCGGAACAGACCGAAGTATTCGGAGGAAGTGCCGGAGGCCCAGCTCATGCGGTCGCCTCTTTCGCGCCCGCTGTGGCGCTCAGGCCTAGGCGACGTGCCCGATCAGCCGCCGCACCGCCTCCAGGTCCTGCGGGGTGTTGACGTTCAGGAAGGCGTGGCCGTGCGGGTCGTGGCGGCGCAGCTCCTCGGGCGCGACCGTCTCCACCCGCACCAGCGCCAAGAACTCGACGATCCGGCGTCTGCCCTGGTCGAGCGTGGCCCGCAGCGGCTCCAGGCAGCGACGGCTGTAGACCGCGTGCAGCGGCTCGACGTCCATCTTGTTGCGGGTGGACCCCGGGGCTGGGGAGCGTGGCACCAGCGCGTCGTACTCGCGCGGGCGGTCCAGGAGCGCCCGCAGCAGGGCGGGGCTCAGCAGCGGCATATCGGCGGCCACCACCAGCGCGTAGGGGCTCGATGCGGCCGCGAGTCCGGCGTAGATCCCACCGAGCGACCCGGCGTCGGGGTAGACGTCTGGCGTCAGGCGCGCCGGCAGATCGGCCCAGGCCTCGGGGTCGTTCAGCACCACCACCACCTCGGCGCAGAGCGGACGCAGCACCCCCACGGTGTGCTCCAGCAGCGTCGGCCCCGCGTCGCCCCACAGCCGCAGCCGGCGCTTGTCCTCGCCGAGGCGTCGGCTCACGCCGCCGGCCACGACCACCCCTGTGACTGGCTCCACGTGTGCTCCTTGTGAGCTGAAGCGGCTCAGCCCGCGCCGGGCGCCGCGCGCAGCAGCACCTCCTGCACCATCAGGTCGTGGGCGGGGGTGCGCTCGGGCGGGCGCTCGCCGCGCAGCACCGCCACGAGCGCCGCGAGCTCCCGCTCGTAGAGCTCCTGGCGCTCCTGCGGCTCAACCGGCACCGTCTGCTCGCCCGCCTGGTAGCCCCCCGCGGCCGCGCGCAGGCAGAGGCGCAGCCGTGGGGCTGGCTCGAACGGCTCCATGATCGCGCTCCCCTCGGTCCCGTACACCTCGAAGCGCCGCGCGGCGGGCAGCGGCTCCATTGCCGCGATGTCGACCGTGGCGAGCGCGCCGGGGAAGCTGAGCACCGCCAGGGTGTTGTCGGCGAACCCCGGCGCGAGCGCGTCGTCGTGGCGCAGGTAGGAGTCCACCCGCTCGGGACGGCCGAGCAGGTGGACGATCTGATCGATCATATGGCCGCCGAGGTCGTACAGGATGCCGCCGGGGTGGCACGCGATCACCAGGCGCTCCTCCTCGGAGATCCAGCGCGACATGTGCGCGCGCACGGCGAAGACCCGGCCGAGCAACCCGGAGCGCACCCACTCCGCGATCTGGCGAAAGCCGTGGTGGTAGCGGAACATGTAGCCCATCTGGATCACCAGGCCGCGCTCCTCGGCCAGCGCCGCCACCCGCCGCCACTGCTCCATATCGGCGCCGGCGGGCTTGTCGTACCAGACGTGCTTGCCGGCACGCACCAGGCGCTCGGTCTGCTCCAGGCTCTCGTCGTTGCGCCCCTCGGACGCCACCGCGACGATGCCGGGGTCGCCCAGCAGCTCCTCCTCTGTCTCGAGCCAGCGCACGCCCGCGTAGGCCCCGCCGGCCAGCTCACAGGCGCGCCGCCGCTCAGGGTGAGGCTCGTACACACCCGCGAGCTCGACGTCCGGGCTGCTCCGCAGCGCCAGGAGCTTGCCCTCGGCGTGGCCGTGCCCGGTGCCGTATTGCGCCATGCGGATTCGGCTCACACCAGCCCCATCCCGGCGTCGATCGAGCGCTGGTAGGCGTCAGCGCGCTCGTCGAGCACCTCGTCCACCGTCACTAGCCGGCCCGCTGCGCTCGACTCGAGCAGCGCGTACGCGATCGCCACCGAGCGCGCGCCCTGCTCGACGTCTACCTCGGGCGGGTGCTCGCCGCGGATGGCGGCGGCGAAGTCGGCGTACTCGATCCCGAGCAGCTTGCGATCCACCTCAGCGAACGGCAGGGTGTAGCCGGCCAGGCGCTCGCCGCCGAACAGCGTGCCCGTCACCTCGTCGAGCCGGAACTCCGGCACCAGCTCAAGCAGCGCCTCGCCGGTTATGTCGTCCTGACCCACACGGTGCAGCGTAATCTGCGCGCCGGTGCGGTCTACCGGCAGGCTCAGCATCCCGCGCGAGCCGTGGATCTGGCGCACCCAGATGCTCGGGCCGTGGCCGGCGTGGTCCTCGATGTACTGGCCCACGGCCCCGCTGCGGAAGGTGAGCGTGCCGTAGGCGGCGTCCTCGGCAGTGGCCGCGAAGGTGGCCGGCATCTCCTTCTGCCAGCGGCCGTACACCCCCGAGGGGTTGGCGAGCGCCTGCCCGCCGGTGGCCGCCGCGTTGTGGCGCACCGGCTCGTGCAGGCGGGTCTGGGCGTACACGGCGTCGATCGGGCCGAGGAAGTACTCGAGCATGTCGGCGAAGTGTACGCCGACGTCGATCAGTACGCCGCTCTGGTCCTTCTGATGGCGCCAGACTGAGATCAGCATCTGGTCCGAGCCCTCGACGACGTGGTGGACGGCCAGGCGCGGGGTCCCGATCGCGCCCGCGTCGATCAGCGCCTTCGCCAGCCGGTTGACCGGGTCGCGCCGGTAGTTCTCGGCAACGCTCAGCACGCGCCCGCTCGCGCGCACGGCGCGGCGGATGACATTGCCCGCGCGCACGGTCAGCCCGAGCGGTTTCTCGACCATCACGTGCCAGCCGTGGCTGAGGGCGTCGGCGGCCACCACGTGGTGCGAGCGCGGCGTGGTGGTGATGTCCACCGCCTGCACGCCGAGCGCGGCAAGCTCGCCGAGGCTGGCGACGACACGCGGGCGCTCGTCGAAGAATTCAGCGGCCTGGTCGGCGAGCGACTCGGCGTTGGACGTGACCGGGTCGCAGGCGGCGACCAGCTCGAAGTCTTCCCAGCCAGCGCGGCGCAGCTCGGCCAGGCCGTAGAGGTGGCGGTGGCCCATGCCGCCGCAGCCCACGATCGCGAGTGGTATAGGGGGCATATTGCTCCTCCGTGTGTGCTACTTCGTCCCCTCGGCGTCCGACGTCATGCGCTCGCCGCGCAGCAGGAAGGCGCGGATGTCGTAGGCGCCGGGGCGCTCGGGCGTCAGGTGGCCCGACTCCACCATCAGGTCGAGCGGATTGTCGCGCGTCTGCAACGGCAGCAGCACCTTCTCGTGGCGCCGGGCCGACTCGTAGACCGCGTGGATCATCTGGAGCGCCTTCATGCCGTTGATCGCCTCGCCGCGGAAGTCGTCGTGCGCGCCCTCGACCCAGTCGGCCAGCTCGGCCATCTGTGCGGCGGGGGCCTCGAACCACTCGAGCTGGTCGCCGTGCTCGGCCAGGTTGTGGTAGCGCCCGTCCGGCTCGTGCAGCTGCCACCGCCCGCCGGTCTCGCGGTTCATGAGTTGGAGGTTATAGGTCGTGAGGTTGATCATCCCGTCCGTGCCGTAGATCCACGCGCCCTGGTAGACCGTGGGGGTCACGTCGCTCAGCAGCAGCGCCACCGCGCCGTTGGTGAAGTGGAACGTGCCGATGGCGCAGTCCTCGATGCGCGTCGAGCGCTCGTAGCGGTCGGTCTTGCGCTCCACGTTGCCCATTACCCAGTCGCACTCGACGTCGCTGAGCAGGTAGCGGTACATGTCGGCCTGGTGGGTGCTGTAGTTCGGCAGGCCGTCGGCCGCGAAGCTCTGGATCAGCCGCACCTGCCCGATCGCGCCCGCCGCGATCAGGTCGCGCGCCAGGGTGTAGGAGGGGATGAAGCGGCGCTGGTGCGAGATGGCCAGCTTGACGCCGTTGCGGTTGCAGGCCACCAGCATCTGCTCGGCGTGGCCTAGGGTGTCGGCCATCGGCTTCTCCACCAGGATGGCCTTGGGCCGGTGCGCGGCGGCGGCGATCGTCCAGGGGGCGTGGCCGGCGTGCCAGGTGCAGACCGAGACCACGTCGGGGCGCTCTTCCGCGAGCATGGCGCGGGCGTCGGTGTAGTGGCGCGGGCTGATGCCGTGCGCGCGGTCCTTCTCGGCCATCGCGGCCTCGTCCAAATCGGCGAGCGCCACGATCTCGTAGCGGCCGCTGTCGAGGTAGCCGCGCAGGTGGACGGTGGCGATCGTGCCGCAGCCGATCACGGCTGCGCGGAGCTTCTTTGGCATTGGGGTCTCCACTGTGAGAGCTGAACGCTGAACGCTGAACGCTGAACGCTCCCAGGCATAGGGTGTGTGGTGCATCGTGCGGTGGAGACGCTCCTCACGCCCCACGACTCACGACTCAAAACTCACGGCTCACGACGTGCGTATCACACGGCCGTGTAGCCGCCGTCTACGCACAGAGTCTGGCCGGTGACCATGCGGGCGGCGTCGGAGGCCAGGAAGACCACGGCGGCGGCGATCTCCTCGGGCTCGGCGGTGCGACCCATCGGCACCTTCTCGAGGTTCTTGGCGAAGGCTGGGTTCTGGAGCGCCTGCTCCAGCATGGGCGTGCGCGTGAAGGTCGGCGCGACGCAGTTGACGGTGATCTGGTGCGGCGCCCACTCGGCGGCCAGCGAGCGTGTCAGGTTGCCGACGCCACCCTTCGCGCCGCTGTAGACGCTGCGCAGCGCGCCGCCGACCACGCCCACCTGGGAGGTGATCTGGACGATGCTGCCGCCCCCGCCGCGGGCGATCATGCTGCGCGCAACGGCGGTGGACATGAAGAACGCGCCCTTGAGGTTGACGTCGGTGATGTAGTCGAACTCCTGCTCGGTGTAGTCCACCGCCGCCTTCTGCACGTTGACGCCGGCGTTGTTCACGAGGGCGTCGATACGGCCGAAGGCTTCCAGCGCCTGGGCGACGAACGCGTTGATGCTGGGGACGCTGGCCACGTCGAGCTCCCAGGCCTCGGCGCGCACGCCGAGGGCGCGGCAGGTCTCGGCGGTGGCGCGGCTCTCGTCCACGGTGCGGCTGCCGAGCGCCAGGTGGGCGCCGGCGGCGGCGCAGGACTCGGCGATCGCCTTGCCGATGCCGCGCCCGGCGCCAGTGACGACCACAACCTTGCCGGCGAGGCCGAAGGAGAGCGCGTTAGGCATATGGTGAACCTTTCTGCAATCAGAGCCTGCCTGCTTGTCGACAAGACCTTGCCAGGCGCACTGTGGATTACATCTCACGCGACCGGCCGCCCGCCTCAGCCCAGGCCCGGTCTGCATAGGCCACCGCGCGCCGTAGCCCTTCCTCGCCGGTGCGGCTGGCCTCCTCGATGCTCAGCCAGCCGTCCCAGCCGCTCGCTACCAGCCTGCGCAGCACCGGCACAATCGGGGCCGCGCCGCTGCCGAGCACCACCGGCTCGAACGCGCCCGGCTGCCGGATGTCGCTGAGGTGCACCGCGCCGATGCGCTCGCGCACCTGCTCCAGCAGCGCCAGCGGGTCATCGCGCAGCGCCAGCGGGTTGGCGGTGTCGAACAGGACGCCGAGGCCGCTCCCGGCCGTGCGCCGCGCCACCTCGAGGAAGCGCGCCGCCGGCTGGGTGAAGTCGTTCGCACTCCACACGGCGCCGCGCACATGGTTTTCGTACAGCAGCGCCACCCCCGCCGCCCGCGCGTCCTCCAGGCAGGCGGTGAGCCCAGTGGCGGCCCACGCCAGCCCCTCCTCCTCGGCCACCCCCGCGTGGGCCTGGCCGGCGGTGACGCGCAGGAAGCGCGCCCCGAGCCGATGGGCGGCGTCGATCCAGCCGCGCAGGTCGTCGGTCTGGCGGGCGCGCTCGGCCGCGTCGGGCTGGGTGAAGTCGGTGTAGGTGGCGAGCATGACGATCTGCACCCCCGCGTCGGCCGCCTCGCGCCTGAGGCTGTCCAGCGCGGCCGGCGCGCGGTCCACATGCGCCACGCTCAGGTCCGCGCCGTTCAGCCCGAGGTCGGCCGCCAGCCGGAGCCAGTCGCCCAGCGTGCGCCGCCCGGCCGCGAACTCGGCGTACAGCGAGACCGGCAGGCAGGAGAGCCTCATCGCATGCCCGCCTGCCGGAAGGCGCGGTCGAGCGTCGCGTAGGTCAGCTCGGCGGCCGCCAGCGGGTCGTACCCGGGGCGGCGCTGCACCATGATGCTCACCTCGGCGGTGATGTAGTCGTCGTAGCCGGCGGCGCGCATGGCGTGCAGGTAGCCGACCCAGTCGAACGGGGCCTCGCCGGGGATGAGGAACTCGTGATCCGGGGCGCGGCCGCGCTCGCTCTTGACGTGGGTGTGGACGGTGTGCGGCGCCAGCGCGGCGACTGACTCGGCGTAGGGGATGCCGACGACGTTGAAGTGGCTGATGTCGAAGTTCAGCCTGAGAAACGGCGAGTCGATCGCGCCCAGCAGCTCGAGCGTGCGCTCGGGGGTGTCGAGCATCGAGCCGACGTGCGGCTCGACGGCGATCACCACGCCGCGCTGCTCGCCGTAGCGCACGAGCTCGCCCAGGCGCTCGAGCAGCAGCCCCTTGAGCGGCTCCCAGTCCTCGGGCGTGCCGCCAACGGTCGTGTCCATCGCCGGGGGCGCGCCGCCGATCGCCCACTCGGTCGCCAGGTCTACGGCGCCGGTGAGACGCGCCCAGTGCTCGCGGGCCACGTCGGGGTCGCGGTCTACCATGCTGGTGTGGCCGGCGATGGCGGGCAGCTCGAGGCGGTGGTCCTTGAGCATGGACGCGATGCGTCGGCGCTCGGCGGCATCCATCGAGGTAAGCTCAGTGGTGTAGCCGGGGATCACGGTGAGCTCGACGCCGTCGTAGCCGAGGCGGGCGAGGAACGGGATGATCGTGTCGACTGGGACGGTCGGCATGCCCCAGGTGCAGTAGCCAATCTTCATCGATTGCCTGGAGGGCCTCGCCCTCCACCTCCCCATCTTCGGAGCGGATGTCAGGGCGCGAAGACGTCGGGCGCCTCTGGAGTGTCGTCGCTGGGCCGCGGCGCCAGGATATCATCGCGCCAGCGCGAGCGGAACGACGGGCGCACCAGTGCCTCGGGGGACTGGAGCGTGAGCCCGCCGTCCACCGTGAGCACGACGCCCGTCACGAAGGAGGCGTCGTCCGAGGCCAGGAACAGCGCCGCGCCGGCCACGTCCTCGGGGCGGCCGTAGCGCCCGAGCGGGTAGCAGTCGCGCGAGAGCTGGTCCTCGAGCGGGTTGTGGGCAAGGGTAGCGGCCTCGCGCTCGCCAACGATCTGGCCGGGGGCGATCGCATTGCAGCGGATGCCGTCGCGGCCGTAGTCGAGCGCCACGCTCCGCGCCAGGGCGTTGACGCCGGCCTTGGCGACGCTGTAGATCGCGAAGCGCGGGTTGGTGACAGTGGCGTTGACGGTGGAGATAAAGATGATCGAGCCGCCGCCGGAGCGCGCCAGCTCGGGGGCGCAGTGGCGCACGGAGAGGAGCGGGCCGCGCAGTGTCACGTCGAGGCTGCGGTCGATCTCCTCGTCGGTCAGGTCGCCCGCGCGCTTCATCACGGCGTAGGCCGGGTTATGCACCAGCGTGTCGAGCCGGCCGAAGCGCTCGCGGGCGGCGCGGACCATCGCCTCCCAGGCGGCCGGGTCAGTGACGTCCCCCGGCACAAGCTCGACCTCGCCGCCGTCGGCGCGGATGCGGGCGGCGGTCTCCTCCAGGGTCTCGAGGCGGCGGTCGGCGTTGATCACCACGCGCGCCCCCTCGCGCGCGAAGCGGTGGGCGATGGCGGCGCCGATCCCGCCCCAGCCGGCGCCGGCCACGATGGCGACTTTGCCCTCCAGGCGCATGGGGAGTTCCTCTCGGTCAGCTGTGGCGCTCGCGCGCCACCCGCGAACAGTGTGGTGTTGTGTTTTTTGGGGGCTGCGCCCCCAGGCCCCCGCTTGGCGCTCGCGCGTCTACGACAGGGGGATGCGGCGCTGGACGAGCTGGATCGTCACCTGCCACGGGTCGCGCAGAAACACCAGGCGGTCGCCCGCCGGCGTGGCGTCGATCGGCGCGTGCTGGGTGGCGCCAGCGGCCACCAGGCGCGCCACCTCGACCTCGATGTCCGCCACCGCGAAGGCGAAGTGCAGCATGAGCGGCGCGATCGAGGGGTAGTCCGGGATGGGAGCGGCGGGGTTGCGGTAGATCTCGATAAAGCTGCCGGCGTCGTCAGCCAGGAAGTAGGTGGGGTTCGGCGTGGGGATGTGGCGGGCAACGCGCAGCCCCAGGTGGGCGACGTACCAGCTTGCCATCGCGTCCGGCTCTGCGACGTTGATGGCGACGTGCTCCAGGCGCATGGTGTCTCCTCAGTCTGCTGGCCGCACGCCGGTCGCCGCGGACACGTGGCTGTGCGAAGGGGCGGGGCCGGAAGAAGATACGTGCGGTGGTCCTTGAGTGCTGCGAGTGTACCGGATCTCGCGCGATGCTGCAAGCGACCACGCTTGACACACGCCGTACTATTGTGGCGACCCAAGCCTTCAGGAAGCCATACCGGACGACCCGCAGCCCCGCTTAGCGTTCGGAGGAACGATGCGCGCCGCAACCGAGTACCGCTACAATCGCCTGACCTGGGCCGAAATGAACGACGCGATCGCCATGCAGAAGGTCGTGCTACTGCCCACCGGCTCCACCGAGCAGCACGGCCGCCACCTGCCGCTGGACGTCGACGTCTTCCTGGCGGAGTCCGTCTGCCTGGAGGTCGGCCGGCGCCTGCCCGACCAGGTCCTCGTCCTGCCGCCGATCTCCTACGGGCTCAACCTGCACCACATCGACTTCCCCGGCACCATCCACATCGAGCCCGAGGTGTTCATCGCCTTCTGCCTCAACATCACCAAGAGCGTCGCCTACCACGGCTTCCGCAAGATCCTGCTCGTCAACGGCCACGGCTCCAACACGCCGCTGGTGGACCTGGTGGCGCGCAAGACGGTGCTGGAGACGGACTCGCTCTGCGCGGCCGTGACCTACATCACGCTGGCGCTCGAGGCCTTCGAGCGGGTGCGCGACACACGCGTGATCGCCCACGCCGACGAGTTCGAGACCTCGCTCTACCTGCACCTGGCCCCCGAGCGGGTCCAGATGGATAAGGCCGGCGCGGGCGACGATGTCATGGGCACGTTCATGAGCTCGGACAGCCCCTACGACAAGCCGGTGCGCCTGAACGACTACTGGAGCCGCTGGACGGATCTGGGGGTCCACGGGGACGCGCGCACCGCCAGCGCCGAGAAAGGCCGGGTGATCTTCGAGGCCGCTGTCTCGCGCCTGGTGGGGATCGTGGGGGAGTGGCGCGAGTGGCCGATCGCCGAGCGGCGCGACATGCACGCCCAGCCGCCGCAGCGCCGCGTGACGTGGTAGGAGGCTCTTATGAAGATCCGCGAGATCCGCGCCGCCGGCCTGCGCGGCGCCACCCCGGAGGGCGGCTGGGACAACGAGCTGCGCCCCGACGACTGCGTCCACACGCTGGTGGCCGTCCACACCGACGCGGGGCTGGTGGGGGTCGGCAGCGTCTTCACGAGTGACGCGCTGGTGAAAGCTGCGCTGGCGGTGCTCGAGCCGCTGCTGATCGGCGAGCGGGCGGATGAGCCGGAGCGGGTGAGCGAGAAGCTGCACCAGCACACCTTCTGGCTCGGCCGCGGCGGGTCGCTGACCCACGCCATCAGCGGGGTCGACATCGCCCTCTGGGACCTGCTCGGCCAGGCCACGGGCCAGCCGGTGGGGCGGCTGCTTGGCGGGCGCTACCGCGAGCGCGTGCGGCCCTACGCCTCGCTGCTGATGGACGAGCCGGGGCGGCTGGCCGAGCACCTGCTCCTGATCAAGGCCCAGGGCTTCCGCGCCTTCAAGATGGGGTGGGGGCCGTTCGGGCGGGTGAGCCACGCGCTGGACGAGGCGATCGTGCGGGCGGCGCGCGAGGCTGTTGGCCCCGAGTGCGCGCTGATGGTGGATGCGGGCGGGAGCGATGCCTTCTGGCGCAACGGCTACAAGTGGGCGCTGCGCGCCGCCGAGATGCTGGCGAGCTACGACGTGGCCTGGTTCGAGGAGCCGCTGCGCCCCGACGCGCTCGACGACTACGTGCTGCTGCGCCGAAGCGCACCGCTGCCGATCGCCGGCGGCGAGGTGCTCACGCGGCGCCAGGCGTTCCAGCCCTTCCTGGCGGCCGGCGCCTTCGACATCGTGCAGCCGGATGTCACGAAGGTGGGCGGCATCAGCGAGGAGCGACGCATCGGCTGGATGGCGCAGGAGCACGGCGCGCGCTTCATCCCGCACGGCTGGAACACGGCCGTCGGGCTGGCCGCCGACCTCCAGCTGGCCTCGGCTTTCGCCGACACCGATCTGGTGGAGTACATCAGCGGCTCGCCCTACGTGGACGCGATCGTCGCCCAGCCGTGGCGCCTCGACGCCGACGGGATGCTGCCGATCCCCGACTCGCCGGGGCTCGGGGTGGCGCTCGACCCTGACGCATTGGCGCGCTATGCGCCGGGGGAGCGCCTGCTCAGTCTGTAGGGCCTACGGGAATGGTGGCGCGGGTGCCCTACGCCCTCCGCGCCGCCCCGGTCGTGACCCCGCTCGGTCGCCACGCGCCGCGCCAATCGGCGGCGCACACGTGGCGACCGAGCAACGTCCCTGCCAAGTGGCTGGGGTCACGTCCTCGCGCTCTCCGCGCACCCCTCGGGCCGGGCCGCCTCGGCGTCGATCCAGTCCTGGCTCCAGCGCTCGATCGCCTCCAGGACCGGCGCCAGCGCCCGCCCCTTCTCGGTCAGCAGGTACTCGATCCGCACCGGCGTCTCCGGGTGGACGCGGCGCTCAACGATCCCCGCCGCCTCCAGCTCCTTCAGCCGCTCGGACAGCACCCGGTCGCTCACCACGCCGATCTGCTCGACGATCTCGCCGAACCGCCGCGGCCCCGCTATCAGGACCCTCAGGATGATCCCCGTCCAGCGCTTGCCCAAGATCTCTACCGCGCGCTGGTAGCGCGCGCAGACGTGCTCGCTGTAGCGCATCGCCTTCTCACCTTCTGGTCACTCCGCTCTGGTAGCCCCGTAGAGTTATTTATGAAGCAACTAACTTGACAATCTTGAACAGGTATGATACGGTTTCACTTGTAAAAAGTAAGCAACCTCCATAAGTATAGCACAAAGAGGCGAGGAAGACGATGTCCGTAGCCGTGGACACCCTTATCGAGAAGCCTGCCACGACCGCCCACCCTATCCACCCGCTGCTGCGCGACCGCTGGAGCCCGCGCGCCTTCGCGCCCGACGCAATCCCCGCGGAGCAGGTGCTGAGCCTGTTCGAGGCCGCCCGCTGGAGCCCCTCGGCGGTCAACGAGCAGCCGTGGAGCTTTGTCGCGATCCCGCGCGAGGACAGCGCCGCCTTCGCCAAGGCGGTGGAGTGCCTGGCCGAGGGCAACCGCACCTGGGCCCAGCACGCGCCGCTGCTCGTGCTCACGGTGGCGCGGCTCGTGCGCCAGCGGGACGGTGCGCCGAACGGCTCCGCACTCTACGACGTGGGTCAGGCGGTGGCACACCTCACCGTGCAGGCCGGCCACGTCAGCCTATGGGTGCACCAGATGGGCGGCTTCTCCGCCGACGCGGCCCGGGAGGCGTTCGGCATCCCGGCCGACCACGCGCCCGTGACGTTCCTGGCGATCGGCCGGCTTGGCAGCCCGAGCAGTCTGCCTGAGCCGCTGCTGACCCGCGAGCTGGCCGAGCGACAGCGTAAGCCGCTGGCCGAGGTCGTGTACGGCCCGCGCTGGGGCGATGAGTCCCCGCTGCTGCGCACCCAGCAGCGACACGAGGAGGAGAGTATGTCAGGCGAAGGGGCCGTCTGGCAGATCGACACCTCCCACTCGGCGGTCCGCTTCTCCGTGAAGCACATGGCGATCGCGACCGTGCGCGGCTCTTTCGAGCGCTTCTCGGGGACGGTCACCGCCGATGAGCAGCGCCCGGAGGGCGCGCAGGTGGCGGTTTCCATCGACGCGGCCAGCCTCACTACCGGCGATGCCCGGCGCGACGCGCACCTGCGGTCCGAGGAGTTCCTGGACGCCGAGCGGCACCCGTCGATCACCTTCACGGGGACGCGACTCGAGCAGCGGAGCGCCTCGCGGGGCCGCCTGCACGGCGAGCTGACCATCCGCGGCGTAACGCGGCCGGTGTCGCTGGATGTCGAGTACGCCGGCACGGCGAAGAGCCCGTGGGGCACCACCAGCGCCGGGTTCAGCGCGCGCACGACAATCAGCCGCAAAGAGTGGGGCATCGTCTGGAATGTCGCCCTGGAGACCGGCGGCTGGCTGGTGAGCGATGAGATCACCATCGAGATCGAGGTCGAGCTGCTGCGGCCGGCCGCCGAGCCCACGGTGTAGGAGCGCATTGTAGATTGAACTGGGGCCCGGTGGCACTGCCGCCGGGCCCCGCTGATTCTCACCCGCTGCGCCGAATGAGCCGCAGGTCGAGCAGCTGTCGCCGCTGCGATGGCGGCGGAACGCTAGCCGCACCCGCCAGTATGCTATACTGCCGCCACCCAAGAACCAGCCCCTAGCTAGTAGTGAGCACTCCATGGAGCACAATGATGTGCAGCATGCGGACTCGCGCGACCATCGCCCTCATCCCAATCCTGGTTGTCTTCTGCTTCGCCCAGCGCTCCTTCGTCGAGGGTATCACGCTCACGGGCATCAAGGGCTGAGCGAGGCCAAGCGAAGGCGAGGAGAACATGAAAGCACTGATCGTCCCCCGGCGCGGCGCGCTCGAGCTCGCCGAGATCGCCCCGCCGGAGCTCGGCCCCTACGACGCGCTCGTCAAGATGGAGGTCTGTGGCATCTGCAACAGCACCGACGGCAAGCTGGTCGACGGCACGATGTTCTGGGCGCCGCCGTTCCCGTTCGTGATCGGCCACGAGTCGGTCGGCAGCATTGTGGCCGTCGGCCCGCGCGTCACGTCCTACCACGTCGGCGACCGGGTCAACCGGCCGGTGGCGTTCTGGCCCGGCTCGCGCCCCGAGCTCAACTGCGCCATGGGCGGCTTCGCCGAGTACGGCATGGTGCGCGACGGCCGGGCGATGGCGGCCGATGGCGACACGTCGCTGGTCGGTAACTATCTGGCTGACCGCCAGATCGTGCTGCCCCCCGGCCTGGCGCCCGAGGACGCGGCGCTGGCAATCAGCCTGAGCGAGACGGCCAGCGTCCTGCGGCACATGCCGAACCTGCGCGGGCGCACCGTCGCCGTGGCCGGCACGGGGATCGCCGGGCTGGCCTTCACCCTGTGGGCCAAGCTGGCCGGCGCGCGGGTCGTGGCGATCGGCCGGCGCGAGGCGCGCCTGGCGCACGCGCGGCAGGTCGGCGCCGACATGACGGTAGACACGACCGCCGGGGACCCGGCCGAGCAGCTGCTGCGCGTCGCGGGCGGCCCGGTCGACGCGCTGATCGAGGCCACCGGCGATGCACCGCTGGCCGCGAGGCTGGAGGGCGCCCTGGCGCCGGACGGGGTTGCGGTGGCCTATGGGGTGCCCCCCACCGGCACCTCCTACGGCCCACGCTGGTCCAACGCGCGCGTCGAGGAGCACCTGAGCCTGCCGTGGGTCGCCGATCTGCTCGCGCGCGGGTGGGTGCGGCCGGAGTGGTTCATCACCCACCGCTGGGGCCTCGACGAGGCGCCCGAGGCGTTCGCGATGGTCGGGCGCGGCGAGGTAGTCAAGGGTCTGGTCGTCCTTCACGGCGCGGAGGCGCCCCAGTAGAGAGCGGAGCACACAATGACGACAGCAAAGGCGCTGATCTGCACGCAGGACCGTCAGTTCTCCCTAGAAGAGTTCCCTGTCCCGGAGCTCCGCCCGACCGAGATGCTGGTACAGACGAGCTACTCGGGCGTGAGCGTAGGCACTGAGTTCGCCGTGATCCGCGGCAAGCTGGACTGGGGCCCCTTCCCGGTCTGCACCGGCTACCAGGCGGTCGGCACGGTCGTGGCGGCCGGGCCGGAGGTGCGCGGCTACCGCGAGGGGGATACGGTCTACTACCGGCGCAACTATCTGCCCATGCAGCGCGGCGGCGCGCGGGTGAACACCGCGGCCGGCACCCACTGCTCCGTAGCGGTGATCGACCCGGCGCAGGCCGAGGGCGTGGCGCTGCTCCCGCCCGGCGCCGACGAGCTCACGAGCTCGATGTTCGTGATGCCGGCTGTGGGCTACAACGCCGTGAACATGGCTGGCGTGCGGATGGGCGACGTGGTGGTGGTGCAGGGCATGGGGCCGATCGGCCTGGGCGCGCTGCTGGCCGCGGGGCTGCGCGGCGCGGTGACGATCGGGATCGACGTGAGCCCGGCGCGCCTTGAGCTGGCGCGGTCGGTGGGGGTCGACTACGTGGTCGACGCATCCTCGGAGCACGTGGGTGAGCGGGTGCGGGCGATCGCGCCGGGAGGGGCCGACGTGGTGTTCGAGGGCACCGGCATCCCATCGCAGCTCGACCCGGCCCTGCAGCTCTGCCGCCACCGCGGCACGTTCGTCTTCCTCGGCAACTACGGCAACGCGCCGATCTCGTACCACTTCCTGGTGCCGCACGGCAAGGAGCTGACGACCTTCTACCCCTGTAACGACGGCCTGGCCCCCGCGCGACGGGCGGTGATCAAGCTGATGGCGAGCGGCGCGCTCCCCTGGCGCAAGACGATCTCGCACGTCGTCGAGGCAGCCGAGGCGCCCGCGCTCTACGGGGCGATCGACCGCAACGAGCTGCCGGACCTCCTCGGCGCCGTGATCCGCTGGTAGCCTCCACGAGCCCGGCGCGGGCGCACCCGCGCCGGGCTCGTGGAGGCGCCGCCTTCAGCCCTGCTCATCATGGCTACCGCCCCACCAGCTCCTCCGGCCGGTAGCGCATCCCCGACCAGACATCATCGAGCGCGACCTGGCGCACCGGCTGCCAGCCGCTCCCCTTCGTCGCCGCCCACAGCCGGTCGCGGTTGACGTCGGTCTTGATGCCCGACGAGCCCTTGGGGTACGCCATCCAGAGCAGCCCGTCGCGCCGGACAGCCCCCGCCGCCTCCTCCAGGCGCGGCATCCCCTCGGCCAGAGCCGTGACGAAGGTCAGCACTGCGTCGGCCGGACCTGCGGCCGCGTCGGTCACAGTGATACCATCGAGCTGGCCGGCCAGCGCCTCGGCATACCCGGCGGGCGCGTGCAGGGCGACGAGCGTCTGGCCCGGCTTGAGCTGGAGCTTCTGAGCGAGCGTGGTGGCCATAGGGTGTGTCCTCTCTGCTGGGTGGGTAGCGCGCCAAGCATACCATCGATCCAGGGCGCGGCGTGGGCGGTACGCCACTTGCATCAGATGCGCCTCAAGACCGCACAAATACAGATGAAGGATACACCCATGACCCTGTCGTTCACCCTCAACCCGATCGATGTTCAGCCCGGCGCGGCGCGGCGGCGCGTGCTGGTCACCGGCGCGATGGGCAACATCGGCTCCTACTTCGCCGAGCACGGCCACCAGCGCTACCAGCTGCGCCTGATGGTGCGGCCGGGCGACGAGGATGCGGCCCTGCTGCGCGACTACGGCGAGGTGGTCGAGGCGGAGCTCGGCGACCTGGAGCGCCTGAAGGAGCTCTGCGCCGGCGTCGACACCGTGCTCCACCTGGCGGCCGACCCCAGCCCGAGCGCCACGTGGGGCAGCCTGCTCGACGCTAACATCGTCGGCACCTACAACACCATGGTGGCCGCCAAGGCCGCCGGCTGCCGCCGCCTGATCTACGCATCCTCGATCCACGCCGTCTCCGGCTACCCCGCCGACGTCCAGGTCAAGACCAGCGACCCGGTGAACCCCGGCGACCTGTACGGCGTGACCAAGTGCTTCGGCGAGGCGCTGGGGCGCTACATGGCCGAGCAGGAGGGGCTCTCGGTGATCGCGCTGCGGATCGGCGCGTTCCAGCCGCGCGAGGTGGCGCGCGGCGAGCAGGGCATCCCCATGATGGATGCCTTCGTGTCGCGCCGCGACCTGCATCAGCTGATCGAGCGCTGCATCGACGCCGAGCACATCCGCTTCGCGATCTTCAACGGCCTGAGCGACAACCGCTTCAAGCGGCTGGACATCTCTGACGCGCGGCTGTTGGTGGGCTACCAGCCCCAGGACGACCTGACCGACATGCACCCGCAGCTGAAGGAGCTGCGCCTCGGCGAGCAGGTGAACGCCCACAACCTCCAGGACGAGGGCCAGGAGTCCGGCGTGCGCGAGGAGCTGTAGCCGGCAGACGAGGGACCAGTGAAGAAGGCCTGGGCGTTTGCGTCTGGTCTCCGTCCTTCGTCTGTCCTTCTTCGTCGGCCGTGCTACAATCACCCCAGCAGACCACACAAGCACAGAGCGAGAGAGACATGACCTTCCCGCGACGTAGCGGCATCGTGCTGCACCCGACGTCGCTCCCCGGGCGCTTCGGCATCGGCGACCTTGGGGATGCGGCGCACCGATTCGTGGATTTCCTGGCGGGGGCTGGCCAGACCTACTGGCAGGTGCTGCCGCTCAGCCCCACCGGCTACGGCGACTCCCCCTACCAGGGCACCTCGGCATTCGCCGGCAATCCGATGCTGATCAGCCCAGAGCGTCTGGTGGCGGACGGGCTGCTGGAGGCGGCGGCGCTGGCAGACTACCCGGCGCTCCCAGACGACCGGGTGGACTACGGCGCGGTGATCGCAGCCAAGGGCGCCCTGCTAGACCGTGCGTACGCACGCTTCGGCCAGGCCCCCGCCGAGCGGCACGCCTCCTTCGAGGCCTTCTGCCACGAGCACGCGGGGTGGCTGGAGGACTTCGCGCTCTTCACCGCCCTCAAGCAGGCCCACGAGCAGCGGGCATGGCGCGAGTGGGAGCCAGGGGCCGCCGCGCGCGAGCCGGCTGCCCTCGAGCGCTGGAGAGCCCAGCTGGTCCCCGAGCTCGAGGCCATCCGCTGGCGGCAGTGGGTGTTCGCCGAGCAGTGGGGCGCCCTGCGGCGCTACGCCAACGGGCGCGGCGTGCGGATCATCGGCGACATCCCGATCTATGTCGCGCTCGACAGCGCCGACGTGTGGGCCGCGCCGCACCTGTTCCACTTCGACGCCGATCTGCGCCCCTCGCGCGTGTCAGGGGTGCCGCCGGACTACTTCAGCGCCACCGGCCAGCTCTGGGGCCACCCGCTCTACCGCTGGGAGGCCATGGCCGCCGACGACTATGGCTGGTGGATCGCCCGCTTCCGGCAGGCGCTGGCGCTGGTGGACGTGGTGCGGATCGACCACTTCCGCGCGTTCTACAACTACTGGGAGATCCCCGCCGGCGAGACGACGGCGATCAACGGCCGCTGGGTGCAGGGCCAGGGCGCCCCGGTGTTCCACGCCGTCGAGGCCGCGCTCGGCCCGGGCCTGCCGATCATCGCCGAGGACCTGGGCGACTTCAACGCCGAGTCGCGCGCCGGGCTCGACGCGCTCATGCAGCAGTTCGGCTTCCCCGGCATGCGTATCTTCCAGTTCGCCTTCAACGGCCGCGAGGGAGACCGCTTCTTCCCGCACACCTACCCGCGCGCCACGGTGGTCTACACTGGCACGCACGATAACGATACGTCGGTGGGCTGGTTCACCACCAGCTCGACCGAGCCCGAGCGGGTGGACGCGCTGCGCTACACCGGCACGAGCGGCGAGGACGTCGCCTGGGATTTCATCCGGGTCTGCTGGATGAGCGTGGCCGACACCGCCATGACCACTGTGCAGGACCTGCTGAGCCTGGGGGCCGAGGCGCGCCTGAATCTCCCGGGCACCGTGGGCCCGCCGAACTGGACCTGGCGGCTGCTGGAGGGCACGCTCGATGGGGGCGTGGCGGCCCGGCTGCGCGACCTGACGGCGATCTACCAGCGGCTGCCCGCCGTACATCCGTAGGCTGGGGTCTAGGGGCCTACTGCCCCCAGGAATACTACACTTAGGATCTGTATGCACTGGATCACCCGCGAGCGCGTGCGCGTCGGCCGGATCGGCTGCGCCTGGCTCATCACCCGCTTCATCGACCGCGACGCCGAGCTGCACTTCGTCCCCGGGGCGCAGCTCGAGGCCGAGGCCGCCCGCCTGGGCGCGACGATCTTCCACGAGCACGGCTCCGAGCTCGCCCGTAAGGGCGACGTCTCCTCGTTTGAGGCAGTGCTGGCGCGCTACGACCTTACCGGCGACCCGGCGCTCGTCTTGCTGGGGCAGATCGTCAACACCGCCGACATCAAGACCAGCCCCTACCGCCGGCCAGAGGGCGCCGGGCTCAAGGCCGTGACCGACGGCCTGCTGGTCCTCCACGAGGACGACCGCGCGCTGTGCGAGGCCGGCTTCCGGGTCTACGACGCGCTCTACGCCTACTGCGAAGAGCAGATCCGCCTTGGGCGCGGGGCATCTCCTGGACACCCGCCGGCCTGAGTGATACACTGACGCAGATATCAGGCCCCGCCTCCCGAGATGCCATGAACGCCGACGAGACCACATCGCGAGACGAGCTCATCCGCGAGGTGCGCGAGCTGCGCGCGCGTCTCGGCTCCTTCGAGGCCGACTCCGCCCGCCTGCTCGAGGCCCAGAAGCTCGAGAGCCTCGGCGTCCTCGCCGGCGGCTTCGCCCACGACTTCAATAATCTCCTGATGGCCGTGCTCGGCAACACCGACATGGCTCGCGCCCAGCTCGGCGAGGGCCACCCGGCGCTCGTCAACGTGCAGCAGATTGGGCTGGCCGCCCGCCGCGCCGCCGACCTGACGAGCCAGCTGCTGGCCTACGCCGGCAAGGGGCGCTTCATCGTTCAGGAGATGGACCTCAACACGCTGATTGTGGAGATGGCCTACCTACTGAAGGCCTCGACGCTCCACGCCGCCAGCCCCACGTATGTGCTCGCCGCCCGCCTGCCGGCGATCGAGGCCGACGTGGCGCAGATCCGCCAGGTCGTGATGAACCTGATCAGTAACGCCGCCGAAGCGATCGGTGAGCGCCCGGGGGCGATTCAAGTGGCGACCGAGGCGCGCCGGGTGGACGCCGCCTTCCTCGCGCAGTGCACGCTAGGGGAAGGCCTGCCACCGGGAGAGTATGTGACGCTCGCGATCACGGATACAGGCGCCGGCATGGATGCGACGACCCAGGCGCGGATCTTCGAGCCGTTCTTCACCACCCGCTTTACCGGGCGCGGCCTCGGGCTCGCCGCGGTCCACGGGATTGTGCGGGCTCACCGCGGCGCTCTGCACGTCCGCACCGCGCCGAGCCAGGGGACCACGGTCACGGTGCTGCTGCCGGCGCTGGAGGGGGCGCGCGGCGCCGCGGAGACCCACCCGCAGGCGCGCGAGACCGGCGGAAACGCATCCGCTCAGGCACAGCCCCTCGAGCGGCACGAGACGCAGGAGGCACCCCACCTCGCGCTGCTGATCGACGACGATAGCAGCGTGCGCGATGTGACCCGCGTCATGCTCCAGATGCTCGGCTACACGGTGATCGAGGCACACGATGGCGAGGAGGGCATCGAGCTCTTCCGCGGGCGCAGCCCCGAGCTGAGCTGCGTGCTGCTCGACCTCGTGATGCCGGGGATGCGCGGCGACGCGGTGCTGGCGGAGCTGCGGCGGATCGATGATCGCGTGCCGGTGCTGCTGATGAGCGGTTACAACGTGGCGGAGATCAACAAGCGCATGGAGGGGCGCGGCGTGGCGGGCTTCATCCAGAAGCCGTTCATGTTCGATGAGCTGCGCGCGGTCATGGCGCTTATTCTCTGAGCGCTGAACGCTGCTCAAAGCTGCCCCGTCTCCCCCCAGTCCTCCAGCAGCGCCTGGTACGCCGGGTCTCGGTAGCGCGCCGGGCTGAGTGCCGCCGCATAGCTCGGCAGCGGGCCGCCAGTGACATGTGCCGCCAGAAGATCGGCCGCGCCGCAGGCCGCCATCACGCCGTACCCCGAGAGCGCCCCCAGAATGTAGGCGCCGCGCACCTCAAGCGGCCCCACCAGCGGCCGGTTCTCCCGCGTCTTGGTGTAGTAGCCACCGTCGAGCACCGGTCGCGGTGGGCGCTCGACGTACGCGCGCAGCCCGGGGATCATCTCGGCTACGCCGCGCAGCGCCACCTCAGCGAACTGCTCGTCGGCCGGCAGCGGGAAGACCTCGTCCACCGGCTCAGCGTCGTATGCCCACAGCGCCAGCAGCCACTGGCTCGCGCCGTGCCCCTCGGGCCGCGTGTGCGCCCCCGCCGGGAGCCGCCCCAGCAGGTGGTGCGTCTCAGGCGCCTCGGCCAGCAGGGCGCGCTCCTCATCGCTCCAGGACAGTTCCACCGGGTCGGCCCAGATCAGCATCGGCGCGTCGCGCGGCACCACTCCCAGCCGGTCCTCGAAGGCCAGCTTGCGGTGGCGCTCGGAGTACACCGGCAGCTCCAGGCCGAGCATGCGCCCCACCTCGCGCAGCAGTGGCCCGGCGGCATTCACGAAGCAGCCCGCCCGCACATCCTCCGCCCCGCGCAATCGTACGCCGGCTACACTGCCGTTCGTTACGTCAACTTCCTCGACCCGCGCGAGTGCCAGGCAGGCGCCCACCGCCCGTGCGCGCTCGAGCAGGTAGGTCCCGAGCTGCTGAGCGCTGAGCCAGCCACAGCGCCGCGCGTGGAGCACGGCCGTGACGCGCTCGGAGAGATAAGGGAAGTGGCGGCGGATGAGCGCCCTGTCGAGGAGCAGGTCGGCGCCGTCGGGCTGGCCGCGGTACCCGTGGGCCGGTGCGGGCACGTAGCCGACAACCGAAGACCGACGACCGACGACTGGCACGACGACCTGGCCGAGCGCCAGCTCCCGTCCGACCTCGGCCTTTCGTCTTTGGTCGCCACCGTGGACCCGCAGCTCGCCGGCCCCGAGCACGCATGACTTCTCGGCGGCGGCGCGGAGCAGTGCCGGGCCGGCCGGGTCGGCGGTGGCGTAGAGGTAGCCGCGGCGGTTCAGGCCGAAGACGTTGTCGCTCTCATCGGCCAGCTGCTCGAGCAGGTCGATGCTGCGGTTCATCAGCCGCACCATCGCGTCGCCCGGGCCCGGCCACAGGTTGCGGTAGCACTCGGTCGACTTGTCGCTGGTGAGTGAGAGCGGCGGGCGCTCGTCCACCAGCAGCACGCGCGCGCCCCGCTCGGCCAGCGCCCACGCGGCGGCCACCCCCGCGATCCCCGCGCCGCAGACCACCACGTCGTACGCCGATGCCATGCGACCTCCTTCAGCGTTCAGCGTTCAGCGTTCAGCGTTCCGCCCCCAGCCGCTGCAGGAATGACGCCACGCTGCGGATGGCCGCGTAGAAGTTCGGCAGGTAGAACTTCTCGTTCGGCGCGTGCACGTTGTCGTCCGGCAGGCCGAAGCCCATCATCACCGCAGGCGCGCCGAGTACCGCGTCGAACAGCGCCACCACGGGGATGGAGCCGCCCGAGCGCACCAGCTCAGTCGGCTGGCCGAACTCGTCCGCGAGCGCCGACGCCGCCACGTCCAGCACCGGCGAGTCGATCGGCAGCAGCACTGCGTCCCCGCCGTGCAGGTCACGCACCTCGAGCGTGATGCCGGGCGGGGCCAGCTCGGCCACCCGCCGCTGCAGCAGCTCCAGCACGATCGCCGGGTCCTGCCCCGGCACCAGCCGCAGGCTGACCTTCGCCAGCGCCTCGGCCGGGATCACCGTCTTGCCACCCTCGCCGGTGAAGCCGCCCGCGATCCCGTGGACCTCCAGGGTCGGGCGGGCGGTAGCGCGCTCCACCACGCTGTAGCCGGCCTCGCCGGGGAGCTCGCTCAGGCCGGCGGCCTCCAGCAGCACCGGCGTGCGTGCCTCGGACTGGCGCTCCAGGATGGCGCGCTCCTCATCGCTCAGCGGGCGCATCAGCTCGTACAGCCCGGGGATGTTGATCCGCCCATCGCGCCCCTTGAGGTCCGCCAGCACCCAGGCGAGCGCCTGGATCGGGTTCGGGCCGATGCCGCCGTAGGAGCCGGAGTGCAGGTCGTGCGCCGCACCCCGCGCCACGATCTCGGTGTAGGTGATGCCGCGCAGCGCATGGGTGATCGTCGGCGTGCCGGGGGTCTCCATGCCGGTGTCGAGCACCAGGGCGCAGTCGGCGCGCAGCCGCTCGGGGTTGGCGCGCACATAGGCGGCGATTGACTCCCCACCCGACTCCTCCTCGCCCTCGATCAGCACCTTGACGTTCACGGGCAGCGCGCCGTCGAGCGCGCGCAGGGCCTCCAGCGCCTTGAGGGTGGCGAAGGTCGGCCCTTTGTCGTCCACGGCGCCGCGGCCGCGCAGATTGTCGCCCTCCACCGTCGGCTCGAACGGCGGCGTGCGCCAGAGCGCGATCGGGTCAACCGGCTGGACGTCGTAGTGGCCGTAGATCAGGACGGTAGGCCTGCCGGGTGCGCCGAGCCACTCGCCGTACACCAGCGGGTGGCCGGGGGTGTCCACTACCTCGGCCTGCATGCCGGCGCGCTCGCGTAGCTGCGCCACGAGCCACTCCGCCGCGCGGCGGCAGTCGGCGCGGTGCTCGGAGAGCGTGCTGATGCTGGGGATGGCCACGAGCTCCGTGAGCTCGTCGAGAAAGCGTGCGGCGTTCTCGTCCACGTAGCTGCGTATGCGAGGGTCGATCATGATGTACTCCTGAGGGCCGTCGTTCGTCGTTCGTCGTTCGTCAGAACCGATAGAACCGCCCGGCGTTCTCCGACCACAGCTTCCGCTTGGCCTCGGGCGAGAGGCCCTGGGTCAGCGCGGCGAGCGTCTCGGCCCAGCGGCGGTACGGCGAGGCCAGCAGCGCCACCGGCCAGTCGCCGCCGAAGCAGACGCGGTCCTCGCCGAAGCACGCTAGCACGTGCTCGACGTACGGCCGCAGGTCCTCGGGCTGCCACCCCTGGTGGTCGGCCTCGGTGACCATGCCGCTCAGCTTGCACACCACGTTCGGCAGCGCGGCCAGCTCGCGGATGTGGGCGCGCCACGGGTCCAGCGCGCGGCCCTTGATATCCGGCTTGGCGATGTGGTCCAGCATGAAGCTGGTGCCGGGGCAGCGTCGCACAAGCTCGATCGCCCCTTCGAGCTGGTGGTGATAGATGCAGATGTCGAACGAGAGCCCGTACTCGGGCAGGATCTGAACGCCGCGCACGAAGTCGGGCCGCGCGCAGAAGCGCGGGTCCGCCTCGCCCTGGGTGATGCGGCGCACCCCGCGCACGAGCGGGCTGGTGGCGACGAGCGCCTCAAGGTACGAGCGCACGACGTCGCCGTGCTCGACGGGCGCGTGGGCCACAATCGCGCGGATGCGCGGCTCAGTCGCTGCCAGCTCCGCCACGTGGCGCGCCTCGAGCAGCGCGTAGGCTGGCTCGACCCCCACCTCGAGGTAGACCATCGCGGCGATCTCGAGCCCCGCCGTATGCGCGCGGTACTCTTCTGGGCCGTAGGGCTGGTCCAGCAGCTCCACTCCGTCGAGCCAGGTCATGCGGAAGCGGCGCGGGTCCCACAGGTGGACGTGGGCATCGACGATCCCCTCGGGAACACCTTCGGCGTGCGGCACGTCGGGCATGGTTGTTCTCCTTCTCCTGCGCTTGGGACTATGAGGGTAGCACAGGCCTCGGGAGGCGTCAACGCGGCCCTCGCCCGCACTTGACTCGTGGGCGATAATACGCGTGCGCCGGTCGCAACCGTGCCCCTGCGCTCCCCGTGGCGAAACGACCACCCATCGCACGTTGAGTCTTCGAGGAAGCTCCGCTGCCGGCCGTTCCAGCCTCGCCGCACCCTGGTGCGCTGCAAGCGGCCGACCCCGACGAGAGAACACCATACGTGCAGAGATCAACGAGCCCGTCATCTTCGAGATCGAGGTGGGCCGTGCCGAGTGGGAGCAGTGGCTGCGCGTGGCCGCGCTGGTGCTCCGCCACCCGGGTGACCACGCGGGGTAGGCGCAGGACGTGTAGCAACGGGAGCGAGACCCAACGATGACCACCGAGAACGACAGCACCGACCACCTTGTCTTCAACGGCGTGGACGTCGAGCGCGGCGACTACCTGCTGCCGCCGCTCACCCCGCACGACGTGGCCGGTATCGCCGAGGGCAAGCCGCTTGACCCCGAGCGCCTCGACGCCCTCCGGCGACGCCGCGAGCAGTCCAACCAGGGGCAGGTCCTGGGAGTGATGGCTGGCATCAGGCCCGACGTCCTCGCCGAGGCGGGGTGGGGGGTCGTCTTCCCCCGCTTTGTCGATGCGCTGCCGCTGATCGACGCGCTCCGGCCCCTGCTTGACCTGCGCCGCGAGCAGGTGGGCCACGGCAGCCGCCGCTTCCAGGTCTACCACCAGCACGAGGGTGCGCGCAAGGACCAGCGCGCCGCCGAGTGGGTGGCCGAGCGCGGCGGCGGCCCCGGCCCCGTGGACCCGGACCGCGTCCCGTACTACCTCCTGATCGTCGCCAGTCCCGAGGAGATCCCCTTCGAGTTCCAGTACGACCTCGACATCCAGCACGCCGTCGGCCGGCTGCACTTCGACACCCTCGACGAGTACGCCAGCTACGCCCGCAGCGTCGTGGCGGCCGAGAAAGGCGAGGTGCTCCTGCCGCGCCGCCTGACCTTCTTCGGCGTGGAGAACCTGGACGACCAGGCCACCCGCCTCAGCGCGCGCGACCTGGTCGGCAGGCTCGCCGCCGACATTGTGTCCGACCGCGTCGCACTGCCGGATATGGCCGGCTGGGACGTCCGCAGCGTCCTGCGCGACGAGGCGAGCAAGGACCGCCTGGCCGCGCTCCTCGGCGGCGCGGAGACGCCGGGGCTGCTGTTCACCGCCAGCCACGGTGCGGGCTTCAGCGAGTTCGATACGACCGTCCGGAAGGAGCGCCAGCGGCGGCACCAGGGCGCGCTGATCTGCAAGGAGTGGCCCGGGCCGCGCGTGCGCCAGCCGCTCTCGGAGCAGATGTACTTCTCGGGCGACGACCTGGGCGCGGGCGCGAACGTCCTTGGCACCGTGGCCTTCATGTTCGCCTGCTTCGGCGCCGGCACCCCGCGCCTGGACGACTTCGCCCACAAGAAGGGTGTGACGGCCGCCCCCGAGCCGATCGCGCCCGCGCCGTTCATCGCCCGTCTCCCGCAGCGGCTCCTCGGCCACCCCAGGGGCGGCGCGCTCGCGGTGGTGGGGCACGTCGAGCGCGCCACCGGCTACTCCTTCTCCTGGCCCGAGTCCGGTGAGCAGACCCCGGTCTTCCGCAGCGCGCTGCGCCAGCTCCTGCGCGGCGAGCGCGTGGGCGTGGCCCTCGAGGACTTCAACGAGCGCTTCGCCGAGCTCGGCACCCTGCTCAGCGCCGAGCAGACCAGGCGCCTCCGCAATCAGGCCAGCGACGATATGTACCTCGCGCGCATCTGGACGGCCAGCAACGACGCGCGCAGCTATATCGTGTTCGGCGACCCGGCCGTGCGGCTCGCGGTGAGCCCCTCGGGCGAGACGAAGCAGGCGACCCCCAGCGCGGGGCTGGCGACTACACCTGTGGCCGTGCGGCCCGCCCAGCCGGCGTCATCTCCCGCGGCGCCCGCCGAGTTCAGCGCGCCCCCATCGATAGAAGCGACCAGCCTACGACCGGAGGTCCAGGTGAGCACAACAGAGAACGGCGGCGGCGTCAGCGTACAGGTGAACGTCACCCTTCCCGGCGGCACGGCGCCCGCGCCCAGCCCCGACGTGGAGTTCGGCATCTTCGGCGGCGACAAGGACGACGACCGCGAGGGGCTCCGCCAATCGCTACGGGCCTTCGGCGAGGATCTGACGAAGCGGCTGGGGCAGTTCCTCGACAACGTCACGACCCTCGAGGTCACCACCTACGTCAGCGGCGACCTCGCGGCCGTCAAGCCGGCGCCCGAGGGCAGCCCCGCCCCGCTCACCAACGTCACGCCGCGCGCACTCACGCGCATCAAGTTCGACGGCGACACGCTGGTGGTGGTGCCCCAGGCCGACGGCGAGCTCGACGAGGCCCTCTGGCGCGTCCACACCGACATGGTCCGCCAGGCGCAGGCCACGCGCGCCGAGATGATGCGCCTGGTGCTCGACATCATCTCCGGCCCGCTCAGCCTTGGGAGGTAGCCGTGAGCGCAGGAGTCACGTTCGAGGTGCTTGGTGTGCCGGCGGGTGCGCCCGAGTCGCTCGTGGGGCTCTGGCACCCCGCGCCACGCGCCGTCCTCGACCAGGGGGAGGTGATGTTCTCGACCGCGTCTGATGGCGGGGAGGCTGAGGAGCTGCCCGTCTGGCGCATCACCGTGCCGGAGGACCCCGCCGCCGCCCGCGAGGCTATCGCCCGCTCCGCCGAGCAGATCACAGCCTCACAGCGCCTCATCGCGGCCCTGCGCGCGCGTCTGCCGCGCGTCGGCCCATCCGGCGGCCCTCCATCGGACGCACACTTCGCGCAGGCCGTGGAGACCCTCCAGCAGGACCTGACGCTCCCTGGGGTCACGCCGCCCTCGCTCCTGCGCGACCTCGGCAGCGGCGCGCGCGAGCAGTTCGACGCGGTGCTGGAGCTGGTGCACCGCACCCTATCCGGCATCACGGTGGTGGAGACCATCCAGGCCGAGGCGCTGCTCGCCCGCACCTCGGTCGGCTGGCTTGGCGACGCCCGCACCGTGCTGCGCCACGACGTCGTCGGCCACCAGGCGGCGCTTCACAGCCGCTCGCTTGAGGTGGCGCTGCGCTCGCGCGCCACGTTCCTCCAGACCTTCTCGTTCGCGAGCCGCTTCGCCCTGGCCCTGGGCGTCGGCGGGCCGGCCGCGCTGCTCCCGCTCACCTGGCGCTACGCCAACCGGCTGCTCGCCGCGGCGGCGCCGCTCTTCTCGCACTCTCGATAGCACAGGAGAACCCCCGTGGCAAACGAAGCCGAGACGGTGCTCAGAGAGGTCGCCGGAGACCTCATCCGCTACATCAAGAACGCGTCCGAGCTGGTGGTGGAGACCCGCTACAGCCAGGTGGTGTCCAACAGCGACGCTCAGGCCGCGCCCGCACCCGCGGCATCGGGTGACTCCGAGGAGAGTGAGAGCCTCCAGCGCGCACGTGCTGAGAGCCGCGCCGGCGCGGTGACCGTCATCCAGCTCGACGGCGACAGCGTTGCGGTGGTGCCGCTGCGCCTCAGCTCCACCGGCGACATGCTCCTTGACCGTGACCTGCTCGAGGAGCACCAGCGCAACGTCGCCGCCGCCACCCAGTACCGCGCCCAGATCCTCCAGTCGCTCGTCGGTCTGCTCCAGTCGCGCGGCCGCGGGCTCTGAGGCGGTCGCCGCCACCTGTGAATCTCGGCCTCTCCCACGGCATCGCTCCCCCTCTCCCACGTCAGGGAGAGGGGGGGAGTGACGGCCTCCCCACCGATGGCACGCCCCGTGCATTTCATGCCCGCAGCGACCAAGGCTGCGGCCCCGATGCGGGGACGCGGAAAGGAGATAGAGGCCATGACCGAGCGCGAACGTACCCCCAACCGCGACCGACCCAGCAGCGACCCGTCCACAAACGTGCCGCTCAACGGCCCTGACCTCGAGGGCGACGAGAAGCTGCGGCAGCTCATGGGCTACCGCGACGCCGAGGACCAGAACACGCTCCCCGACGCCGACGAGATCGACGGCCTCCGTCAGCTCACGAGCACCGATAAGTACCAGGGTGAGCTCGAGGCCGGCGTGGATGACGACCTGCCCAACGATGACGAGAACCTCGAGCTGCTCACTGAGCTTGAGCTGCGCGAGGGCGAGACCGACGATGTGATGGTGGCGGTTGAGGAGGGGCTGACCTACATCCCGCCCTCGGACCCGCCCACGGTTCCCGGCAGCGGCTACACCGATGCCGAGGTCGCCAGCGGCGTGGGCACCAGCTCGCTCGAGGAGCCCTACGACGAGGACCACCACAGCAGCTTCCTCCCCGGCGACGACGAGCTCAGCGCGCGCGTGCGCGAGGCCCTGCGCGCCGACGCCTCGACGGCGCACTTCGCCGAGCGGATTTCGGTGGAGACGCGCGGCGGCGTGGTGGTGCTGCGCGGCCTGGTGGAGGACCTCGACGACGGCGACAACGTCCTGGCGGTGGCCGATTTCGTCGAGGGTGTAGTCGAGGTGGTGGACGAGCTACGCGTGCGGGTCCTCGGCGATGATGGGGTCTAGCGTCGAACGCTGAGCGCCGCCGCTTGACAGTGGGAATGAGAAGACCGACCACCGTTCGCTGGTGGCCGGTCGTTCTTTGCTGCAGGGTGAGCCGCTCTCGCTAGCCGGCGATCCAACGCATCGTCTTGGTGGTGAGCCGGTCGAGCGCCTGCACCGCGAGCGTCAGGTGCTCCTCCCGCGTATCCTCGATCGCGTTGTGCGAGATGCCGCGCAGGCTCTGCACGAACAGCATCACCGTCGGCACGCCCGCCCGGCAGACCTCAGCCGCGTCGTGCAGCGGGCCGCTCGGCAGCCGGTGCGACGACCCCCACGTCTCGCGGATGGCCTCGTCGCACAGCGCGACCAGCTCAGGGTGGAACAGGATCGGCTCGATACGCCAGATCCGCTCCCACTCCACCGCGACACGCTCCTCCGCCGCAAAGCGCTCAGACGCCTCCCGTGCCTGCCGCAGCAGCTCTGCCAGTGCGGCCGCGTCCAGGTGGCGCTGGTCCAGCAGCTGCTCGGCCGTCTCCACGACCGAGGTGACGATCCCCGGCGTGCACACGACCCCGCCGCTTGTGCAGACCCCGCCGCCTACGCGCCGCGCGACATCACGGATCTCGAGCGCCAGCTTCGCCGCACCCGCCAGCGCGTCGTGCCGCCGGTCCATCGGCGTAGAGCCGGCGTGGGCCGCCTGGCCGCGCCAGGTGACGCGGTGGCGCTCGACGCCGAAGGTGCCGAGGACCGCGCCCAGCGGCAGGCCCATGCCCTCCAGCACCGGCCCCTGCTCGATATGTAGCTCCAGGTAGGCGGCGGCGTTCGCGAGCTCGGCGCGGGCCTCCGGCGCGCGGCTCACGTCCACCCCATAGGCCGCCAGCGCCTCCGGCAGCGCCACCCCATCGCGGTCCTTCAGCAGCCGCACCCGCTCCAGGTCCAGGTGGCCCGAGGCCGCGCTCGAGCCGAAGCAGCTGGCCCCAAAGCGCGCGCCCTCCTCGTCGGCCCAGTCGACCAGCCGCACCGTGACCGGCGGCGTGCCCTCGGCGGCAACTCGGCGCAGGACCTCAAGCCCGGCCACCACGTTCAGGCAGCCGTCGAGCCAGCCGCCGTTCGGCACTGAGTCGATGTGCCCGCCGATCAGCAGCTCCCGCTTGGAGGCGCCGCGCAGCGTGGCCCACTGGTTGCCCGCCGCGTCGAGCGTCACCTCAACCGGCAGCTCGGCCAGCTTGGCGCGCATCCAGGCCCGTGCGCGCGCCCAGGTCTCCGTCCAGGCCACCCGCTGCGCGCCGCGCTCGTCCCCCGTGAGGGCGCGCAGCTCCCTGAGCTCCGCGATCGTGCGTGCGGGCGAGAGAGTATGTAGTGTCATCGCATCACCGCCCGAACGGACGCCGGTGGACGAACCGCCCGGCGCCCTGCTCACCTTTCCAGACGCCCCCCTCCACCAGCACCCGCCCGCGCGAGAGCACCGCGCGCGGCGCTCCGGTGACCTCCCACCCCTCGTAGAGCGTGTAGTCAGTCTGCTGGTGCTGCGTCTCCGCGCTCAGCGTGCGGCGCGCCTCAGGGTCCCACAGCACGATGTCCGCGTCGGCGCCCGGCGCGATCATCCCCTTCTGCGGGTAGCAGCCGAACAGCTTCGCCGGGGTAGTCGCGGTCAGCTCCACCCAGCGGTTGAGCGAGATGCGGCCAGCGCGCACGCCGTGGGTGAAGAGCAGCATCATGCGCTCCTCGATACCCGGGCAGCCGTTCGGGATGGCCGCGAAGCTCTCGCGCCCCAGCTCCTTGCCCGCCTTGCGCCCGGCGACGCCCCCCTCGAACCAGAACGGGCAGTGGTCGGTCGAGACCACCTGCAGCGCGCCGTCGCCCACCGCCTGCCACAGCGCCGCGTGGTCGGAGGCCTCGCGGAACGGCGGCGAGCAGACCCACTTTGCGCCCTCGAACCCCTCGCGCGCCAGGTCGTCCTTGGTGAAGAAGAAGTACTGCGTGCAAGTCTCGCCGTGGATGTTCATGCTGCCGCGCGCCCGCGCCTGCCGGATCGCGTCAGCCGCCGCGCCGTTCGTCACGTGCACCACGTACAGATTGCAGCCGGCCACCTCGGCCAGGCGGATAGCGCGGGTCGTGGCCTCGGCCTCCAGCTCGGGCGGGCGGGTCAGCGCGTGGTACTTCGGCGCCAGGTTGCCGGCCGCCACCGCCTGCGTGATCAGGACATCGATCGCGTCGCCGTTCTCGGCGTGCACCATGATCAGTAGGTCGCTGCGGGCCGCCTGCTGCATCGCGCGGAAGAGGGTCGTGTCGTCCACCTGCAGCGCGCCCTTGTAGGCCATGAACAGCTTCATGCTCGGCACGCCCTGCTCGGCGCAGGAGGGCATCTCGTCAAGGATGCCGTCGGTCAGGTCGGTGATCGCCACGTGGAAGCCGTAGTCGATCGCCGCATTGCCGCGGGCCTTGGCGTGCCACATGTCCAGCGTCTCGCGCAGCGTGGCACCCTTCGGCTGGATGGCGAAGTCGATGTGCATCGTGGTGCCGCCGAACGCTGCCGCCCGATGCCCGGTGAAGAAGTCGTCCGAGGAGACCGTGCCGCCGAACGGCATGTCCAGGTGGGTGTGGACGTCGATGCCGCCTGGGATCACGTACGTCCCGGCCGCGTCGATCACGGTGTCGCCGCGCAGGCCCCGCCCCACAGCTGCGATCGTCTCGCCCTCGATCAGCACGTCCGCAACAAAGGTGTCGGCGGCGGTGACGACGGTGCCGCCGGTGATCAGTGTAGACATTCGTCAGCTCCCTCTGCTTCTACGGGTCGGGTGCCACGCTCTTGGTATCCTCGAGGAAACAGGCTGTCCCGGCTTCGTATACCGCCTCCCTTGCCGTAGGAGAACCCGGCGCGCTCGGCCTGGCGCGTGAGTGCGACGCTGCGCTGGTGGGACATGTCGAGCTTGAGGGTGATCCCGAAGTCCAGCATGGCGGCCTCCTCCCGTGCGGCGGCGGTAGAAGATGGCAAGCACGACGTCCGGCGGCGGTGGCGTCGCGCAGCTCGTCGGCGTCAACGAGGAAGGACTGTGACTCGTGGGGTTCGTGCGAGTGTAGCCCAGCGGCAGGGCTTTGTCAACAGCAGGACAGGGTTCAGAGCCGCTCTCTGGCCGCACAAACTGGCGGGGCGCCCCGCCTAAACAGGGCGCCCCCCCCGCAAAC
>JBDLTZ010000335.1:0-26086 GCA_039805565.1 Chloroflexota bacterium | reverse complement strand
TATTGAACATCTGATCAATAGAGGGTGAGCAAGGCGATGCCCGGAACAAAGATCCCCGAGGCGGAGCGGCGCGAGCAGATTCTGCGCGCCGCGGTAGCTGTGGCGACCAACGTCGGCCTGGCCGGGGTCACGGTGCGTCTGGTCGCCGCCGAGGCGGGGGTCAGCGTCGGGCTGGTGCTGTTCCACTTTGCGACCATGGATGGCTTACGCGACGCGCTGCTGGACTGGCTGCTAGAACACGTCCTACGGCTCGACCTCGAGCGCGCACGCGCACAGCTAGGCACGGCGCACGAGCGACTGCTGGCGCTACTTGCCGAAGAGCTCGCGGCGGGCGACGGTCTCCGTCCAGAGATCGGGCTCCTCTTGGAATTCTGGGTGCAGAGCGGGCGCCAGCCGGCGGTGCGCGAACGCCTCCGGCAGGCACTTGCCGCGTACACTGCCGTGTTCGAGTCACTGCTCAGCGATGCACTCGCACCCGTCGCACCACCGGCGGGGCTCGCCGACGCGCTCGTGAGAAGCGTGCTTGGCCTGGGCCTGGAGCTCCTGGTTACGGCTGAGCCACGCGACGTGAGCGCCCACCTGGAGGCAGTACGCCGCTTGCTTGACGCGATGACGTCTCCAGTGTAGCTCCCTGCTGGCAGGTCTGTTCGATCACCATGTAGGCTGCTGCCCCGGCGCTCTGCGGCAGCGGTGCGCAGCGTCCTCCTTGGTCTTTTGAGGCTCCACGCTGGGTGTGCGGTCTGCGTTGTCCTGTGGCCGCCCGTCGAGCATCAATCCTAGCGAGCGATTGGAGCCGCGCCCGGCGCGCCTTTGACCCAGCCCGCCGCCGGCCTCAGCAATGGCCCCACATCGTAGTGCTCGTCGCGGTTCCAGGCCGCCACCGTGTTCGCTGTGGCCGTGGCGAGCACGAGCCAGGGCAGAATCGTTGATTGCGAGAGTGCGGCCTGCCCATCATGCAGGCGGAACAGGGCCACGTATATGCTCGCCACCGTCGCTGCGAAGCCGATGTTCGTGCTGATCGCACCGTTGATGGGCGAGCGCAGCCGGCGTAGACAGCTGCGCATGTCCGTGCTAGACTCCAGTAACTTTCTGAAACACCTGTGTCATACTGAGGAGGGCGCACCCATGGAACTCGGCGCGTTTTCGATCAGCCTGTCAGTCAAAGATCTGGAGACTTCGCGAAGGTTTTACGAGGCGCTTGGCTTCCAGGTCTTCGGCGGGGACGCAACCCAGAACTGGCTGATAGTGAAGAACGGCGATCATATCATCGGGCTGTTTCAGGGGATGTTCGAGAAGAACATGCTCACGTTCAACCCTGGTTGGGACCAAAACGCCCAGAAGCTTGCCTCGTTCACCGATATCCGGGAGCTTCAGCGTCGGCTCAAAGCTCAAGGAATACCGCTTCTGCAAGAGGCGGACGAGCACACAACCGGACCCGCCAGCTTCGTTGTGGTGGACCCTGATGGTAACCCTGTGCTTGTCGATCAGCATGTGTGACCTTGGCAGCACCGATCAGGCGTTTGAACGTTTCCACATCCTGCCTTCGGTCCACGGTGTCACCAGGGGTCAGAGAAGCACATGCACGCGCTCCGATGACGGTGATGCAGACGCAGGGCGAACCGATGGGTGAAGAAGGAGGAGGCGCGATGACGGCCCAGACCGTGGTCCCCGTGTTCCCCTGCGACGACCTGAAGGCGACCCTGGCGTTTTACAACGCCCTGGGCTTCGCAACCCTCCACGAGCAGCACGCGCCCTACGCCTATGGCAGCGTCCGCTTCGAGCAAATCCAGATCGACTTCTACGGGTCACAGGCGACGGCGGCGGCCGAGGAGTCGGGACACATGTGCCTCGTCCTCTCTGGCGAGATCCAGCGCCTGTACGACACCTTTGTCGGCGGGTTGAAGCAGCACCTTGGCCGGCGCCCGCGGAGCGGCATCCCCCGTATCGGCACACTAAACACGGTCAGCAAAAATCTCCGCTTCAACCTGATCGACCCCAATGGCAACCGCCTGATCGTGATCGCGACCGAGACGCACGACAAACCCAAGCCCAAGCGTCATACGCCGCTCTCGAAGGCGATCAGCGCCGCCCGCCTCGACGCCTACTCTCGCGACGAGCCGACGATTGCCGCCGAGCACCTTGACCAGGCGCTCACGCAGCTCGACGCCGAGCCAGCCGCGACGCGCTTCCGCGCCTTTGTGCTTCGCGCCGACATCGCCGCTGCGCTGGGCGACCGAGCGACGCTGGAGCACTACCTCCAGGCGGCGCAGGTGCTCGCCTTGGCCCCCGACGACCTCGCTGAGACGGCCGAGGAGCGCGGGCGGCTGAGCGAATTGCTGAGCGAGGCGGCGAGGCAGCGACACGACGAGGCAAGCCCATGACGATGCCAGTGCTGTTGGCCCTCGGGCCGCAGATCGACTTCCCCACGCCGCTCGCCCCCGTTATCAGTAGGAACACGCTCACCCCCCGTCGCTCTCGTGGCGCTCGGCCAGCGCCTTCAGCTGGAGCAGGCGTTCGTCCCATCGTGACGCATGCTCCTGCACTTAATCGCTCACCACTTCACCGAGTGGTCGTGTGGTCGCCAACTTACAGGTGGCGAGGCCATGCCAGCAGCAATAGATTGCCGAAGAGCAGGAGCTCGCCGACCCGCTGGATGAGCCCACGGACAGGGAAGAGCGCCTGTATCGAGAGCGCCAGCGCGACCAGCGCGACGACACCCGCGCTCCCCAGGAGCCAGGGCACGAGGAACGGCGGTACTGACGTCGGCCTATCGGCGGCGAGAAACAGCGCCACCGCCCCGCCCACATACTGCACGCCGCCGGCCAGATTGTGCAGCTGCTGGCGAGCACTCCCCGCGAGTGGGGAGCCAGGGTCGCACGGAAAGACTGCTCCACCAAGGTATCCCACGCCAAGGGTGACAGCGAGCAGGCCAAATCCCGCTGGGAAGGCAGCAGCTTGCTCGCTGAGCAGGGCCGGCACACCGACTCCGAGCAGCGCGAGACCAACCGGGCCGAACAGGCCGAAGCTGACGAGGCGTCCGTCAGGCACCCCGTACTCGCCGAGCTCGCTGATCGTGTGCCGGATGTGGCTGTAGTCGGTGCGGCGCCACCCGAACCAGAGCACGCCGGCGAGCAGGAAGAGGGCGATGGTGATGATGACCAGTGTGGTGAGCATACGATCGAAGGCTCAACGTCAGGCGATGGCGGCTCGTCGGTCTCGTCAAGAGGCCGCAGGCGACCATCGCGCTCCTCGTAGCAAGGGCACCGTCAAAGCGTAGGATAGCAGAAGGGCCAGGCGGTATCTTCCATCGCATGATGGGTTCGCGGGAGGAGCAATCACTCCACCCGTAGTGGCCTTCTGCCCGGCACCCTACGACGCGAAGGAGCGGTTCACGGGTCTGTCGGGCAACCTTTCGCCTCCGGTCGTCGCCACCTCAGGCCCAATCACCTCTAACCTGGCGAGGCGCTCACCGGGCTTGCGCACGAGCGTGGCACGGGCCGTGCGATCACGGGCGGCTTGCGCCGATCAACGTGTGACCGCGGGGCTTCGGCCAGCGGTTTGGGAGTATTTTATGAGCAGTTCCGCGGCGTCGGCTGACCACCTGCGCGGGGTCGCGCTGACGACCTTCCTCGTCAGCGCCTTCGCGGCCGGGTGGGGAGTCAGCGGGAGTGTGGCCCTCCCCGGGCTCACCGGAAGGCTTGCGCTCTTGTTGGTTCTCATCGTCACCCTCGCACTGGTTGGCCTGGGGATCGTCGTGCTGCGCGCGGCCAGGCAGCACCCCAGCGGGGATGGCCAGATGCCAAACCCGTTCCGCACGCGCGACTATCAACTGGCCGTCCTGGCCGAGGTCATCGCTATCCCGCTTGTCGGCAGGCTGCTCACTGCGGCGGGAAGATCGGACGCAATCATGCCGGCGGTGGCGGCAATCGTGGGCCTGCACTTCTTCGGGCTGATCCGCGCGTTCCGGTCGTGGCGCTTCGCCATCGTCGGGGGCGCCATGGTACTTGTCGCCCTCCTCGGTCTGGCACTTCCGCCGGCCGTGCCCGTCGGCGCCTCAGGCGAGCAGCTCGGGCTGCGCGCGGCAGTGGTCGGCCTCGGCTGCGCGCTGTGCCTCTGGGCCGGGGTCGCCTCCGTGCTCGGCCCGGCGTTTCGGTGGCTCAGAGTCACCAGTTCACCACAGTGAGGTGGACAATCACTCGCCTGGAACTTGCTACGGCTGCACTGGCGGAATCGCCATCACCACAGGGAGGGTATGATGCAGAACGACAACTCGAAGCTGGCTCAGGGCATCGGCGGCGGGATTGGACTGGGTGTCGCCCTTGGTGCCGCTCTCGGGATTCTGCTCGACAACATCGGCGCCGGGATTGGCATCGGGATCGCGATCGGCGCAGGTCTCGGTGCCGCCTTCGGGATGCGGGGGCAGCGGTAGGCCCGTGTGAAGGAGAAAACCTCTTCCCCCACGGATCCGGCGTTCCTCGCTCGGCGCTACCGTTACCTGTGGAGCGGGGAGCTTTTTTCGGCGGTGATGTTTCCCGCCTTGCTGCTCTGGTTTGCCGCGCGTGATGGCGCCTGGAGCGACTGGATCGCGCGTGGGTACGCCGTGGCAGTCGTCAGCTACATCCTCCTCCAGGGTGTGATTTGGTGGCGCTGGAAGCTCCGGCTGCTCCGCGAGGGACGGCGGACAATGCCAGCCTCGGTGCTCGCCGTCTACCGGCGTCTCCGCTCGCTCAACTGGCTGCTGATCGCCCTCTTTCCAGTTGTCCTGCTGCTCAGTTGGGTGCTGGCGGGGCGAGCGCCCCCCGCCGCCGATACGTGGCTCGGGCTGCTGTTCCTCGCCGGTGCGGTGCTGGAGCAGGTCAACTATTACTACGTCCAGCTGATGTACGACAACCCCTACGACTGGGCCGAACTTCGACGGCATCGGCGTCTGCGCAGGGGCAGTATCGCCAAGGCGTTGGAGCCCCCAACCACCGCCTGAGGCGCTCACCTCAGCTGTCGCCATAGCGGGCCGAATACGTCCGCTACCCCTGCGATGCTGGAGCGGCGGGGAACAGCAGAAGGGTGATGAAGAGGAGCGATCATGCTACGAGGTTTGACGACGGTGAGCTTCTGGGCCGACGATGTCGCGGCGGCCCGCCAGTGGTACCGTGAGCTGCTGGGTGTCGAGCCCTACTTCCAGCGCCCCGACGCCGAGCACCCGGCGTATGTCGAGTTTCGCCTCGGCGACTATCAGCACGAGCTCGGGATCATCGACCGCAGCTACGCGCCGCCCGCTGCGGCGTCAACGCCGGGCGGCAGCGTCGTCTACTGGCACGTGGATGACGTGACCGCCGCCCTGGCGCGGCTGACGGCGATGGGTGCGACGATCTACCAGCCGCTGATCGAGCGGGAGGCGGGCTTTGTGACCGCGGCGGTGCTTGACCCCTTTGGGAATATCCTTGGCCTGATGTACAGCCCTCACTACCTTGAGGGCCTCGAGGCGACGCACGGCAGGTAGTCGCATCAGATAGACAGCAGCAGCTCATCACACTCCTGGCGCTGCTGCAGCAGCTCCGAATCCTCGGCCTGTGTCAACGTGGTGTGAATGCCGGCGGGTTCCGCTTGTGCGATTGGAGAAGCTATGGCAAACGCTCTTCGTGTGACAGTGGAAGTCGGACCCAAGGGCAAGAAGGTGGTGGCGGTGGCGCCGGATTGGCCCGGCCTCGCACGCGGAGCGCCGACTGAGCAGGCAGCGATTGACCGCCTACGCTCCTACGTTCCGCGGTATGTGCCGGTGGCGAAGCTGGCGGGGATGGAGGCAGCGTTTGCGCTGCGACCCGATATTGACGTCATCGAGCACTATCCGGGCACGGGCTCGACCGACTTCTGGGGCATCTCGTTCGCGTTCTCGAGCATCGACCGGCACGCCATGTCGGTCGAAGCGCTGGAGCGTGAACTGACGCTGCTGCGGGCGTGCTGGGCGTTCTTCGATGAGGTGCGCTCGCGCGTGTCGGCTGAGATGCAGAAGGGCCCGCGAGGGGGAGGGCGTGATCGGGACCGTATTGTTCTTCATGTCTTTGCCAACGAGCAGGACTGGGCGAAGGGGCTTGGCGTGCACACTCCCGACGGTGCGATGCTGACGGGCGAGGGGCTGAAAACGCATCGCGATGCCTATTGCTGCGCAATCCAGGACTATCACGCACAGGGGAAACTGGCCGGCAAGTGGCCGCTGCGGTACTTGATCCGGCACACCGCCTTTCACACGCTCGATCATGCCTGGGAAATGGAAGACAAGGATCTGACTGCCAAACAAGCGTGAGACGGCACCTGTCGATCTGGAGGCTGGGCAGGCGACTACCTGATGTGGCGGCACTCCTGCCGCGCCTGCCCGCGGCAGCTAACCAGAAAGGACGACGATGGCAGACGCGATCTCTCGCTCGGGTTACGCCCCGGTGAATGGCCTGCGGATGTACTATAAGATCCACGGCGCGGGCGAGCCGCTCGTGCTGCTGCACGGCGGCCTGGGGATGACCGGGATGTTCGGCGAGCTGCTGCCCTGCCTCGCCGAGGGCCGGCAGGTGATCGCGGTAGACCTCCAGGCCCACGGCCGCACTGCTGACATCGACCGCCCGCTGCGCTACGAGCTGATGGGCGACGACATTGCCGCGCTGCTCGACCATCTCCAGGTCGCACAGGCGGACGTGATGGGCTATTCGCTGGGCGGGGGCGTCGCGCTGCGCGTCGCCATCCAGCACCCTGAGCGCGTGCGCAAGCTGGTGGTCGTCTCGGCCCCCTTCGCAATGACTGGCTGGTATCCGGAGATCATCGCCGCGGTCGGGCAGATCAGCGGCGAGGCCGCCGAGATGTTCCGCGGCTCGCCGATGCACGAGTTCTACGTGGCGGTCGCCCCGTACCCGGAGCAGTTCCCACGGCTGCTGGACAAGATGGGCGACCTGGAGCGCCAGCACTACGACTGGTCGGCCGAGGTGGCCGCCCTGCGTGTGCCGACCCTGCTGGTCTACGGCGACGCCGACAGCGTCCCGCCTACCCACGCCGCGGCCTTCTACGGGCTGCTTGGCGGCGGCAAGGAGGACGCCGGCTGGGACCGCGCGAAGATGCCGGCCTCGCGCCTGGCCATCCTGCCCGGCACCACGCACTACGACAGCTTCGCCTCGCCGCTGCTCGCCGCCGTCGTCACTCCCTTCCTCGATGCGCCAGTGCAGTCGGCTGCCAGTGCGGGGGTGCCAGGATGAGCGACGAAACCGGCCGGGAGCCTGAAAGCGATCTGCCACGGGGTATCGGGGCGCCGGCGGGGCGAGCGCTCTCGGCCGCCGGATACACCCGGCTCGCGCAGCTCACGTCAGTGAGCGAGGCTGAGCTGCTGCGGCTCCACGGCGTCGGCCCGAGGGCGATCCGGCTGCTCCGCGAGGCCCTCGCCGCCCAGGGCCTGGCCTTTGCTGAGCGTGATCACTGATGGTGTCAGCGCCAGACGTCAGGAGAGGGAAGCTGCAATGGGCAAGGTGGTCATCGATATGGCGATGTCGCTCGACGGCTTCGTCGCCGGGCCAAACAATGACGACGCGGGGCTGCACGACTGGTACTTCGCGCCAGAGGGGAGCGCGCCCGCGGTGATCGACGAGCTGCTCCAGGGCATTGGGGCAATGGTGCTTGGCCGGCGGGCGTTTGGCGAGCAGCCGGACGGCTTCGAGACGCCCTACAAGGTGCCGCACTTCGTCCTGACCCGCACCGAGCGGCCGCCGGTCACTACCAGCGGGGTGACCTTTTCCTTTGTTCCCACGATCGAGCGCATCCTGGCAGAGGCCCAGGCGGCCGCCGGGGCGAAGGTCGTTTGCATCGCGGGTGGCGCCCAGACGGCGCGGGAGTTTCTGCGCGCCGGTCTGGTTGACGAAATCCAGCTCCATCTCGTCTCCAGGCTCCTCGGCGATGGGCTGCGCTTGTTCGAGCAGCTGCCGCCGCTGACCCTGGAGCGCACGCGGGTGCTTGAGTCCCTCGGGGTCACCCACATCCAGTTTCGCGTACTACGATGACTCCCGAGCGCTCGGGAGGCCGAGATGATGGTGCATACAGCGGTCATGGAGCAACGACGATGACCTTTATCGCTGACCCACGCGTTGATGCCTACATCGACGCGCTCCCAGTCTGGCAGCAGGCAATCTGCCAGGAGGTTCGCGAACTGGTACACGCCGCCGACCCGGACGTGCGCGAAACGATCAAGCGCACGAGCCAGCCGTATTTCGTGCTGGAGGGGAACATCTGCGCCCTGCTCGCGGCCAAGACGCACGTCAACATCTTTCTTTATGATGGCGGCATTGTCCCCGATCCGGCGGGTATCATCACCGGCGGTCACGATAACAAGACCGCGCGCACCATCGCCATTCGGCAGGGCGAAACGGTGAACCGGCCTGCGCTTAAGACCATGCTTCAGCAGATCATTGCGAACAATCGTGCCGGTGGCTGGCGCGCCCTGAAGCGCACCGTCGAATAGCGGGTGGCGCGGATGGAACACTTGTGCTATCCTGGCACTCACACACAACACAGCGCGAAAGCGATGGTGCGTAGGCATGGATCATCAACTCGCCACGCCAGAGGCTCGATACAGCACGCTCGTCACAGAACTCCTCGGACATCCCGGAGTGACCCACGAGTCGGGAAGCCCCAGGCGCAGCTTCGGCGCAGGGAGCCTGAAGGTTGAGCACACGATCTTCACCATGCTGGTGAAGGGCAGATTAGTGGTCAAGCTCCCGCGGCAGCGGGTTGACGCCCTGGTCGCCGGGGGAGCGGGGGAGCGATTCGATCCGGGGCATGGCCGCGTGATGCGCGAGTGGCTCGCGGTCGACGCCAACGGCGAGGCCGACTGGCTCGCCCTTGCCCGCGAGGCGCTGGCCTTCGTATCCAGCCAGTTGACACGAGCGCAGTAATCGCGACGGCGACCGTGCTCGCCGCGCATTCGTTCCCTCGCTCAGCGCCATGGCTGTTCGTGGAGAGCAAAAAGGAGACGTGATGACGACGCATACGCAGCCCAAGCCGGCCGGAACGCCCACCTGGGTCGACCTGACCACGCCCGACCTCGACAGGGCGCGCTCGTTCTACCACACCGTGTTCGGCTGGGAGTACGACATCGGCGCCCCCGAGTACGGCGGCTACACCAACGCCCGAGCTGAGGGGCGGATCGCCGCCGGTCTGGGCGGCCCCATGCCCGGCTCCCCGCCGGTGCCCGCCACCTGGAGCCTCTACTTCGCCACCGACGACATCGAGGCCGATGTGGCCCGGGCGGCGGAGCTCGGCGCGAAGGTGCACGTCCCGACGATGAGCGTGGCCCCCTTCAGCAGTATGGCCGTGCTCGAAGACCCGACAGGTGCCCCGTTCGGCTTCTGGCAGGCGGGCGAGCATATCGGCTCAGAAGTGAATGACAAGCACGGCGCCGCGGCCTGGTACGAGCTGTACTCGCCCAACGCGCAGCAGGCCCGCGACTTCTACTGCGCGCTGCTCGGCGCCACGGCCGAGCCGATGCCGGGCGGCCCCGAGTACTACGTGTTCAAGCGCGGCGAGCAGATGCTCTGCGCGGTGATGCAGACCGACCCGGCCTGGGGCGCGTTTCCGCCCCAGTGGATCACCTACTTCGGCGTGGTCGACGCCGACGCCGCGGTGGCCACGGTGACGGCCAACGGTGGCAAGGCCCTGAGCGCCATCGAGCCCACGCCCTTCGGTCGCATGGCCGCCCTGGCCGACCCCGCAGGCGCGCAGTTCAAGATCGTCGAGGTGTCGGCAACCGAAGCCCGTTGAAGACCGAGCGTTGCTCAGGAGGAGCCAGTGCGCAACCCGGTTGTGTACTTCGAGATCCCGGTCCTCGACCTCGACCGGGCTGCCGCGTTCTACGGCGCCGTGTTCGACTGTGATCTGGAGCGGGTGGATCTGGACGGCAACCAGATGGCGAACTTCCCCGACGCCGGCGAGGCGGGTGGGATCACGGGCGCCCTCGCCAGGGGCGACAGCTACGTCCCCGGGAAACAGGGCGCCCGCGTCTACTTTCGAGTCGCAAGCATCGACGAAACGCTCAGCGCTGTGGAGCGCGCCGGAGGGCGGGTGCTCTACCCCAAAACGTCGATCGGCGCGTATGGCTGGGTGGCGGAGTTCGAGGACAGCGAGGGCAACTGCATCGCCCTGAGCGAGCAGTAAGGAAGCCTTTCCAACCCCAGCAGGCGCCGTGCGTCACCCGCGAGTGAGCGATGATGCCGGCGCTTGTCCTGCATTCGCGCCCGAAACCCCCGGACTCCGCAGCAGCACAACGGTGAGCGAGGGGATGAGGAGGTAGACCAGCCCGATCTGCTCGACGTAGGCCATCGCCGTCAGGTCCATCAGGGGCACGAGCACCAGCACGTCCAGGACGACGTTGAGCAGCAGGTAGGCGGCCGCCACCAGCCACGGCGACAACCCGCGCGGCGGGCGGAGGAGGTTCACGGCCAGGGTCGTCCAGGTGAGGGTCAGCACCATCACCGACTTGAACAGCGCGTACGAAGTGGTGAGCTCGCCCGACGGCGTGTAGAAGCCGAAGCTCACCAGAAACGGCACGAGCCAGATCAAGAAGCCGCGGACAAGCACGTTCAGATAGCTCACCGCTCCACCTCCTCCATGGTGCAGAGCGCCGCCTCGTAGCCCTCCACCACCAGGTCGCGCCGGCGCTGCACAACGGTGTGGCCCTCGGCCTCCAGGCGCACTCGCTGGGCCTTGACACCACCCGGGTACTTCGCGTTGAGCCGCCCGCCGGGACGCAGCACGCGCCAGTAGGGCGTGATCGCCTCCTCGCCCATCGCCACGAACTCCTCGGCGGCCTGGGCGGCCACGTTGACGAAGATCGCTGTCGAGACCGGGCAGGCGATCTCTGCCCCGTGGCGCCGCGCCAGGTGGGCGCGGAGCTCGTCCAGGGTGGCGAGCCGCCCCGGCGGAATGCGGCGGATCAGCGCGTCCACCTCGCGAGGCGAGGAGACAACCATCGAACTCGCCGTGGCGGCGCCGGGGAAGCCGGGCGGGATGGGGCTGACGACATGGGGCTGCTTCGAGGCGTTCAGGCGGTCAATCGCGGACTTCGGCATACGGTATGGCTCCTCTTGGACGTCACGAACCCAGGCGCTCGACGAGGGCTCGACGCTGTCTGCTCGTTCCCGTCGCCGATCACGACTGTAGCGTCTCAAGCGGCTTGAGAGTCAAGGGAAGAACCCCCACGCACAGATGGAACCTTCACCCTCCAGTGCCGACAGCTGTGGCACGATCGTTGCCGCCATAGCGACGGTGATATTGCACGACAAGGAGGGCACGTTATGCAGCAGATCGCCGCCGTCGCGACGGCCGAGGAGTTGAGCTGGCAGCAGCCGAGTGCCATGCGCCGCGTGTACGAACTTCGCGCGCGCGACGCACCCGTCGCCACCCTGAGCTTCCGTAGCGACTGGGGCTCGCTCGCAACCGCAGAAAGCGCCGACGGCTGCTGGACCTTCAAGCGGGTCGGCTTCTGGCAGTCGCGCGTGACCGTGCGCCGCTGCGGGAGCGCCGAGGATCTGGCCACCTTCCAGCACAACACCTGGACTGGCGGGGGCACCCTCACCCGTGCAGATGGGCTTGCCTACCACCTCACCACCAACACCTGGCAGACGAGGCTGACCGTGCTCGACGCCCAGCAGCTCCCGCTGCTCCACTATGACAGCAAGGGCTGGTTCAAGCTCAAGGCCGCACTGACGGTGGAGCCGCAGGCGCTCGCCAACCCGGATCTCCCCTGGCTCACCATGTTCGGCTGGTATGTGATAATCATGATGCACGCCGATGCCGCTACGACGACGGCCGCGGTGACCGCCGCAACCTGAGGCACGGAGCGTCAAGGCGCCGGCGAGCCGCTGCTCGGGGAAGCGGAACAGCAGATCGTGCGGCCTTCTGCACGATGACGCGACGTTTCGTCGTGGCGCTTGCTCGGTATGAGGTCCTGATGCAGCAGATCATGAGGTGGCATACCCGCCTGCACCTGGTGATCGCCGTCACGCTCACGGTGCTGCTCATCGTGCTGCAGAGCCGGCTTTACTGGCCGTCAGCAGAGCTCGCCGGCCCGGGGCGGATCAGCCCCGACCTGCCGGCGCAGCTCCGCTTTCTGCGCGGGGCGCTGGAGCGCGGCACGGGCGAGGAGATGCAGACGCTCTTCCCCGAGGGGTATTTCTTCAGCCACGTCCTGTACGGACTGGCTTGGACCGACATTGGCGTCGCCGTAGAACCCAATAGCCCGCTTCGCCGCCAGGCCCTTGCCGAGGCGACCTGGGCCGCCGGACAGCTCGACACGTCGGCGGGGCGGGCGCCGTTCAGCCCCACGTTGGACCCGCCCTTCGGCGTTTTCTTCGTCGGCTGGAGTGCCTTCCTCCGCGGTGGCCTCGTCGCCCTCGCGCCTCCTGACGACCGATCACCGGCCGACCTTGCGCGCCTCACTGCGGACTGCGAAGCACTGGCCGATGCGTTTGCCCGCAGCCCCACGCCCTTCCTCAGCGCCTACCCCGGCCAGGCCTGGCCGGTCGACAGCGTCGTCGGCATGGCGGCCCTCGCCCGCTGCGAAACGCTCCTTAACCTCGGAAATGAGCAGGTGATCGCCGACTGGGTGGCGGACGCCCGCGAACGCCTGGACCCAGCCACCGGCCTGCTTCCCCACCGGGTGGACCCGCGCGACGGCCGGGCGCTGGAGGGCGCGCGCGGATCTTCGCAGAGCATCATCGTCCGCTTCCTGCCGGTGATCGAGCCAGCCTGGGGGCTGGAGCAGTACCAGCGCTTTCGCGCCCAGTTTGTCACGACGGTCGCGGGCGTGCCGGGTGTGCGCGAGTATCCGCACGGGCAGCCGGGGATGGGCGATGTCGACTCCGGCCCGCTCCTGGCGGGAGTGAGCCTGTCGGCCAGCACGGTGACGCTTGGGGCGGCGCGGATGTGGAACGACCGCGAGCTGGCGGAGTCGCTTCGCTATACCGGGGAGTGGCTCGGTCTTGGCTTCACCTGGGACGGCGAGCGGCGCTACGCCTTCGGCGTGCTCCCCGTCGGCGATGCGTTTCTGGCATGGGCGCAGGCGGCACCGCTTCTGGAGGCCGCTCCGCCGCCGGCCGCCTTTCCGCCAGTCGTGGCGTCATGGTGGCGGCTCCCGGCCCACGGCGCCGGGCTGACGTTGCTGCTACTGATCTGGTTCCCGGCGCTCCGTCGGCGCCGGCGCACGGCACGGAGCTGATTGTGCGGCCCTACCGTGGCCCCAAGGAGGTGCTGGACGCCGCCCGCGATCCGACGACGGGGCCAGAAGCGTTGCGCCGGCTCGCGGCCTCCGTCTACAGCTTCGTGCAGGTGGCCGTGGCGCGGCACCCCGCCGTCGAGCCGACGGTGCTCCTGGCCCTGGTTCCAGCGCAGATCGTCACCGTACACGAGCAGGAGCTCGCGGCCGCCATCGCGGAGCACCCGGCGGCGCCAGCCGAGGCGCTGGCGCAGGTCGCCGCCCGGCTCCCTCCGGTACTCAACCGTGGCCGAAACACCTTTTGGGGAAATCGGGCGGGCCTGGCGGTGTGCCGGCACCCGGCAACTCCGCTCGCCGCCCTTGAGCGCCTCTTGACCGACCGACGCGTGACCAGCCAGGTGCGCCGCCGCATTGCGTCCACGACGACGCGGCCCGACGTGCTCGTGCTCCTGCTGCGTGACCCCAGCTCGGTCGTGCGCCGACGGGCGGCCCAGCGCCAGCCCATGCTCACGCTGTCGGACGACTCAGCGTAGGAGCGGGCTTGGCACGAGCCTTCCACCAACACGTGAGTCGTCGTCGCGATGCCGAGCTGCCTGGACAAGAACAGAAGCCTCCTGCCGCACCTTGGACCACGTGCAAAGAGCCACCCTTGCACCTTGCAAAAGCGGCCTTTGTTCTTCTATTCGCCCCCATTTTTCTCTGGTCGAAATTGGCTACTTTGCCGCTTCCTGGTGCGGAGAAAGGGAAATCGCCGTACCTTGCACGCATGCAAGGTACGGCGCTGCCTGCGGAAACTCTCACGGAACCGATCTTTGTCACTCCTCGAAGCCCCCGAGCTGTGCGACCGCGACCTCCACATGCTCCCGCGCGGCGAGCAACTCACGTGGATCGGGGAGGTTATCAGGGCCAGACTCCACGAGCGCAGTTCCCTCCCCAATCTTGAGTCGGCCTGTGGTCAGTAGGAAGCCAAGCAGCGCCCACTCGCCCAGCATCCGTGCCGCCGGACTGTGCCGGCCATTCTGTCGAACCGTCGCCAGCACAGCCCGTAGCTCAGCGAAACGTGGGTCGTCGGCGGGGATGCTGGCGTTGTAGCGATCCGGGAAGTCACGAGTCTCCACCGTGCGCCTCCCATTGATACGTCTGTGTCCCATTGCCGTGCTTCAGTGCCAGCTTCTCGCGGCTGTAAATCTCCACAGCTGGCACTTTTCCGCACTAGCACGCGAAATGCCTCTTGCCACGCCTCGACGACGAATGTAACACAAGCGAGTCATTCGGCCTGCAAGCGGTACTTGGCCAGGCGCTCGATGCCGTCGGCAACTCGAGTGATTGGGCCGGGCATCAGCGAGACCGGAGCGACAGGGGCGAGAACAGCAGCGATGCTCTCCGCCATCAGGCTTCCCCCGCCACCGAAGAGCAGCACCTCGCCCTGGGCCAGCGTGCGCTCCCAGCGGGGGAGGACGTGGGCGACGATCGCGTTTGCTGTGTCCGTGAGCGCGGCCTGGACCTCGGCGCTCACATCGCAGCCCTCGCCGGCGACGTAGAGTGTCACCTCACCAGAGCGGATCAGGGTCAGGACTTGCCCAGCGTCGAGATGGCGTAGGCTCGGAAAGCGACGCTGGATCAGTGCGCGGGCCGTTTCGGCGGCGTTCTGCACGCCGATCCGTATCCCACCCTCAGTCCCTGGGATAAGCTCCAGCCCTCTGCGCCCGGTGTAGTCGGTCGTGCCCCCGCCGATATCGAGCGCGTAGCGCTGGCGCAGCATTGTGGTTGTCGGCTGAATGCGCCCGTCGGGCGTAAAGAGCAGCGTCGCGATCGCCCCGATCGGCTGCGGGATGAACGAGACACGATTGATGGTGAGCGTGAACTCCTCCTCGCCCCAGCGGAAGACGTGGGGAACCGGCGGTGCACCCTTCGCGGCCCTCCCGGTGAGCCGCGCACGCAGTTTCTCCTTGACCTGGCTGGTGCTATCGTCCTCGACTGGTAGCCCGCCGGCGAAGGCGATGTGTGCGGTTGTCACACGCGGCGGCAGGCTGGCGGCGATGGCGTAGAGGTGGAGCAGAAGATACGCCTGGGAGTGCGCCCGCACCTCGGCGCTACCGATGATCGCCACATCAGAGATGCCCGCCCGCGCCGCGTCCTCTCCGACCAGGTAGGGCACGTTTGGCTCAATTCCAGCCGGCCCGCTGAGATAGACGAATGGCTTGACGGGCGCGGCAGCGGTGAAGCTGTAGCCGACCCGATCGCTCAACATCCGAACGAGCGAGGGTTCGACAGCCCAGGCGCCTCCGTGTCGACGATACTTGGTGTTGACGTTGCCGATGTCAGCGGCAACAAGGGTGAGCAGTGCGTTCACAGGTCTTCCTCCCTGATGCTTCGGCGGATTACGGCCGAGTGTGCCTTCACGACACGCCTCTGGCGCTCCGCCGGCGGTAGTCGTCGGCACTGATACGGAGCAACTCACCACCGAAGGCGCGCTGGTACATCCGCGAGAGGACACGGGGCTCGAGGCTGTCAGGCGAGCGGTTGCTCGTGATGATCGTCGGCAGGTCTTCGTTGTAGCGGTGGTTGAGGATCTGGTACAGCTTCTCGCGCGCCCAGGCCGTGGCGCTCTCGGTTCCGAGATCATCGAGGATCAGCAGCGGCACGGTGCGAACAAGCTCGAAGCGCTCGTCGTAGCCGACCTCGCTGGACGGACCAAACGTCGCGCGGAGGTGGTCGAGCAAGTCGGGAACGACGGTGAAGAGTACCCTATTCCCGCGGGCAAGGGCCTGGTTTGCGGCGGCCGCGGCGAGGTGCGATTTGCCGACGCCGCAGGGCCCGAAGAGCAGCAACCAACCGCGCGGTTGCTGGGCGAAATCTACCGCCCGCAGGAACGCCTTGCGAACCCCGGGCACGTCGGGGTCAAACGTGTCGAAGGTCTGGTCCTGAAAGGCACCCAGATTGCTCAATTGCTTGAGCTGAGCCGCCTGGCGGCGCTGGCGCTCCTCCAGCTTGCAGCGGCAGGGAATCAACTGCCCGAAGCGCGGGTCACCAACCGGAACGGCGGCAACGAAGAACCCGGCGCCGTCGCACTCAGGGCAGCGCGGCGGCCGCTCATCAGACTTGGCAGGCGCGGTAGGCGTTACCGACATCGGCGCCGAGGTTCTCTTGACCGTGGGCAGGGCGGAGCCCGCCCGAACCCAGCCACTTCTGGTATCGGCGCTCATGCCACACCTCCGACCGGCAGGTCTTCCCGGCGGGCGAGCAGGTTTGCCAGTGCGACCTTGTGCGGCACGCCCTCTTCCAGGTCGAGGGCGAGATACTGGATCTCGAGCGGACCAGCATCGACCGGAGCGAGAGCGAGGGCTGCCGCTTTGGCGCTGACTGACCGGCTCGCGGCCGAAACGTCCGTGTCGTTGAGTGTGGGTACGGTCAGTGGTGGCTCGATCCGCCAGGTGGTAACGATCGCGCCGATGCCCTGACCAAAACCTCGGCGACGCTCCAGGTCTGCTTGCACGGCCTTGACGTCGAGCTGCCGGAACTCGTGTGCCGCTCGTGCGCTGAAGCCCTCGCGGAGAAGATACCGCTCGGTGAGGGTCGGCCCACCACCGTCACCGCCCTCGGCCGCGGGTGGTGGTGTAGGATCTTCCTGGATCTTGTTCTCAGAGATCTCATTATAAGGCGGCTCGTTCTGCGGCATCTGGAAGCCCTTGCCACGCCCTGCATGCGATCCCTCGGTCGCAGTATGCGACTCTGCCGTCGCCTCGTGCGATCCCTCGGTCGCAGATTGCGACTCCACCGTCGCCCGATACGATCCTTCCGTCGCACCATGCGATCCCGCCGTCGCAGTGAGGCGCGGCCCGGTAACACTATGCGACGCTGAAGTCGCATCGGTGACAGCAGGAAACCCAGGAACGGCATCCTGATGCGATCCAGGGATCGACTCATGCGACCCTGTCGTCGCATCATCGCTCATCCCCGGCGTCAACCGAAGCAGGGCCTGCACTTCGACGAGGGTGGCTTTGCCGGAGTTGAGCAGTGTGCGGATCTCGTGGAGGACAGCCGAGTCGAACGCACTGCGGGCACTGGTGCGCAGGTGGTAGCGGCGGCTCGTTTCTTCACGCCGTGTCCAAACGAGCCAGCCCGCTTGCTCCAGCTCGGTGAGCCAGCGCTCGATGCTCCGGCGGGTGGCGGGCTGCCAGTGCGTCGGGTAGTGGCCGTTGACCTTGGGTTTGTCCTTCTCCTCAACCGCCGTGCCCATCAGCTCCTGAAGCAGCTCCATCGTCGGCGGCTCGTGCAGGAACCAGAGCCGGTGCAGCACGCACCACAGGCGAAAGGCGGGGTGGCTCACCTGGCGGTCGATCACCAGGAGGTGGGAGGCGGGGACGAAGAGCTCGTCGCCGCTTATCTTCGGCATGTTCGAGGCAATGGGCGGCTCGCGGTCGCTTACTGGCCGACTGCCGGAATCACGTGGGGCTGTCATAGCACTTCCTTGTCGCCGCAAGCCACTTCAAGTAGCCTCAGCGGATTGATCAGGAGGCGGGCGTGCAGATCCAACACCACCGCCGGGTGACGGGTGTGCGATAGCGCCCCTCCGCGTCGTCGGAAAGCTTGCTATATCTCAGTCGTCGGGGCGTAGATAGCGCACCAAAACGGTGCGAGCGCGCGCACAGCGCAATGAGTAGAACAGGGGAAAGAAGGGTAGTAGATTGTGCTTCCCAATGCGCTGCTCGACGCCTGACTCAGAGGCGACGACTGAGTAGTAGACTGAGTAGCGGGCAGACCATGTGTGCCCGCGAGAGTCCAAGAAGGCTCAGTCTGCCTCCGCATTAGGACGCGCCAAATCTACCTCAGACGGCGGGGGACCGGCGCCAGAATCAGCCTTAAAAACCGCTGGGGGCAACCCCATACGGGTTCGAGTCCCGTCTCCGGCACCAGCACTACACGCTCCCGACGGCCTCTGTGTCCTCCTGGACATGGGGGCTGTTTGCTGACCTGAGAACAGCGAAGGAGGACCCCGATGCTCCAACGGCTGACGATCCGCACGACGGCCCAGGAATGCCTGGCGGACATCACCGCCGAGGTGAGGGGTGCCGTCCAGACAACAGGCATCACCGAGGGCACGGCGCTGCTCTACGTGCCCCACACGACGTGCGGGATCACAATCCAGGAGAACGCCGACCCGGGCGTGCAGCACGATATGCTCCTCGTGCTGCGGCGGATCTACCCCCGCGTCGACCCGGCCTACCGCCACATCGAGGACAACTCGGCCTCGCACCTCCAGGCCAGCACTATGGGCTTCTCGCACTTCGTCTTCGTGAGCGGCGGCCGCCTCGTGCTCGGCCGCTGGCAGGCGATCTACCTCGCCGAGTTCGACGGCCCGCGCACCCGCGAGGTGCTCGTCAAGGTCCTGCGCGATGTACAATAGGGGCAGCAGCCGAAACAATGTGGCGAGAGCCGCAGTGGCGTCGCTGGACGCCGAACCAGGAGCAGCGTGATGAGCCGAATGACCCTGCCCGAGCACCGCGACCACTTCCAGTGGCTCCACGAGCCGCCGCACTGGGAGATCACCGACACGCTGCAGCTCACCACCGCGCCCGACACCGACTACTGGCAGCGCACCCACTACGGCTTCCAGCGCGACAACGGCCACTTCTTCGCCACCTCCGTCCGCGGCGACTTCATCCTGAGCGCCCGATTTGGGAGCGAGCCAAACGCGCAGTACGACCAGTGCGGTCTCCTCGTGCGCGCCGACAGCGAGACCTGGGTGAAGTGCTCGGCGGAGTACGAGACGGCAAGCCACAGCCGCCTCGGCTCGGTGGTCACCAGCCACGGCTACTCCGACTGGGCCACGCAGGACATCGCCGGAGCCGTTGCGGAACTCTGGTATCGCCTGCGCCGCGAGGGCGACGACGTGTTTGTCGATTGGTCCGCAGACGGCAGTGACTGGCGGCAGATGCGGGTCGCCCACCTGCACCACTGCCCCGCCGAGCTCCTCGTCGGGGTGTATGCCTGTAGCCCGACCGGGCCGGGCTTCGCGTGCACGGTGAGCGACCTGGTGATCGAGATAACCGGTGAGGCTGACCGGCAGGAGGCCACCGATGCGTGAGGTGGAGATGCTGGAGCCTGGGCCGCCCGCCCTGCCCGACATGTCCCAACAGGCCCGCTCCTCATAGGGCAGGCACTGTCCTATGCGTCTTCGCGCTCATACCGGCTCCTCCGGGCGGTTGGCGGCGGCGGCATACAGCACGCGTCCCGAGGACGGCGAGCGGCGCGTCCCGACCTGCACCGCCGGCGTAAACCCGGCCTCCGCTCGCGTATCACCCCCGCATAGCCTGGTACTGCACCGGCGGCGATAGTGCGAGGACCTGCACTCCAGGCTGCCCGGCGGGCGGGTGTGCAGGCGCCGCCCCAGCCCACCGACAACCTGCGGCCACGTCAGCTCCCGGCGGGCCCCGTGACGAAGATCATCTCCTTCGAGGTAGCGGGGTCAAACAGCGAGCGGTCCCAGTCGCCGTAGCATGCCTCCTCCCGCAGCCCGGCGGCGCGCAGGTGATCCTCGATCGCCTCGCGCGGCAGGAAGCGCAGCTCGCTGAAGGAGACCAGGGTTTCGTCCGGAAACTGGAAACGCTGCTCGAAGGTCACCCGGTCGCCGACCCGCGAGAGGACCTCGGTCGTCTCACGGATCGTCACGCCCTGGTGGGTGAGCTCAGACGAGCCGTTCCACTCCGCGGCCCAGTCGATGGCCGGGTTACGGGACTCGAAGACCGCGCGGCCAGAGGGCTTGAGGTGGCGGCGCATCGCCTCGAGCGCCGCCGCAATATCGTCGTCGCTCAGCAGCACCTGGAATGCGTGGCCGGTCATGATGATCAGGTCGAAGCGCCGCTCCGAGCGGAACTCCTGGGCGAACGCCTGGACCCACTCGATCTGCCCGCCATGCGGCTTCAGCCGGGCGACCGCCAGCATCGCAGGCGTGGGGTCGGCGCCGGTGACGATGTGCCCCCGGGCGGCGTAGGCATCGCAGATCAGCCCGGTGCCGCACCCGAGGTCGAGCACGTGCTGCGGCGGGTCGCCCGCGAGCGACAGGTAGAAGCTGCGATCAGCCGACCAGGGGCAGAACAGGTCGTAGACCGCCGCGAGCTTCGGGTTCTCGTAGTGTTCGTCCGGCATTGCGCTCCGACTCCTTACAGCGTCTTATTGGTATAAGATAACTCCATAATACAGCCGCGGTCAGGCGCTGTGTGTTCGCGCGCGCTCCGGTAGCCCGGCCACGCCGCTCCTGGGCGGGCTGCTCTGGTCCGCCCATCCACCGCGGTGCCACGTTGGGTGGCTCGCCGTCTCCGCGGGCGCGCGGCGGCACGGGGTTGGCCGCACCCTCGTCCAAGCAGCCCTCGCATCCGTCGTGCCGCCAGCGACCGTCGACGTCGTCACGTTTGGCGACGACTTCCCGGCTGGCCGTCCGGCGCGCTGCTTCTACCTCGCCGGCGTATGCCATCCATCGTGCACCAGGGCGTTCGCACGCACGAGGATGACATCCTGGCCGACGTGCGCCGCGCGGCCGAGCAATAAGGTGACCGCTATGGATACCCCCTCCGACAACCCGCTGGCCGCCACGCTGGAGACCGAGCGGCTGCTGCTGCGGCCCATCCGCCGCGACGACACCCCCTTCGCCGAGCGGCACTTCACCGACCCGGTGGTGTACCGCTTTATGCTGGACGACGAGCCGACCACCTCTCCCGAGGAGGCAGCCGCGATCGTGTCATTCTACGTCGACACCCCCGGCCTGAGCTACAACCGCTGGGTGCTGGTGCGCAAAGACAGCGGCGAGCCGATCGGCACCTGCGGCTACCACCGCTGGATCCGCCAGCACCGCAAGGCCGAGATCGGCTACGACCTGAGCCCGGCGTGGCACGGCCGGGGCTACATGCGCGAGGCGGTGGGGGCCATGCTCCAGCACGGCTTCGGCCAGATGCACCTGCACCGCGTCGAGGCGCTCGTCGCGGTGGCCAACACGCGCTCCTCGCATCTGCTGCTGCGGCTCGGCTTCGCCCGCGAGGGCCTGCTGCGCGACAGCTTCTTCAGCGGTGGGTGCTTCCACGACCACGAGCTCTACGCGATCCTGAGTGATGGGCGGGTGTAAGGCTCTCACACCCCTTGAATAGCCCGTGCGCCTGTCCTATGATCGGGCAGACCACGGCCGCGCTCGTGCGACGGAGCGCGGGCGGCCGGGCCTGAGGCGCGCCCATGGCTCGCCGCAGCAGCGCCCTTCCCGAGAAGATCGCCCAGGACCTCATGCGCCGCATCCTCGCCGACGAGTTCGCCGACATCTCCATCCTGCCCTCCGAGCGCATCCTCCAAGCAAGCTACGGCGTCAGCCGCACGGTGGCGCGCGACCCTGAGGTTGCCGGCCACGCGATACGCGAGCACCTCGAGACCACCCGCCAGGGACTCGCCGGCGCCAGCGGGCGCCTGCACGACCTGCTCCGGACGCTCTATAGTGCCGAGCCGCTTGCCCGTTGACAGGCACCCCTTCGTGGATTATAGTATCATCTGTCAGACCACATGAAAGTGCATAGCTTCTCACACGGCACTGCTGCACGTCCCTTTCGCCGTGCCATCCTCGTGCGCCCAGAGCGCCGGCCGCAGCGACTCATTCAGCCGTGGGTTTCCATCCCCTGGGGAGGTCTGGAGGGGCCACCCCCTCCTGAGCAAAAAGGAGCACACGATGCAGTGGACGGACTCCGCCCCCCAACGGCACAGGTTCCTCTGGACAGCGCTGCTGCTGGTGAGCACGGTCCTCGCCGCCTGCGGTGGCGCCCCGGCAGCACAGCCGACCGCAGCACCCGCGGCCACCGAGGCCCCCGCAGCACCCGCGGCCACCGCCGCGCCTGCGGCCGCCGCACCGACCCTGGCGCCCCTCCCCGAGCCGCGCGAGGGGGTCTTCACCTACTGGGGCGGCCTGATCTTCTCCGAAGAGGCCAACCAGATGCTTGAGGACCGCATCAAGCAGTGGGGCGAGGAGAAGGGCATCGAGGTCGAGGTGGTCATGATCAACCAGAACGAGACCACCCAGCGCGTCTCCGCGGCGATCGAGGCCGGCACCATGCCCGACGCGCTCGACATGGGCCGTGACCTGATGCTGCTACTCAGCAAGAACGGGAACCTCGAGCCACTCAGCGAGACCTACGACGCCGTCGGCGCGGCCCACGGCGGATGGCTCAAGAGCGCCGACTCGGCCAACAACCCGGCCGACTTCGGCGGCGAGCGCTACGGCGTGCCGTTCGGCACCTCCGGCAACGTGCTCTACCGCCGCGCCGACGTGCTTGAGCCGGCCGGCTTCGCCGAGGCTCCCACCACCTGGGAGGAGCTCGGCGAGATGGCGGCCGCGGCCCAGAACCCGCCCGAGCACTACGGCATGGGCTTCGCGCTCTCCAACGTCGGCGACGGCAACCTTATGACCGCCGTGATGCAGTCCTGGGGCGGCCGCGTAGCCGACGACGCCGGGCAGCAGTGTACCATCGACAGCCCCGAGACGCGCGCGTTCCTCGAGTGGGTCACCGGCCTCTACGCCGAGGGCACGTTCCCGCCCGGCGCCACCACGTGGGACGGCGCGGGCGACAACACCGCCTACCAGTCCGGACAGGCCGTCTTCATCGCCAACCCCGGCTCAGTCTACCTCAACCTGCTCGAGAACGACCCCGAGCTCGCCGAGATGACCCGCTTCTCCGCTCTGCCCGCCGGCCCCACGATGCGCGTCGCGCCCCAGGGCCCCAACTTCCGCGTGGTCCCTAGCACCAGCCGCTTCAAGGAGGAGGCCAAGGACCTGATCGCCTACCTGGCCGAGGATGACTTCATGCGCGAGTACTACGCCAAGGCGATCTACGGCCCCGTGCTCGAGGGCCAGCGGGAGTTCCCGATCTTCACAGAGAGCCCGGTCCACCAGGGCCTGCTCGACCTCGCGCTCAACGGCACGCCCCCCGGCTTCCCCGACGTCAACAACGCGGCGTTCGCCGAGTTCCAGACCAACTTCCTCGTCCCGAAGATGATCCAGCGCATCGTCGTGGACAAGCGCAGTATCGACGACGCCGTGGCCGAGACGCAGAGCGCCTGCCAGGCGATCTACGACAAGTACAAGTGAGTCTCCCTCGCCCCCGGCGCTGCCGCGCCACCCCCTCTCCCGCCGGGAGAGGGGGCAGGGGGTGAGGGAAGAGTAGGTACTTATGGCCTCACTCTCCGAAGTCCAGCGCAAGCGCACACCGGCGGCGGGCGGCCTGAGCCGGCGCGACGCGCGCCTCGGCTACCTCATGGTCGCCCCAATCGTCATCTGCCTCCTGCTGCTGGTGGTCTACCCGTTCCTGTTCGCGATCTGGATCAGCTTCACCGACCGCATGGTGGGCGCGCCCGGGCGCTTCGTCGGCCTCGCCAACTACGCCTACCTCGCCGGCCAGCCCAGCTTCCGCGCCAGCATCGTCAACACCATCGTGCTGGTGCTGGCCGTGCAGGGCCTCAAGCTCGTGCTCGGGCTCGGCATCGCCCTGCTGCTCAACCAGCCCATCCGCGGCCGCAACACCTGGCGCTCGCTCATCCTGCTGCCGTGGGCCATGCCGGCCTTCGTCGCCTACCTGACCTGGAAGCTGCTCTTCGCCCCACAGGGCGGCGCCTTCAACATGATCCTGATCGGCTCAGGCCTGGTAGATACCCACGTCGACTTCCTCAGCACCCGCGAGCTCGCCATGCCGAGCGTGATCGTCGCCACCTTCTGGCGCGGCTTCCCCTTCTGGGTGATCTCGTTCCTGGCCGCCCTCCAGAACGTGCCGCCCGAGGAGTACGAGGCCGCCGCGATCGACGGCGCCAGCGCCTGGCAGCGCTTCTGGCACATCACCCTGCCCAACATCCGCCACGTCGTGCTGGTGGTGGTGCTCCTCTCCACCATCTGGACCACCAACAGCTTCGAGAACATCTGGCTGCTCACCGCCGGCGGCCCCTCCGACGCCACCATGACCTTCCCGGTGCTGGCCTACTATGGCCTCCAGAGCCTCCGCATCGGCGAGGCCGCGGCCGTCTCGGTGTCCATGCTGCCGGTGTTCGCCATGATGGCCCTGATTGTCGTCAAGCTGCTCCAGGAGGACGACCGATGATCGGCCGCCTGCGCACCCCGCAGAAGATCTTCACCTACGCCGCCCTCACGGCGCTGGCGGTCACGATCCTCTTCCCGATCTACTACATGGTGATCATCTCGCTCAAGCTCCCGCGCGACATCTACCGCAGGCCGTCGCTCCTGCCGGTCAACCCGACCCTCAAGAACTACGCCGACCTGCTCGCGCGCGACGAGTTCCTGACCAACATCGCCAACAGCATCATTGTGGCCGGCCTCACCACGCTCTTCTCGCTGGCAGTCAGCACGCTGGCGGCCTACAGTTTGGTGCGGCTGAAGTACCGCTACCGCGACTGGATCGGCCGCCTCATCCTCTTCGCCTACCTCACCCCTTCGGCGCTGCTGTTCATCCCGCTCTCGGTGATCATCGCCCAGCTGCGTCTCGGCAACACGCTCCACGGCCTGATCTTCGTCTACCTCACCTTCTCCGCGCCGCTCAGCACCTGGCTGCTCATGGGGTTCTTCCGCAGCATCCCGGCCGACCTCGAGGAGCAGGCGATGGTGGACGGAGCCACCCGCGTCCAGGCGATCTGGAAGGTGCTCCTGCCGCTCTCGGCCCCTGGCCTGATCGCCGTCAGTGTGTTCACCTTCACCGGCGCCTGGAACGAGCTGCTGCTGGCGCTGATCTTCATCACCTCGCCTGACCTCCAGACAGTCCCAGTGGCGCTCCAGTACCTGATCACCGGCGATGTCTTCCGCTGGGGCCTGATCATGGCCGGCGCCGTGCTGGCCGCGCTGCCGGTGATGGTGCTCTACTACCTCGCGCAGCGCTTCGTGGTGCAGGGCCTCGCCGCCGGCGCGGTCAAGGGGTAGCCCCTCCCCGCTCAGCGCATCAGAACAGGGCGGCCTGCCGTATGGCAGGCCGCCGTCGTTTAGTGGCGCTCGAGAAGCGTTCAGCGTATTCGACGAGAGATGAATGTTTTCTTATGTCGCGCCGTATCCCGCCGGCACAGCCGCATCGTTCTTTCAGTAGATTGTGCGAAACGAGTGCGTACAGAGCCGCTCCCCTTATGCGGTGTTGCATGTGGGTGGCCAGGGAAAGGACAAAGAATTGATCCCGCATGCCCATCCGGCGCGCACTGTCATCAGCGTCTTGCTGCTGCTCCTTGTAGTGGTCTCATCGGCCGGGGCGGCGACACGCCCCCAGCCGCAGCGCTCCGCCAGCGAGCTCACGTTCTCAGATGCCTGCACGCAGCGGTACTGCTTCGCGCTGCCGTGGGTTATGAATGGCGATACCCCGCCTGACCAGCCGCCCATACCGCTGCCCGGAGTCGATCCCAGCGTCACACCCCAGGCTACTCCGTCGGCCACAGGTGAGCCGGGCACTCCGACGCCCACCGACACAGCTACCAGCACCGCCACCAGCACAGCTACCAGCACCGCCACCAGCACAGCTACCAGCACCACCATCACTACGCCTACGCGAACCCCCACCACCGCCCCCGCGCCTCGGGAGGACTGGCCGACCGCTGACCCCGCCACGATGGGCATGGATGCGGCGAAGCTACGCCAGGCCCGTGACTACGCCCTCACCGGCGGCGGCGCCGGCTACATCGTCCGCCGCGGCGTCGTCGTCATGGCCTGGGGCGACCCCAACCTGCGCTACGACCTCAAGTCCACCACCAAGTCGATCGGCGGCACCGCCCTCGGCCTCGCCCTCGGCGATGGGCTGCTCTCCCTCTCCACCCGCCCCCAGCAGCTCTACCCCGCCTTCGGCG
>JBDLTZ010000334.1:0-25598 GCA_039805565.1 Chloroflexota bacterium | reverse complement strand
GGGGGGGGGGGGGGTTTCCCCCCCCCCCCCGCCGCGCCCTCAGTGTCTCAGCGCCCCTACTTCACCAGGTTGATTGCGTACACCCCGCCGTCCACCGAGCCCCAGCTCAGCGAGCCCGGCGTCGTCATGTAGTCGATGCGCTCCGCGATCACGTAGCGCTCGTGGTTGTTGCCGGTTACCTGCTCGCTTACAAGTCGGACCGCCATGAAACCCACAATCTTGTACTCGGTGTTGTTGCCGCTGCCCTGGACTTGACCGTAGACGGGCACCACGCCCTCGGGCCGGTTCAGGCGCCGCCACTCGATCTCATCATCGAGCTGGCTGCTCACCATGCCCGGCGTGGCCGGGAGCTCGTCGCCGATCCCGATCTCGTACTGTGACCCGTTGCACCACCAGTAGCGCATACTGTCCTGCGCGGAGCTATAGTTGCACACCGGGTTGATGTTGCTGCCCGTCATGTTGCTCCCGTCCGGGTCGAACGAGACCTGCCCGAAGCTGCCGGGCTGCACCTTGAAGGCGCCCGAGGCGTGCTGGGCACACGCGTCCTCCTGCGGGAGACCCGTGAGCGGATCAAGGGGCGGCTCCTCACCGAAAATGCAGATCTCGTCCTCGTTGACGCTCCCCTCTGCGGCGTGCTGCGCCACAGTGAGCGGGATCAGATCCTCGCCGGTGATGGCGGCGACAGGCCCATAGATCGCCGTCGAGATCGCGTCTACCGTCAGGTCCGCACGGCCGAGCACGCGCATGAAGAAGGTCTCGAAGGTGTAGCTGAGCTCAACCTCCACCCCCACCGCGTCGTTCGGCACGGCGCTGCCGCTGTTCTGCACCTGCGCGCCGGAGCCCAGCCGCGTCGCCTGCTTGTTGACGTAGTAGGCGCTCCACTGGAGGCCGACACCCTCATTCAGGTTGTGCTCGTCCAGATACTGCTGCACCGCGGCGTACACGTCAGCGCTATCGCCGGTGCCGGCCTTGCGGTTCTCGAGCAGCGTGCGCGTGCCCGCGAAGGCCGCGGCGTCCGCGCCGTTGACGGCATTGCGCCGCTGGTTGAAGGCATTCGAGCCATCTACCGCCAGCCCGGAGAGGGCGACGAGCACCACCAGTGCAAGCCCGACGAAGACGACGGCCTGGCCGGATGCGCGATGAGTACGAAGGATCGTCTGACGCATGCTGGTCCCCACTCCTCTAGCAGCCGCCCATCTGCGGCACCGTCGTCTCGCTCCTGAGCGTCACCATCGCGCCGGGGATCAGAAAGCTGAACAGCAGCGGGTAGTCGTACTGCACCCGCACCAGCGTCTGCTCCGTGCCCGAGATCCCACTGCACTGGACAGTAATGTGGTCGTCCGTCACAGCCGGGCTGAAGTCGCGCAGCTCCGTCTTGACGGCCTGCCGGATGGCGCTGGTCTTCCCTGGATTCTGCGCGGCGAAGTAGCCGGCCTCCGCCACCGCGTTCTTGATCGCCACCTGCGCTGTATACGCCCGCGCGAAGTCCACCGCGCCCAGGAGCAGCGTCAGCAGGATGGTCGCGGTCAGCGCGAACTCGACCAGTGACTGCCCGACGCGCGCGTGTCTTATCACCATCCCTGTCGTCTCCCCGGCGTTACAGCTCAGATTAGTTGATGTCGATCGACTCCAGGTGTGTAGTTTCACCTGTTCTCGACTGTTGCTCATCAGCTTAGTTTCCGGAACCGTCATCTAAGGGCGTCGTATTCACGTCGGCGTTCCGCGCCACTGTCGGGCAGGCTCTGTTGCCCTGGCCCACTCAATTGGTCGGCTCCGGTGTAACTGTCGCCGGTACCGACGTGTTGGTCGGGGTGTTCGTCGGCGGCACACGAGTCGGCGTGTGCGTCGGCGTAAGCGACGAGATCGGCGTGATTGTCGGCGCGAGCGTGTTCGTCGGCGTGTTCGTCGGCGTGCTGGTCACCGTCGGCGTGCTGGTCACTGTCGGCGTGCTGGTCACTGTCGGCGTGCTGGTCGCCGTCGGCACGCTGGTCGGGTTGTTGTTGCCACCGCCGTTGTTGTTGCCGCCGCCGTTGTTGTTGCCGCCGCCGTTGTTGTTGCCATTCGCATTCGGGTCCGGCGTGTTTGTCGGCATATCGGTCGCACCGTTGTTGTTGCCGCCGCCGCCGCTGTTGTTCCCGCCGCCGCTGTTGTTCCCGCCGCCGCTGCCATTCCCGCCGCCGCTGCCATTCCCATTCGCGTTCGGGTCCGGCGTGTTCGTCGGCGTCGGTGTGGGGGTGTTCGTCGGCTGGATGGCTGTCGGCGCCACAGCAGTCAGGGAGCCGCAGTCGGTGGTGATCGAGCGCGAGGCCACCGCGTTTACGTTCACCTGGGGGATGAGGCGCGACGTGAGTGGGTCGAGCAGCTCGAACTGGTACTGCACCGTCACCGTCACGGGGTCGCCGTAGCTCGGGTTCGCCACCCCGCCGTAGTCAACCACGGGGTTGATCGTGCTCGTGTCTACCAGGGCCGGCATACGTGCGCGCGTCGCATCGATGATCGCCTGGCGCGCAGCGGCGTCCGGGCATGGCCGAACGGCCGCGGCGCGCGCTCCCTCGCGGGCGGCGTTCTGCACCTGGGAGTACACGTAGAACGCGTACCCCATCTCGATGATACCAAGAATGAGGAGAATAAGAACCGGCAGGACAAGGGCAAACTCGACCATGCTCTGCCCGCGAGTTCTCAGGAGCTTCAAGGACATAGTTCAGGTGCCCCTCTACGAACGATCGCCGGCAGACGATTTGAGCCGTCCCGGCCAGCTATTTCAACACACGATTTATCTGTATAACGATTGATCTCACTTTCAGATACGCCCTGCTCTATGTCAAATCCGTCATACCCGCTGGCCGCTAGCCTGCATCGTGCTGCTGTAGCGGGGCTACCGAACCAGATTGATGGCGTACACCCCCGTGTCCACTGCGCCGCCCCCGATTGAGCCCGCGGTCGTGTAGTAACCAATCTTTTTGGCAAGCACCCAGCGCTCATCGGCGGGCGCGGTAACGTCGTAGGACACCAACTCGATCGCCATGAAGCCCACGATGGTGAATGTTGTGTTGTTGCCGTTCTCGTCGTTCACATAGCCGAAGACCGGCACAAGCCCCTGTCGCCGGTTATCGATACGCCAGTCGATCTCCTCGGCGAGCGAGTTGCTGAGCATTCCCGGGTCGCCAGACAACTGCATACCAAGGTAGATCGGATACTGCGAGCCCTGGCACCACCAGTAGCCCAGGCTGTCCTCGGAATCTTCAGCCTCGCAGCTCGATCCGTCCCCCGGCGCATTCGTACCAGCGGGATCGAACGCCACCTGGCCGAAGTTCCCCGGCGTGATCTGGTAGGCGCCCGAGTCGCCACAGGGGTTCTCCTCGTCGTCGGAGCCGAAGATACATACGTTCTGGCCGTCCTGGCTCTGCTGGGCAGCCTGCTGCGAGACAGCGAGCGGAATCAGGTCGCCACCCACCACCGTCGACGCAGGGCCGTAGATCGCCGACGCCTTGCCGCTGACAGTCAGATCGGGCTGACCCAATATACTCATAAAGAAAGTTGCGAACCGGTAGCGCAGCTCGACCTCGACGCCGTAGGCGCCGGAGGGTACGTCGGCGGATGTGTTTGTGACCTCAGCGTCAGAGGTCAGCCGGGTGGCGTGGCGATCAACGTAATAGGCGCTCCACTCGAGGCCGAGCGCGTCGTCAAGGTGGTGCTTCACGAGGTAGCTCTCAATCTCGCTGAACACCGCGCTGCTATCGCCGCCGCCGGCTTTCTTCTGCACAGTGATGGCGCGCGTGCCCGCCACAGCAGCCGCATCGGCACCATTCGTGGCATTGCGCCGCTGGTTGAAGGCGTTGGCACCATCGACCGCCAGGCCCGTGAGCGCAACCAGGACCACAAGCGCCAGCCCAACAAACACGACTGCCTGCCCTCGCACCCTCTGCCCAAAGATATTCCTGCGCCTCATTGAAGACCTCCACATACATCTGCGGGCACTGCGGTGGCTCAGAGGCACCTCGGCCTCGTGCGAGCACCCGTGGCTTGGCTACTGGCACACGCCGGCGCCCGATGGATCCAGAGTTGTGCTCACAGGGGGGGCGGGCTGACCTCCGGGGGGGTTGTCCACCTGCTGTGTCGAGACAGTGAGCTGTTCCTTGAGCTTGTACGGCTTCACGCCGCTGGTATCGCACGAGTCAGCGTAGCCGTTGCCGTCGGTCGGCCCGAGCTCGACCGTGTCAACCGTCGAGTCGGAGTCGCTCTGGATGTTCACCTTCACGTACTTGCCGCCGACCCCGATCCCCGAGCCGCGCTGGTAGACACGCACCCGCAGCGTGAGTGTCCGGTTCTTGTTATCCTTCGGGTCGACGTTCGGGTTGGTCTCCTTCGAGGCGGCCAGAGTCACATCGATCGGCTCAGGCGTCGGCTCGGGCGTCGGTGAGAGAGCGAGCTCGCCGTCGCCGCTCCCATCGCCGGTGCCACTCCCGTCACCATTCTCACCGCCCGGCTGCGTCAGCACGGTGGGGATCGGGGTGGGAGCAACATCGGCCAGGGCGCCACACGCGGTTGTGAACGTGCGCGACGCAACGGCGTGTACCTGCACCTGCGGGATGAAGCTCGTCACAATCGGGTCGAGCAGCTCAAACTGGTACTGCACCGTCACCGTCACCGGCTTACCGTAGTTCCACTTCGGCACATTCGCCTCGACCGAAGGGTCAGGCGCGAGGGTCGGCGTGATGGTCGACGTATCGACCAAGGCGGGGAGGCGATCACGCGTGAGCTGGACGATCGAGAGGATATCGTCTGAGTTAGGGCAGGGGCGCACGGCGGCTGCACGAGCCCCCTCGCGGGCGGCGTTCTGCACCTGGGTGTAGACAAACAGCGCGTAGCCCATCTCGATAATGCCGAGGATGACCAGAATCAGAATCGGCAGGACCAGCGCGAACTCCACCATGCTCTGTGCGCGGGTACGTGAGCCCGTTACTAACTTCATAGCGCTACCCCTGCCGCCAAGCGCCCGCTGGAATGTTCGCGGCGCCCGACGACGCTTCGTTGCGGCTCTCTACTAGAGTGAAACTAGTATCACCTGGCCTCGATATGCCCTGGGAGGTGTTGAATTTGTCATCGGTGGGGTGCGGGCAACAAAAAACACGGCGGCCCCGCTGGAGGGCCGCCGTGCTCAGGGTGGGATATGTTACTCGCCGCCGAAGGAGTTGAGGAGCTGGGGCACCGCCGGGCCGAGCAGCACGGCGAAGATCGATGGGAAGATCAGGAACACCAGCGGGAACATCATCTTGACCGGCGCCTGGTTGGCGCGCTCCTGGGCGCGCTGACGGCGGCGAGTGCGGAGCTCCTCGGACTGCACCGTGAGCACGCGCCCGATGCTGACGCCGAGGCTCTCGGCCTGCTTGATCGCCGACACGAAGCTGCCGACGTCCGGCACGCCGGTGCGATCAGCCAGGCCAGTAAGCGCCTCGCGGCGGCTCTGGCCCATGCCGATATCGCGCAGCACGCGCCCGAACTCACGCGCCAGCTCGCCCTTCATCTTGGTGGTGATCTCCGCCATCGCGTTCTCGAAGCTCAGGCCGGCGGCGCTGGCAATCACCAGCAGGTCGAGCGAGTCCGGCAGCGTGTTGATGATCTCCTGCTGGCGCAGGGTGATGCGCCGCGAGAGCCAGATGTCGGGCAGCATGAAGGCGCAGAAGCCGAGCGCGCCGAGCAGCAGCATGTTGAAGAACGTAGGCGCAGCCTCGCTGAGCGTCCCGAAGAGCAGGGCGATGCCGAGCGTCCCAAGCAGCACCAGCCCCTTGACCCCGATAAACTCGACCACACCGATGCCGGCCGGGTCGCCGGCCATCGTGATGCGACCGCGCAAGGCAGTAACCTGGTTCTGCGGCAGCAGCCAGGCGAAGCCGCGCGCAAACTTCCGGGCGATCGGCCAGACCACGCGCTCGGAGAAGGGCTGGGAGGCCACCAGGCCCGGCACCTGCGCGGGCTGCCCGAGCTCCCCGGCGCCGAAGTAGCTGTCGAGCCGCTGGCTCACCGTCTGCTCGCGGCGGCTGAGGGCCAGGCCGCCCACCAGCAACAGCACGCTCAGGGCGGCCACGACGCTCGGCAGAATGATCATCAGGTTCATCTGCGCCTCGTGCTAGACCTTGATATCAACAATGCGCTGGATCACGATGAATCCAATCACGGCGGAAGTGAATGCGCCGATCGGGATACAGAGCGTCCAGCCGGGCTCGAACAACCGGCCCATATACTCGGGGTTGATCGAGAAGATGATCAGCCCGAGCGCGAACGGCAGCCCGCCAACCACATAGCTGGACATGCGCTGCATCGAGGTGATGACGCGGACCTCGCGCTTGAGCTTGGAGCGCTCACGAATGGTGGTGCTGATGCTCTCAAGAATGGTCGTCAGGTTGCCGCCCACGCGGGTGTGGATCTTGATCGCCGTCACCACCAGGCCCAAGTCCTCGCTCTGCATGCGCTGCACGAGGTTGTCGAGCGCCTGGCCGACGTTGAGGCCGAGCTGGACCTCCTGGAACACACGCCGCAGCTCAGTTCTCGTGGGCTCCTGCGAGTCGTTGGCCACGTAAGCAAGCGACTGGACCAGGCTGAAGCCGCCGCGCATGGCGGCGGTGATCAGATCCAGCGTCTCAGGCAGCTGGTCATTGAAGTCGCGGTTGCGCCCCTTGCGGCGCATCCCGAGCCAGATGATCGGCGCGAGGAAGCCGAGCAGCAGCGCGGGCGGGACGAGCAGCACCTCACGCCAGATCAGCAGGGCGGCCACAGCCAGGATCAATGGCACAGCGATGCGGAGCAGGATGTACTCCGGCACGGTGAGCGGGAGGTTTGCGGAAGATAGATTGCGCTCGATGTTGGCCGCGAACCCCTGGCGCTGGATCGTCTCGTTGAGGCGCTCGGCGATCTGCGTGTCGGTGATGAACGCCGCCTGTGTCTCCCCGCCGCCGACGTAGGTACTCATGCGGGCGCTGATGTCCGCGTCGTGGTTGAGGATGCCGCGCACGGCCACGAGCAGCGTCAGCACGGCAACGGCGGTGAGCGCGGCGGCGGCGAGCGGTATTACAAGTGATGTATCCAGCACGATATCCTCTGTGTGGGCGGGGTGCCGTGCGCGGCGCCGAGGAGGACGGCGCCGCGCCGCTACGCCCCTGCGCTTCTACTGCGACTGCAGGTAGCGGGCCTTGAGATCGGTGTCGTTCACCGGCGGCGCGGTGAAGGGGTCCACGTCGAGCGGCGAGCGCAGCGCGAAGTCGATCGTGCCGCCCGAGTCCTTGATGAACTTGAGCATCACGGCGTCCTCCGGCTTCATGCTGCAGAGCAGCGCGGTGGCGGCGCCACGATTGCCCTCTTCATCCACGGGGCGGAGCACCTTGAAGACCTCGATGTTCTGCAGCGTGAGGGCGCTGGCCTTGCCGGCCGGGGTCACGCCGTCGGGACCCATCACGGGGACCGTGAGGAGCAGGTCGATGCGATCGCCGTCTTCGATCAGGTCACTCTGACCCATCAGGTCCACGATCGGGAAGGCGAACAGGACGAAGCCCTGCCGGATCTGGGTGCTGAGGGCGGTGCCGCTCTCGCCAAGGATGAGGCTGCGCGGGATGATCTCACCCTCGCCGACCGAGCGCACCAGCACGCGGCTCTCGAGGTCCTGGGTGCTGGTGACAGCGCCGGTGGGCACGAGATCCACCGGGAAGTCCTTCAGCACCACATCCTGGGCCGTCAGCGGCTGACCGGGCTCGAGCACGCGAACGGCGACGGGCAAGGGGATGGTCCGCGCCTGCTGCGCCATCTCAGCCTCGAGCTCGATGCGCGCCTGCTCGGCCGCCCGCTGCTGCTGCTGCTGTAAGCTCACGTACACAAGTGCGCCAGATCCGAGTGCCAGGATCAGGCCGATCGAAAACAGGACCCAGCCGGTGCGACGTGTCACAGTCTCCCTCCTTATATGCCGGGTAGTTTGGTCATTTGCTCTGTCTGTTATATCGTTCGAGCCGCTGTTTCGATATGTGGCTGGGATTACATCTTCGTTAGCCGAAGTATCTCGTTTTGTTCATCCGCACACAAAAAGCCGGGGCCGCAGCATAGCTGCGGCCCCGGACCTCGCACAGGCGAAACTAGATCAGCATATCGTGGACGAGCTGGAGCAGCTGGTCGATGTCGAACGGCTTCTGGATGATCACCGCCCCCTCGGCCTCGAGGTCGGCAAACCAGGGCTTGCGGTTGAGCGCCGTCATGATGAAGATCGGGATGCCGTCCTCCTGGAGCTGGTCCTTGATGCGCTGGAAGGCCTCGACGCCGTCCATCTGGGGCATCATAATGTCGGAGATGACCAGGTTGGGCTTCATCGTCATCAGCTTTTGGACGCCCTCCTCGCCATCATTCGCGAGGATCACGCGGTAGCCAGCCTCGCGGAGCGCTATCTCGAGGATGGTCTGCATCGCGAGGTCGTCGTCGATCACCAGAATTGCCGGCTGTTCTTCCATGCTCGCCTCTCTCCGCGCCGTTTGCCACGCGGCATTATACCAGAGAACCACGTGTCCCTTATAATAGACGCACTCCAGCGGAGTACAGGGGAGCCGGGGGCGGCAGGCCGCGCGTGGTACTATCGCCGCACCGCCAAGCCGCCACGCCACAAGGACACCCACATGAATCGCGCACAGCTGAGCGAAGAACTGCGCCGGATCGTCGGGCCGCGCGCCGTGGTAGACGACGCCGCGGCGCTGCTGACGTATGAGGCCGACGGCTGCGTGATGGACCTGCACGCGCCGAACATCGTGGTGCTGCCATCCACCACCGAGCAGGTGGCCGAGGTAGTGCGGGCCGCCGGGCGGGCCGGGGCGCCGATCGTGCCGCGCGGAGCGGGCACCGGGCTCTCGGGCGGGGCCACGCCGATCCATGGCGGCGTGGTGGTCTCGACAGCGCGCATGGAGCGGGTGCTGGAGGTGGACACGCGCAACCGTCGGGCGCGGGTGCAGCCCGGCCTGATCAACTGGGAGCTCTCGCAGCAGCTCGCGCCGCACGGCTACTCCTTCGTGCCGGACCCCTCCTCGCAGAAGGCCTGCACGGTGGGCGGCAACATTGCCAACAACAGCGGTGGGCCACACTGCCTGAAGTATGGCATGACGACCAATCATGTGCTGGCGCTGAAGGTGGTGCTGCCGGACGGGAGCGTGATCTGGACCGGCGACGGCAGCCCGGACGGCGTAGGGTACGATATGCCGGGCCTGCTGACAGGCAGCGAGGGGACCTGCGGCATCGTGACCGAGGCCTGGGTGCGGCTGACGCGGCTGCCCGAGGCGCTGCGGGTGGTGCTGGCGCTGTTCCCGGACATCCCCTCAGCCTCGCAGACGGTCTCCACGGTGGTCGCGCGCGGGCTGCTGCCGGCGGCGCTGGAGATGATGGACGCGCTGGCGATCAAGGCCGTGAACGGCATGTACAGGCTCGGGCTACCGGATAGCGCGGGTGCGGCGCTGCTGATCGAGCTCGACGGCGTCGAGGAGGGGCTGGACGACCTGCTGGCGGAGGTGACGGACATCTGCCGGGATTTCGGCGCGATGGAGGTGCGACCGGCGAAGACGGCCGCCGAGCAGGCGCAGGTCTGGGCGGCGCGCAAGAACGCCTTCGGCGCGATGGGCCGGCTCTCGCCAAGCTACTACCTGGTGGACACGGTGGTGCCGCGCACGCGGCTACCGGCCACGCTGGAGCAGGTGGCCGCGGCCTCGCGCGAGCACAGACTGCCGATCGCGAACGTGTTCCACGCGGGGGACGGCAACCTGCACCCGCTGATCCTGTTCGACCGACGCGAGCGCGCGCAGGTGGAGCGGGCGCTGGGCGCGGCCACCGATATCCTGCATGCCTCGATCGCGCAGGGCGGCGTGATCAGCGGCGAGCACGGGATCGGGGTGGAGAAGCGCGACTACATGGACCTGATCTTCTCCACGGATGATCTGGCGGCGATGGCGGGGCTGAAGAAGTGCTTCGACCCGCGCGAGCTCTTCAACCCCGGCAAGGTGTTCCCGCGCGGCGTGGGGTGCGGCGAGCTGTCGGCGCTGCGCCGGCGAGGTCTGGCCGCGTCAGACCTCGCCGAGGCGCCGGCAGGGACGTGGCTGTAGGGGCGTAGCAGTGCCGCAGCTCGACACGCGAGAAACGATCCAGGCAGCCGCTGCGCCGCCCCGGTGCACACGCCACGGTGAGGACCATGCAATCACTCTTCAATGATTTGACCGCCGCCGTGGGCGCGGAACACGTGCAGACAGACCAGGAGGCGCGCGCCGCCCATGCGGTGCAGGGCGTAGCGCCGGGGTGCGTCGTGGCCCCCGGCACGCTCGACGAGCTCGCCGCGGCGGTGCGCGCAGCCCACGAGCACGGCGCCGCGGTGGTGCCGTGGGGCGGCGGGACGCAGCAGCGCATCGGCAGGCCACCCACGCGCGCAGACGTAGTGGTGCGGACGGGGCGCCTCAGCCGAGTGCTGGTGCACGAGCCGGATGACCTGACGATCTCCGTCGAGGCCGGGATGACGCTCGGGGCGCTCCGAGCCCACCTGGCGCGACACGGCCAGATGCTGCCGCTCGACCCGCCGCTGCCAGAGCGGACGACGGTCGGGGGGCTGATCGCGACGGCGGCGGATGGCCCGCGCCGCCTGGGGTATGGGACACTGCGCGACCTGCTGATCGGCATCACCGTAGTGGAGGCCGACGGGCGGGTATCACGCGGGGGCGGCATGGTCGTGAAGAACGTCAGTGGCTTCGATATGATGAAGCTGTACCTGGGGAGCTTCGGCACGCTGGCGGTGGTGGCGAGCGCAAACTTCAAGCTGCTGCCGGCGCCGCGCGCGACCGGCTCGCTGCTTTGCCGCTTCGCCGCGCCCGCGCAGGCCTTCGCAGCAGTGGAGGCGCTGCACCTGACGCAGCTGACGCCGACGGCGGTAGAGTACCTGAGCCCGCGGGCGCTCGCCGGCCTTGCGGCAGGGAGCGCCGAGATCTCAGAGGAGGGCGCTCTAGGCACGCAGACGGGCTCGGGGGGCAGGCCGCGTGCAGCTTCTTCATCAGTTGACCGAGAGGTGTGCGGGCTGCTTGTGCGGGCCGAGGGACTGCCTCAAGCGGTGGCGCGGCACCTGGCGGACATCGCGGCGATCGCGTGGCGCTGCGGGGCGCTCGAAACCGAGGAGCTGGCCGGGACTTCCGAGGCCGCGACGTGGGCGCGCGCGGCAGACCTTGCGCAATGCGCCGAGCTCGCGCCCCACGAGGCGCTCGTGAAGCTAGCTGTACTTCCGGCCGACGTCGAGCGGGCCGCGGCGCGTGTGGAGGAGCTCGGCGCACGGCACGGAGCGACAGCAGCGCTGACGGCGCGGGCGCTGAGCGGGGTGGCATACGCGCGCCTCAGCGAGTTGGACTCCCCGCGCCTGGCCGCGATCCTGGAGGAGATCCCCGGGCTGCAGTGGGTCGCGACGGACCTCCCCGGCACGCCACGGTGGGGCCCGGCGCCGCAGGGGGTCGAGGTAATGCAGCGGATCAAGCAGGAGTTCGACCCGCACAACAGGCTGAACCCGGGGCGCTTCGTCGAGGCCATCGAGCGATCTTTATAGGCATCTATGACATCTTCTGAGTGGGCCGGTCTCATCATCTCGTACGTCTACGCCGTCGGCCTGCTGGTGCTAGGCGAGCTGCTGCGCCGCAGGGCGGGGCTCAGGCCGGAGCTGACCCGCAAGATCATCCACGTCGGCGCCGGCATGTGGGTCTTCGGCGTGCTGGCGCTGTTCGACCGCTGGGAGATCGGGATCATCCCCTTCGCGAGCTTCGTGGTGGTGAACGCGCTCCTGTACCGCTACCGGGTGGTGGCCGCGATGGACACCGCCGACAGCTCACCGGGCACTGTGTACTTCGCGCTCGTGATCACGCTGCTCTACGGGCTGCTGTGGCGCCCAGAGGGGCCGGTAGATCGCGTGGCGGCGGCGACGGCGGGCGTGATGGCGATGACCTGGGGTGACGCGCTGGCAGCGCTGGTGGGACGGCGCGTCGGGCGGCGGCGCTATAGCGTGTGGGGCAGCACGCGCACGCTGGAGGGGTCGGCGGTAATGCTTGGCGCGAGCTTCGTGGCGATACTGCTGACGCTGCTGCTGCTGCCGGGGCCGGCGCTGGCGCCGTTCGCGCCGCAGCTGGGGTTGGGGCGTGCGATGCTGGCCGCGCTCGCTGGGGCTGGGGCCGTAACGCTGGCAGAGGCGGTCTCGCCGCACGGGACGGACAACCTGAGCGTGCCAGTGGTTGGCGCCGTGGTTGTGCTGGCGCTTCTGTAGATCTCGGAGGGGCGAAGCCCCTCCGAACCTCCCTACTTACTACTGCGGAAGTCCTTGACGTTGAGCTGAAGCGTCGAGGAGCCGTTCCAATCGTTGCGGCCGAGGGTGTACGCAACATCGATGAAGCGCGGCTTCTGGAGGTACTCGACGAAGTGGCCGAGGCGGAAGGCCATCGCGTCGACCGGCGGGCCGCCGCGGCCGTCGTCGAGGCGCAGCTTGAGGTGCTGGCCCTCGTTGCCGCGCGCCCAGGCGCCGGCGACACGCACGCGGCTGCTCATGAGGACAGGCTGGGGGTTGGCCTGGCCGAACGGCTCGAGCACCGACAGCTGCTCAAGCAGATCCCACGAGATCGAGCTGAGCGGTGTCTCGGCGTGGATGTCGAGTGCCGGCGCGAGCAGCTCATCCGGCAGGCGCTCCTCGGCGTAGGCCAGGAGCCGCTCCTCCAGATCTTGCAGCCGGTCAGTCTCCACCGTGAAGCCGGCCGCCGCGCTGTGGCCGCCGTAGCGCACCAGCAGATCAGCACTATGCGCCAGCGCCTCCACCATGCTGAAGCCAGGGACAGAGCGCGCCGAGCCGCGGGAAGTGCGCTCACCGCGCTCGACCAGCAGGACAGGGCGCCCAAGGTCCTCGACCAAGCGAGAGGCCACGAGGCCAACGAGGCCGGCCTGGTACTCCGGGCTCTCCAGGAAGACGATGCGCCGGTTGAGCTTGCCAAGCCCCTCGGCGTGGGCGCGGGCGGCCTGCTGGATCTCCTTCGTAAGGTCCTGGCGGCGGCGGTTGGCCTGGTTGAGCTCGGCGGCGAGCACCTGCGCGGCGGCGGCGTCTTCGGCCAGGAGGAGCTGATAGGCGCGCACGGCGTCGTCGAGACGACCGGCGGCGTTGAGGCGCGGCGCGAGCATGTAGCCGATATCGGCAGCGGAGACTCTGCCGAGCTGGACGCCGGAGGCCTGGATGAGCGCGCGCAGGCCGGGGCGCTTGGTCTCGTTGATCGACTCGAGGCCGGCCTTGACCAGCACGCGGTTCTCACCGGTGAGCGGCCCCATATCGGCCACCGTGCCGAGCGCCACCACGTCGAGCATATCGCGGCCGCGGAGCGGCATCGGCAGACCGCGGCGCACGAGCGCCAGAACCAGCTTATAGGCGATGCCGACGCCGACGAGATCCTTGAAGGGGTAGGGGCAGCCAGGCTGCTTCGGGTTGATCACCGCCACCGCGTTGGGCAGCGTCTCGGGGGGTGTATGGTGATCGGTCACGATCACGTCGACGCCGCGTGCGCGGGCGTGGGCCACCTCGTGGGCGTTGCTGATGCCGCAGTCCACGGTGATCAGCAGGCGCACCCCCTCGTCGGCCAGCGCATCGATCGCGTCGGTATTGAGGCCGTACCCCTCGCGGAGGCGGTGCGGGATATAGGGCTGGATGGTGCCGCCCATCGCCGTGACGGCCTGCATCAGCAGCGTGACCGCCGTGACCCCATCGGTATCGAAGTCGCCGTAGACCGCGATCGGCTCGCCCTCACGAATAGCGGCCGCGATACGCTCCACAGCGACGTCCATGCCCTTGAGCTGGAGCGGGTCGTGCAGGCCACGGCGGTAGTCCGCGGAGAGAAACGCGTCGATCGCCGCGCGCTCGCGGTAGCCGCGCTGGTAGAGCAGAGTTGCCACAAGGGGCGAGCAGTCGCGGACGGAGGTCAGGAACTCGGCCGGGGCGGGCTCGCGCACAACCCAGCGCTTCTTGTGAGCGGACATAGAGCGTGTGTACTCCGACGGGGAGCGGTATGCCCGGCACTCGCGGGGCGTCGCACGGTTTCCAGAAGGAGTATAGCATTGCGGCAGGTGCGGCGCAAACCTTGGCGGGCAGGTTGTCAAATCGAAACATATGTACTATACTATTGAAAACCCTTGCCAGCAGACACCTCGGCCAGCCGGCGTGCAGAGCGGCGGGGGCACTTCCTTGCACCGCCAGGCGCGCGGCGCTATACTACCACTCGGATGCCATGCCGTAAGGACCTCGCCCGATGAGCACCCCCAACGCTCGCCCGCGCTCCCCGGCCGGCAAGGGCGCCAGCCCGGGGGCGGCACCGCCGCCCAACACGCACGACCTGCTCAACTACCGCCTGGCCGAGCGCATCGGGCAGGAGGAGCTGTCCACCGTCTACCGTGCGACGCACCTGGCGCTGGACAGGCCGGTGCAGGTGCACGTCCTGCGGCGGACGGACTGGATCTCGGTGAGCCGCTTCCAGCTAGCGGGTCGGATCGCCGCACGCCTGAGCCATCCCAACGTGCTGCCCGTGATCGACGCGGGCCACGACGAGCGCTACGGCGACTACATCGTGACTCCGCAGCTCGAGACGCGCACGCTGCAGGAGGCGCTGGCAGGTGGGCCGATGGGGCCGCTGCCGGCACTGCGGATCTTCTCCCAGATCGGCACAGCGCTGGACTACCTGCACCAGCAGGGGATCATCCACCGGGACGTGCAGCCGATCAACATCCTGGTGACACCACAGGGCACGGCGTACCTCACAAACTTCAGCCTGGCCGCGGGGCCGGAGACGCCGGACTTCTCCGAGATCGACGACGCCGACTACCAGACGCCGTACTCGGCGCCGGAGCAGAGCCTGGCGCGCGGGCAGCCCTCGCCGGCGCTCGACATGTACAGCCTCGGGGCGGTGCTCTACCAGATCCTCAGCGGCGAGATGCCACCACCGCCCGGCGAGCCACCCCCGCCTCTCACCGAGCGCAACTCGGCGCTGGCCGGTGCGGACCGGGTGCTCGCGCGGCTGCTTTCGCCCAACCCGGCCCAGCGCTACAGCAACGCTGCCCAGGCAATTGGCGCGCTGCGCCAGGCCATGCGCCAGCAACTCGACGACTCCACCGGGGATATGGAGGAGTCTCGCTGGGAGCCGGTGGCCGAGTGGCTCGAGAACCCGCTCGAGACAGTGGCGGCTGACGCGCTCGAGGCCGACTTCGTGGCGAGAAGCCGATCGCGGGCGGACAACCTGCACCGGGTGGATGCGATCCGTCGCCAGCTGGACCGCTGGAGCCGGCAGGGAGTGATGCGGCGCGCGCTGCTGGGGCAGGTCATCCAGCCGGAGCAGATCGTCAGCTACAACGTCTACCTCTACGAGCTGCGCGCCCACTACGAGACGCGGACGCAGCCGCAGACACGCCAGGTGGTCCACCACGGCGGCGCCATCCCCGGCGTCCCGCGCGAGGTGGAGCTGTGGGAGGCCCCGGTGCCCGAGCACGAGCCGTTCGTGGACGCGGCGCCGGAGACGATGGTGATCCCCGGCTCGCAGCGGATCGTGCCGTGCACCGAGTGCAACGGCTCCACCAAGCTGACCTGCAAGACCTGCGCGGGCAAGGGCACTGTCACCCGCGCACAGAAGGTGAACGACCCGGACGGCAAGAGCCGCAGCGAGACGCTGCAGGAGAACTGTCCGACCTGCCGCGGCTACCGGACACAAGACTGCCAGCGCTGCGAGGCGACCGGCTCCATGATGGAGGAGAAGATCTTCCAGTGGTCGCGCCACGGCCGGGCGTACCTCAACGAGGACGACATCAGCGGGCTGCACAAGCTGACGATCCAGGCCAAGGCGCAGGAGGTCTTCCACACCCAGATCGACCCGCGCGAGGGGCGCTGGTACCAGGTGGCGCCGCTGAAGGAGCTGCTGGAGGAGGCGCTCAAGGGCGGCGGCACCGACGCGCACCTGGTCGCCGCGGAGCTGATCATCCGAGGCGTGCCGGTGACCGAGGTGGACTACCGCTACCGCGAGAAGCCGCACACGCTCCAGCTGATCGGCTTCGACAACACAGTGCGCGGCGACACCTCGCTGTACGACATGGAGCGCATCTATCTCTACGCGGTAATCGCCGCGATGGCGATGATTCTGGCGCTGGTGATCCTCCTGCGCTAAGTACTCCCTTCTGGGAGGGCCTGCCCTCCCAAACCTTCTGTTCCCCCTGCCCCACTACTGAAGTGGTGCATCCGCCACACAGGCCGCCTCCCCCTGCCCGCTCGGCTGCGCCTCCGTCTGGAGCACCGCGCCGCCCACCACGATCTCACAGCGCACCGCCCCCTCATCCTCGTCCGTGACCACCAGCAGCAGCTCGGCCCCCGGCAGGGTCTCGAACGCCATCGACCACGGCAGCGGCACCTGGAGCGCGTTGCTCGGGCTATCGCCGACGCTGTAGATCACTGTGGCCCGCGCCGCGTCACCCTCGGCGCGGAAGAGGCCCTGCAGCGGCGCCGGGGTCTGAGCCACAGCTGTGAGCGGCGGATTCGCCCCCGGAGTAGCGGTGCGCGCCACGACGCTCGGCGCGGGCGGGGCAGGCGAGCGAGTAGCCGTCGCCAGCGTCGGCGTGGGCGGGGCCAGGGTCAGGGTCGCCGTCGCCAGCGTCGGCGCCGGGGGCATCGTCGCGGGGAGGGTCACAGCGCGCGGTGATGGAGGGGGCGCGCCAGCAGTCGCGCCCGGCAGCGGCGTCGGGCTCACGAGGCGCTGGCTGAGCTGCGCCGGGCTCGCCGTGAGCTGCACGGCAGCCGGCGGCTCAGCCGTCCAATCGAGCGCCGGAGCAGTGCTTGTAGAGCCCGGGTAGGCCGGGAGAGTCGGCGCAGCCACGATCGTGACGAGCGTCTGGGACGGCTCGGGCGTTGCCGGCAAGGAAGTGGGCGAGGACGCGAGCGGCGCGGGGTAGGCGGGCAGGGGAGAGCCCGGCAGCGCGGTGGCAGGGGCGGGCGACGCAGTCGGCGGGGAGGCGACGGCGGCCGTGGGAGCCCCAGTCCCGGCCGGGGCGGGTGGTCCGCCCCCGAAAGTGCGCCCGAGGAGCAGAACACCCGCAAGGACGCACAGCGCAGCGACCAAGAGCTGGGGGCTGAGGAAGGCTGGTAGCCGGCTTCTCACAGGGTTAGCTCCACAACGCGTAGACCCTCTCATTATATGACCGTACGCCGTGGGCGAAGGGGCGGTATTGGCCATCTGCAAGCCCTATCCCGTGGCACGATTCGTGCCATCACACGTGGCGCAGGCGTATCACCGAGAGGATGCAACCTTGAACCATCAGCCAAGAGTGCGTACCGCGCAGCCGATCACCGTCCTCACGGCTCGGAGCGCTACCTACACGACCACGCCGTTCGTCCGCGGGGCCGAGGCCGTCTGCGGGCGGCTGAGCGAGCTGCTCTGCGCTGCGGTAGTGGTGGTCGATGAGGGTGAGGTGATCATCGCCAGCAGCCAGGCGGATCTGATCGGGCGGGCTCTGGCGCGGGCCGGGAAAGCCTGGCGCACCCCGCACCTCCGCATCCCGCTACGCCTCACGGGGCAGGCGGGCGCGGTGATCATCGGGGAGCCGGCCGGCGACGCAATCTCGCCGCGGCTGGCGCAGGGGCTCGTAGAGCTGGCTCTGAGCGAAGCGAGCGCCCTGGCGCAGATCCCGGATCAGGTGGCGCTGAAAGACCTGTTCATCCACGACCTGCTGCACGGCCTGATCGACGACGAGGAGCACATCGCCCGGCAGGCGCGCATCCTGGGGCTCGACTTCGGCCCGCCGCGCGCGGTGATCACGATCGACGCGTCGAGCTACATCCTGAGCAGCCCCAGCCCGCAGCACCCGGAGCTGGCGGACACGCAGGCGCGGCGGCACGCGCGGGCAGTGATCGACACGGTGGTGAGCTTCTTCCACCTGCCAAACGACACGATCTGCGCCTATATGGGAGGCGGCGAGGTGGTGGTGCTGAAGGCCAGCAACACGCGAAACCTGCTCCCTTGGGCCGAGCGGCGGACGGGGCTGGACCTGCCCGAGGGAGCCTGGGCCAACCTCGGGGCGCTGCGCCGCGCCAGCGAGGAGCTGCTGGCCTACCTGCAGAAGACGCTCGACACCTCGATCAGCGTGGGCATCGGGCGCTACTACCCGGGCCTGAGCGGCATGGAGCGCTCCTACCAGGACGCACACGCCGCGCTGAGCCTGGGGCGCCACTTCCACGGGCAGAGCCGCGTGCACTGCCTCGACAGCCTGGGGGTGGTGGCATTCGTCGGCCTGTCTGACGAGCAGACTAAGATTGAGCTGGCGACCTCGCTGCTCAGCCCGCTGGACCACGAGCCCGACCTGATCAAGACGCTGGACCTCTTCTTCTTCCGCGACTGCTGCCCTTCATCGACGGCGTCGGACCTATCGATCCACCGCAACACGCTCAGCTACCGACTGGACAAGATCGCGGCGCTGATCGGGCTAGATCCGCGGCGCTTCGACGACGCGGTGCAGATCCGCCTGGCGCTCATCCTGCGCTCGCTGCGTCGGCCGGCAGGGTAGCAGAAAACCTTTCGGCATCTACACGATTCCGTGGAGTCTGGGCTCCGGGCACTCGCGCCCGGTCGGCTCCAGGCCATGGTACCGGCTGGGCTGGATAGAACGCTTTCGTGTAAGGAGCACGCACCATTATGAAACACCGAGCTGTTTTCCTGGACCGCGACGGGACGCTCGTCCAACCGCGCCACTACCCATCCACGCCCGACGAACTGCTGCTGTACGACGGGATCGACGAGGGGCTGCGCTGCCTACAGCAGGCCGGCTTTCGGCTGGTGGTGATCACGAACCAGTCCGGCATCGCACGCGGCCTGTTCGACGAGGCGGCGCTGGAGCGGATGCACGACCACCTGCGGAGCGAGCTCGCGCTGCGGGGCGTGTCCATCGACGCCTTCTACCACTGCCCGCACCACCCCGAGGGCGTGGTGCCAGAGCTGGCAGTGGCGTGCGAGTGCCGCAAGCCGCGCCCAGGGATGCTGGTCCAGGCGGCCGCCGAGTGTGGGATCGACCTGCGCCGCTCGTGGTTCGTGGGGGATATCCTCGACGATGTGGAGGCCGGCAACCGCGCCGGCTGCCGGACGGTGCTGGTTGACCTGGGCACCGAGCCGCTGCCGCCGAGCCTCTCGCGCACGCCGAACATGGTGGCGCGCGACACCAACCACGCGCTGGAGCTGATCTGCGCCAGCGAGCGTCTGGGCGCCGCGCCGACCATCTACTGGCCGAGCCGCTGGTGGATGCGCGAGCGGGCCGTGGGGCAGGTGTGAGTCTTGTGTCTTGTGTCTTGAGGCGTGATTCTTGAGAAGCCACTGCTTCGCTCCGACCGACGGGGCGAGCAACACGGACGGCCGCTGATGATCGAGGACCATTTCGAGATGGCTGACCAACTCACGACTCACGAATCACGACTCGCGGCCCCTCCGCCGAGGGTGAGCGTCCTGATGCCCACCTTCAACCAGGCGGCGTTCATCCGGCGGGCGCTGGAGAGCCTGCGCGCGCAGACACTGGAGGACTGGGAGCTGGTGGTGGTGGACGATGGTTCGACCGACGAGACGGCGACACTCCTGCGCCCCTACCTGTCGGACACGCGGGTGCGACACCTTCGCCTGGAGCACAACCAGGGGCTCGGCGCGGCGCTGAACCGCGGCACGGAGCTGGCGCGGGGCCAGTACCTAGCCTACCTGCCCTCGGACGACCTGTACTACCCGGAGCACCTGGAGCGGCTGGCGGCGCTGCTCGACGCTCTGCCCGAGGCGGCGATGGCCTACGGCGGGGTGCGCTACGGCTACCAGCACACCGGCGAGGCGCCCGACACGAAGCACGCCCCGCGCGACCAGGAGGCCCCGGCGGCGCACCACGCGCGCATGGTGCAGGTGATGCACCGGCGCGATCGCGTGCCGCGCTGGCCCGAGCGGGCCGAGCTGGTGAGCGACCTGATCGAGCGGGACACATGGCGCGCGCTGCTGAGCGACGGGGGGCGGGCGGCCTACGCCGGCACCGTGACCAGCGAGTGGGTGGACCACCCGCAGCAGCGCCACAAGGTGATCGCCGACAACCACGGCGGCGTCGCGCTCTACCGCCTCACCTACGGCGTGGGCCGCGACTTCTGGCTGAACTTCCAGCCCTCGCGCGGCATGGCGGTGAACGAGCGAGCGCGCTACGGCCGCTTCGCCACGCGGCGCGACCTGCCGGCGGAGGGCGGGCTGAAGATCCTGCTCGCCGGCTCGCTGGGGTTCAACCCCGAGCGCGTGACAGCGCTGGAGGAGCGCGGCCACAAGCTGTACGGCACCTGGATCAACAGCCCCGAGACCTGGGACGGCGCAGGGCCGTTCCCGTGGGGCAACATCGACGAAATCCCGCCCGGCCCCCGGTGGGCGGAGCAGGTGCGCGATGCACGGCCCGACGTGATCTACGCGCTGCTCAACTGGCAGGCGCTGGGGCTGGTGAGCGAGCTGCTGGACGCAAACCCCGGCGTGCCGCTGGTGTTCCACTTCAAGGAGGGGCCGTTCATCTGTCAGGAGAAGGGGCTCTGGCCGACGCTGGTGCGCTGCCTGACCAAGGCGGACGGCCGCATCTTTATCAACCAGGAGTCCTACGACTGGTTCCAGCTCGCCACGGACGGCATGTTCAACCTGGAGACGACCCTCGTGCTGGATGGCGACCTGCCGAAGGCCGACTGGATGACCGACGCGTGGGCGCCGAAGCTCTCGGCGCGGGACGGGCAGCTCCACACGGTCTGCCCGGGCCGACCGCTGGGCCTGGACCCGTTCGAGGAGCTGGCGCGGGCCGGAATCCACGTGCACTTCTACGGGCGCCACTTCCACCGGTGGTTCCCGAACTGGACGAGGAACGGCCTCGCGACGGGCCACATGCACCTGCACGACGCGGTGGAGCCGGACGCGTGGGTGCGCGAGCTAAGCCAGTACGACGCGGCCTGGCTGCACGTGTTCGAGAGCCGGAACGGGGGAGACCTGCGACGGGCGGTGTGGGACGACCTGAACCTGCCGGCGCGGCTCGGGACCTACGCGACCGCGGGGCTGCCCTGGATCATGAAGGACAACGGCGGGCACCGGGTGGCGGTGCAGGCGCTGGGGGAGCGGCTGGGCGCGGCGCTGACGTTCGACACCTTCGGGGACCTGGGCGACAAGCTGCGGGACCGGGCACTGGTCGGGCGGCTGACGGCGGGGATGCGGGCGGGCCGGCGCGAGCTGGCGTTCGACACGCACGCCGATGCGCTCACGGCGTTTTTCCGACGCGCGATCGCGCGGCGCGCGGCTGTGTAGCAGGCGCTCCGCCCCGTGCCCTGTCTTCGCTGCGGGTGCTGCGCCCCGTGCCCCGGGCAAGGGTTGAGCGCTGCCCACAGCCTGGGAGGTGCGGGCGCTCCGCCCCGCGCCCCGGGCAAGGGGTCCAGCCCCCTTGCATCCCCCGCCGGGGCTCGGCCGCCCCTGGACCCCGCAAGGGGCGCACTGCTGGGCCGAACATCGGTCGGCACGAGGACTGAAACCCCGGCCTCCGGGATCGGGAGCGCGACGCTAGGGTTCTGGTGAGGGGCGTGCGCAGTCTCACGTCGGCGTGATGTCGTTCTGGAAAGGCTCCCCTTGTGGGGGTGGTCCGGAGGGGGCGCTAGCGCCCCTCTGGCGGGGGGAGCGCGAGGGGGCCGGTGCCTCCTCGCACAACACGCACGCTACCAAGCCAATATCGGTCGGCACGAGGACTGAAACCCCGGCCTCCGGGATCGGGAGCGCGACGCTAGGGTTCTGGTGAGGGGCGTACTCAGTCTCGCGTCGGCGTGATGTCGTTCTGGAAAGGCTCCCCTTGCGGGGGTGGTCCGGAGGGGGCGCAGGCGCCCCTCTGGCAGGGGGAGCGCGAGGGGGCCGGTGCCTCCTCGCACAGAGCGCACGCTGCCTGCCGAACAACGATGAAGAAGAGCAAGAGGAGAACACAGTGGACGCACTCACATCCCTGATAGACCGCTTCACCGGCCTTCGCGTGGTGGTGCTGGGCGAGGCGATGCTCGACAGCTACCTCGAGGGCAGCGCCGGGAGCCTGTGCCGCGAGGCGCCGGTGCCGGTGGTAACGCTGAGCGGCCGCGAGGATGCCCCGGGCGGCGCGGCCAACACAGCCGCCAACATCGCCGCGCTCGGCGCCGAGGTCGCCTTCCTCTCCGTGGTGGGCGACGACCGCGAGGGCGAGCTGCTGCGCGACTCCCTGGCCGCACGCGGCGTCCCGGTGGCGGACGTGCTGGCCCAGCCCGGCCGACGGACCCTCGCCAAGCACCGCGTGTGCGCCGAGGGCCAGATGATCGTGCGCTTCGACCAGGGGGACACCGGGTCGCTCAGCGCAGCGACCGAGCGCGAGCTGCTGGCGCGCCTGCGCGAGCTGTGGCAGACCTGCGACGCGGTGGTGGTCTCGGACTACGGCTACGGGCTGGTGGGGCGTCGGATGATCCGGCTGCTGGCCGAGCTCCAGTCCCACGACCCGCGCGTGGTGGTGGCCGACTCGAAGGACCTCGCGGCCATCAGGAGCGTGGGGGTGACCGCCGCGAAGCCGAACTACGGCGAGGCGCTGCGGCTGCTCGGCGCGCGCCGCCCGAGCGACCCGAGCGCGCGCGTGGCTCAGATGGCGGGCTACGGCGACCGGCTGCTCGACATCACCGGGGCGCGGATGGTGGCTGTGACGCTGGACCAGGACGGCGGGCTGGTGGTGGAGCGCGACCGCCCGCCGTACCGCATCTACGCCCAGCCGACGCACCACTCGCGGGCGGCGGGGGCCGGCGACACCTTCGTGGCCGCGCTGACTCTGGCGCTCGCGGCGGGCGCGGAGACCCCGGCGGCGGCGGAGATCGCCTCGGCGGCGGCGGCGGTGGTGGTGGGCAAGGAGGGCACCTCGGTGTGCGCCACGGCCGAGCTGCGCGAGCAGGTGGCCCCCGGCGACAAGTACATGCCGGACTGGGACAAGCTGGCGGAGCGGCTGGCTCGCTACCGTGAGCAGGGCAAGCGCATCGTCTTCACCAACGGCTGCTTCGACATCATCCACCGCGGCCACGTGACCTCGCTCAACCACGCCAAGGCGCTCGGCGACGTGCTGGTGGTGGGCATGAACACCGACGGGAGCGTGAGTCGGCGCAAGGGCCCGAAGCGGCCGATCAACACGCTCGAGGAGCGGGTGCACGTGATGGCAGCGCTGAGCTGCGTGGACGCGGTGGTGGCCTTCGACGAGGATACCCCGGAGGAGCTGTTGCATGTGGTGCGGCCCGACGTGTTCGTGAAGGGCGGCGACTACACGCGCGAGACGCTGCCGGAGGCGCGGGTGGTGGAGGCGTACGGCGGCGAGGTGCACATCCTGCCGTACCTGGAGGACCGCTCGACCACCGGGATCATCGAGCGCATCCGCGCGGCCTACCCCCAGGAGGGGCTGGAGCGGACCGTGGGCGGGTAGCGCTTCGCCACAGAGCGGCACAAGAGGCCACAGAGGGTGTAACGCTCCTCTGTGGCCTCTGTGCTGTGTCTACGGCGATCTAGCCCTGCTCGGCCAGCACGCGCCGAAGGAAGCCGATCAGCGTATCCGCGTGGTGGTCGAAGGTGAACTCGGGGCGCGCAGCCCACATATTGGCGCGCAGCTGCGCCATGCGCTGCTCGTCCCCGAGCTGAGCGCGCAGCTCCTCGGCGGTCTTGAAGAACACGCCCACGTCGTAGCGGCGGGCGATCGACTGCATCGACACGATCGAGCCGCTGTTGTCGTACTGGATCATCGGCAGGCCGGCGGCCGCGTAGGTGCCGATGCGCGCCGGCAGGTTCAGGTCGTCCCAGTCCGAGCGGCGCAGGTCGCCGAAGTTCGTGCTCTGGAAGACGTGCAGCCAGGCGGCATCGTACTTCGAGAACTCCTCGACCCAGCGGTCCTGGTCCACCGTGGGGTGCAGGTGCAGGTAGCCCTTGGCGACGGCGTTGGCCTTGTCGATCCAGGACTTCCACTGACCCTGGACGAAGTCGCTGTAGAAGTGCAGGTGAATGCCCTGCTCGGCCAGCTCGCCGCAGGTCCAGGGGTGGATGCCGATCGGGCGGCCGGGGATGACAGTGTGGATCTGGCCATCCTCTTCGGAGAGGCGGCGCGGCGCGGGCGCGGCGTTGAACCACTCACGCTTCGGCAGGTCGCCGTCGAGGGAGAGCGAGGGTGCAACCGAGGCGATGCCGGGGACCACCGTCTCGAACCAGTCGCGCAGCTCGTCGCCGGAGTAGATCTGGCCGTCGGCGCCGAGGTAGAGCTCGACCAGCTCGCGGAACATGCCGTGCTCCAGGCAGATGAACGGCCCCTCCTTGAAGTGCCACACGAAGGGGAGGCCCGGGTTCTCCTTCATCACGCGGTGGCAGAAGCGCACCGTCTGCCAGTTGAGCAGGGCGTAGATCACATCGATCTTCGCCTTCTTGGCGGCCCGCTGCCACCCCTCGCGCGGGAGCTCCTCGACGTGGCCGAACGGCATGGGGCCGGCGTAGTTGAAGCCGTACCCCTCGTCGGTCCAGAGGCCGTAGAGCTTGTGGCCGCGCTCCTCCAGCGCCAGCACGCGCTCGGGGTTGTAGGCCAGCTCACCCACCAGCAGGATGCGCAGCCCGTCGGGCGCCATCGGCGTGTCGGGCCGGTCGCGGAAGCGCCGGTAGTGCCGGACCTCGTCCACCACGTTGCCGACGGTGGAGTGGAAGCGCAGCGGCTCACGCACACCGTAGCGGATGCGGTAGGGGTTGACCCCGCCGAGCGGCTCGCGGATGACCTTGTGGCGCTGGTGCGGGTGGTTGACCCACTCGGCCGTGACCTCGCCGGTGCCCACGAACGCGCCGTGCGGGCGGAGCCTGCCCCAGTACATGCGCTCCAGATCGTCGGTGGTGAGCTCGGCGCGCTCGACCCACTTCGGGGGCAGGCGGCGGTGCATCACCTGGACGAGCTGGAGGGCATACCCCTCGATCTGGCCCTCGGCGCGCTTGCTGTAGGTGTGTCGCACGCCCGAGAAGGCCAGCGCGGCCTCGGGGTGGTCCTCCAGGGCGCGGGCCAGGCGCGCGAGGTGCTCGGGGTAGAGCACGTCGTCCGAGGGCAGGTAGGCGATCAGCGGAGCCTTGGCGAGGGCGAGCGCCCGGTTGAGCGCCGCGCCCAGGCCGATATTGCGCTTCAGGCGGTGGTAGCTGACGCGCGGGTCCTCGAGGTAGCGCACCACCGCAGCGGCGGTGTCGTCGGGCGAGCCGTCGTCCACGATCACGAGCTCCCAGTCGCCGAGCGTCTGCTGGAGCAGGCTGTCGATCGCGCGGCGGATGACGTGCGCGTGGCCGAAGGTGGGCATCAGCACCGACACCCGCGGAGGCGTGGGAGTGTTGAGTCCTGAGTCTTGAGTCTCGAGCTCGGGGGCCATTATCTGCGTTCCTCCTCTACGGGGCGGCCGAGCGCCCGCGAGCGCTCAGCACCCAGCACTCCGCACTGCCCTATGGCCAGCTCGTCTCGGTGAGCGGCGTGACCATCACCTCCTGAACGGC
>JBDLTZ010000333.1:0-16339 GCA_039805565.1 Chloroflexota bacterium | reverse complement strand
GATCTTCTAAGGCGTGCCGGTCGCGACGTGACTATTCTGGAGGCCCGCGACCGGGTCGGCGGGCGAGTGTGGAGCGTGCCGAGCGCCGCCGGGGCGACAGTCGACCTGGGCGGCCAATGGTTCGGCCCGCGGCAGCAGCGCGTCCGCGCCCTCGTCGAGCGGCTGCGGCTTGTTGCAGTTGAGACCCATCAGTCCGGCGCGATGCTCTACGACGTCGCCGGAAGCGTGCAGCGCCAGGCGTTCGCGATTCTGCCGCTGCCACCCTTCGCACTGCTCGATCTGCTTCAGCTCCAGCACCGGCTCGGCCGGCTGGCGCGCGATCTCCCTCTGCGGGCGCGCTGGGCCGAGGCAGCTCCAGCACTCGATGCCCAAAGCGTACACGACTGGATTGAGCAACACGCCTGGAGCGCAGCGGGTCGTGCGATGCTGCGCTCAAGCCTGAGCGAGAGCCTCTGCCTGGAGCCTGAGCAGGTCTCGCTGCTCGATCTGGTGGAGCAGCTGCGGCAGTGCGGGGGCGCGGATGGTCTGGCTACAGCAGAGCGCTGGTTTCTGCCGGGCGGCGCCCAACAGCTTGCGGACGGGCTGGCGCGCGGGCTGGCAGGGCACATTGCGTTCGGCCAGACCGTCACGCGGATCGCCCAGGATGGTAGCGGAGTGACGGTGTCGACGGTATACCAGGTGTGGCGCGCACAGCACGTGATCGTCGCTGTCCCGCCACCGCTCGCCCCTCTTATCCGCTACAGCCCGGGCCTTCCCGTCGGTCAGGCGCGGCTGCTCGAACGGGCGCAGATGGGCAGGATTGTCAAGAGCGTGAGCGTCTACCCTGAGGCGTTCTGGCGGACGACCGGCCTGAGCGGCGGCCTGATATCCGATCAGGGGGCGGTGGCGGCAACGCTGGACGCCTCACCGCCTGGTGGACGCCCAGGCGTGCTCGTGGCGCTCACTGGTGGGCGGCGGGCCAGGCGACTCGCGGAGCTCAGCCCCGCCACACGGCGGGCGGTGGTGCAGGATCGGCTGCGCGCACTGTTTGGCCCGCAGGCGGCGAAGCCGGTGGCGTACCACGACTACGCCTGGGCCGATGACCCCTGGGCGCAGGGCGGATACGCGGCCCGCTTCCCTCCCAACACCCTGAGCCAGGTCGGGGCCGGCCTTGGAGCAAGCTTCGGGCGCCTCCACTGGGCCGGCAGCGAGACTGCCGACGCGTGGCGGAGCTACATGGAGGGTGCGCTCCAATCCGCAGAGCGCGCGGCGGCGGAGGTGCTTCGCAGCGAGCACCACGAGCACACTGCCTACAGCCAGTCGTGTAGATGACGGGCGAAGGGAGATCGTATGGAGCGACGTACAGCGGTAATGCCAACGCGGTAATTGTCGAGTTGAGCCATAGAGGGGGCACAGAGCGACCCGGGCGTCCAAGAGCACGTGGTAGCATGCGAGCGAGGGTGGCCTTACCCGACGGAGAGGCGTGATGCTTGGACTACTCGTAGGCCTGCTTCCACTCATCCTGCTGATGAGTTGCACAGGCAAACCTGTCTCACCATCACCTGAGTCGGATGACGAGTCCGGGCCTGACGAAACCCCAACACCCGGTGCAGAGAATACGATCATCATTTCCGATGGCCAGATGCCCAATCAACCCTCACTACCACCGCTCGCAGATACTATTGAAGATGCACTCGTCCTAATGGATGTGACGGCGGCGCGTAGCTGGACAGCTGAGATACTTGCTGCCCGTACCACTGTGGCAGGCACGCCGATGTGGCTGGAGGGCGACGAGCTCACCTTTGTCTACCACGGTGCGGCACGTTCAGTACGCCTCTGCTGCGGCATACAAATGGACATGTACCGGGTAGCGCAGACCGATTATTGGGCATTGACGGTGAAGCAGGCCGAGCTCCCGCGGGCCGTAGTCAGCTACACCTTCTTCGTCGACGACCAGTCCCCTATTGGTCAGACGATGGCTGTCTGGCGCGGTCCCCTGGCCCCGGCTCCTGCGGCGCAAGGCGATTACGCTAACCTCCAAGGGACAGTCCGCAGCGAGCGCTTACAGAGCGCGGCTCTGGGCGAGGAGCGCGAGATAACCGTGTATCTGCCGCCGGGGCATAACGCCGCCGCGCGTTACCCGACAATATACGCAGCTGACGGCGAGTCTGCCGGCTGGCTTGCCCGCGTGCTGGAGCCGCTCATCCTGAGCGGTGCACTTCCACCTGTGCTTGTCGTCGGCGCGCACGCTGGTGAGGGCGAACTTCGCGCCATTGAGTACATCCCAGGTGGCGATCTAGCGCGCTTCACGGCCCACGAGCGCTTCTTCGTCGATGAGCTCGCTGCCTGGGCAGAGCACGAGGTCGGTGCGACGATAGACCGTAAGCAGCGGGCGGTGTTTGGCTTCTCGAACGGTGGCGTCTTCGCCGGTGAGATGGCCCTCCGCCATCCTGACCGCTTCGGCATTGCCATGCCCTTCTCAGCAGGCATCCCACCCGACACTACCCAGCACGCGCCGGACGCTTCAGTCCGCTATTACCTGACCGCCGGCCTGTACGAGGAAGGCTTTTACACAACCACGCGCACGTTTGCGAAGCAATTGGAGCAGGCGGGTGCTGCTGTCGTCTTCAACCCACGAGTGGCTGGCCACGACCCGGCGATGTGGGAGGAGGAGTTCGTCGCGGCGACTCTTTGGGCCTTCGGCGTAGCAGAACACAGCAGATAAACAGCATCGTTCCCGAAACCGTCGAGAACGTCATAGTACCGAAGTCTTTGGTTTTATGTCTCTGCCGCGCGGACCTGTACCTCAGCCTCGCCCACAATCACCCCGTTGACCTGTACCGCCAAACGGTGTGTACCAGGGTATATCCGGCGCACAGAGACAGGGGCGAAGGAGTGCCGCTTCACCAGGCGGAGTGTCTCACCTGCGGGGAGCATCTGCGACCGCAGCTTGAAGACTTTACTGCGCGTCGCGCCCCGGGCGCCCGGTAGGTGCAGGACATAGTCCACGACCAGATATTGTGCCGCGGCAGCCACGCTCCGCAGCATCACCTCGATGGTCAGTGACTCGCCGATCCGCAGCGCGGCGGGCGTGAGCTCCAATACAACCAGTTCAACCTCGGGTGGGCCAGCGCCAAGCAGCCGTAGAGCCTCGGGGTGACCCTGTTTCACCAGCGTGCGAAGCGCGTGCCGGATGACCCAGAGCCGCTCGTCGCTGGCGCCCTGCTGCCAGCGGGCGAGGGTCGTGAGGACCTGCTCGGGATGGTCTTTGGCGATGTCGTTGAGGTTGTTAGCCACTGATTTGCGCACATAGGCAGAGGGGTCGTCCTTAAGCGGCTCCAGCAGCTCCAGCAAGGGCGTGGGATCGGCGACGAAGGCCGGCAGGCGCGCCGCCCAGGGCAGCCGCGGCCGCGTCCCCTCGCTCACCAGCCGCCGGACGTGGAAGCTCGGGTCGCGCGTCCAGACTCGGAGAGTCGCCATGGTCTGCTCGGGGTAGCGCAGCAGGAAGGGGCGGATCGCGAACTCCGCCGTGTGGCGCTGCGTGATCGCATGCATCGTGCGGAGCGAGACGTCGAGGTGCTCCAGTCCGTAGTGCTCGACAAAAGCGGCGACCGGCATCAGATACCAGCCGTCGGTGAACATCCCCTCCGCCTCGCCGTGGGGCGGGCCGAGGATTGCCAGGAGTAGAGCAACGGCAGCGGGGTAGTCGGGCGGCAGGTGACGGCGTAGGCCAGCGGCAATTACCGCAACGCGGTCCTTGAGCTCCAAGTGCTCAAGCTGCGGCGTAACCTCGGCGATGAAGGCAGGCGCCGGGAACGCCGGGTGAACCGCCAGCAGGCGCTGCGCCAGATCCTCGACAAGCGGCGAGCCGAAGTAGGCCTTGAATGGCTGCGGCTCGGAGGAGACCGATTGCGTCACGGCTGTGCTCCTTCAGATGTGGCGTTGCGCCTCGACCGCACCGGGGGATGCGGATCTATGCGTGCATGGTCCGGGTCATTGCGGGCGGCTCCGATCCGCTAATCTGGCCTGTGGTCGTCCTCCCCGCCTCGCAATGCCTGTGTCAACGCTTCGCCTCATCCGTCTTGGCCGTGCTCCACCCGCTGCTCAGGCCGGACGTACCGATCGTGTGTACCACGTTGACGATCGACACGAGCGCTGCGTACGCCGAGCGAACCTGCAGATAAAGAGTCGCACTCGCCCGCGCTCACTTCAAGGGCAATCCTCGATGAGCAAGCCACCAGCGCCGAAGTGGCGCGATGAGAGCTCGGGCCTGACGCACGCGCAGCCTCCGTGCGCGTCTGCCGGTGCTCTGGGCGGCGGCAGCGCCGCGCGAGGCGCGGTAGGGAGGCCAATCGCGAGCGCTCGCCTGACCTTCTCAACCGGCTCGCTCTACCTGTCCTGCATGCAGCCTCCCGCAGCTCAATCAGCCCTGGCGGTCGCCCACCAGACCCAGGCCATCAGGACGGGCTGGAGCGGGAGTCGCAGCCAGAGCAGCGCCGGCGAGAGGCGCGGGTAGCGCTCCGGATGCAGAGCCATGTTGAGGTTGGCAGGGAACACCGCCACGAGCAGCGCGAGCAAACCCCAGCGGGTGAGGCCGCGCTGCTGCGGGAAGAACGCCAGCACGCCCAGCACGATTTCGGCGTACCCGCTCGCTGCGACAAGCTCTTCGTGGGCCGGCAGATAGTCCGGCATCATCCGCAGGTAGAAATGCGGCTGGACGAAGTGATTGAGGCCCGCCAGAATAAACAGGGCCCCAAGCAGGCGCCGGCTCCACGAACGCGTCATTGGTTTTTCCTTCGCGTTTGCTCGCACTGTGGCGGGTATTGGCGAGACGACGCTGGGCCGCCAGGTGATTTGCGGCAATTTTCGGTCGGATGCAGTGTAGTGTCAGCGCGTCGTTTCGACTACCTTGCCAGCCTCTCACGGCCCTGCCTCAACATCGACCAGCAACCGCCCGACGACCGCGATCTCACCTTGCCCTGTACCACGTACCACGACCGCCTCGCCCTGCTGCGGGCTGATACCGCTCACCTCCACGATATTGACCATGTGCGTCACCATCACGATCACCCCCGCTTGATCGCGGTGGGCGAGGATGGCCTTCCGCAGCTCCTCGGTCTGTTGTGGAGCCATCGAGCGGTCGTCGAAGAACGAGTTGAGGAGCGGTGCCGGGGTCACCGGGCCGAGGTCGAGCAGGGCGGCGGTGTCCAGGCAGCGGCAATACTGGCTGGAAAGGACCGAGCCCACAGGGATTGCCTGCGCCCGAAACGCCGCTCCGATCCGCTGAGCCTGGGCGCGGCCCTCCTCAGAGAGATTGCGCTGGGTTGTGCAATCGTCCAGCTGAAAGCCCGGCGGGTCGCCCGTGCCCGGCACCGTGCGGGCGTGGCGCAGAAGCACAACCAGACCGCGCCCCTCGCGCAGCTCGCTCCACAGCGGCTGAGCGTCGTTTGCCGGCGTTGCCATGGGCGCTGCGGTCGGCTCGGTGGTCGCGGTGACGGCAGGCGAGGCGGCGACGGTCGTTGCCGCTGTGGTGCTCGTCGCCAACGGCTCAGCCGTCGTGCGGCTCGGCTGCCCGCAAGCGCTGAGGGCGAGCAGCACAAGCAGGAGCACGACGACGCGGCGGATGCGTCGGATCGGTTGTGTCCAACTGCTGGACATGCGACAATCAACCCGGAGCTACTCTCGACCCTTGAGCATAGCGTAACACGAAAGCGACGTGCCAATGGAGCTGCACGACGAGTTGCTGCTGAGCGACCTGAGCCGTGACAGCGACCCCGGCTGGCGCTCATTTAGCGACCGGGTGATGGGGGGCATCTCACGCGAGCAGGCGAGCCTGACGACAATCGAGGGTCGGCGTTGCCTGCGGCTCCAGGGCGAGGTGCGCCTGGAGAACAACGGCGGCTTCGTGCAGGTCGCCCTCGGCCTCGAGTCACGTGGGGCGTCGCTCGACGCTGGCGGGTACAGCGGCGTGCAGCTACTGGTGTGGGGCAACGGTGAGGAGTACCTCGCGCATCTGCGGACGCGTGATACCCGCCTGCCCTGGCAGCTCTACCGTGCGCCGTTCGTCGCCCAGCCGGCCTGGCAGACGGTGAAACTGCCGTTCGACGCCTTTCGCCCCGAGCGGCTGGCCCAACCATTGAACCGTGGGGCGCTCACCCGGCTCGGTGTGGTCGCCTACGGGCGGCGCTTCCTTGCCGATGTCGCCGTCGCCCGCGTGACGCTCTACCGCTGAGCGGAAGGTTGCCAATGGTGAATGATGCCCGTGGCGCGATGACGAACGACCACGACGGGGACGGGAATGTGCTCGCGTTCCTGGCATTGACAACCGCGCTCTCGACGCCGTTCTGGGTACTTGGCAGCGCGACCGGCCGCCAGCTCCTGCCGGGGCTGCCGCTGAGCGCGCTGATGACGGTCTGCCCGCTGGCGGCCGCAGCAATGCTCACCCGGCGTCGCGCCGGGCGGGCGGGCGTGACGGCGCTGCTCGGACGGGCACTGGACGCGCGGCGCATCCCGTCGCCGGCCTGGTACCTCCCGGCGTTGCTCCTCAACCCGGCGGTCGCGGCCCTGGCCTACGGCTGGCAGCGCGCCCAGGGCGTCCCCGTACCGCCGTTCGAGGCCAGCGTCGTCGCGGCGAGCGGTCTTGCGCTGCTGTTCCTCGTCGCCGCCATGGGCGAAGAGGTCGGCTGGTCGGGCTACGCCCTCGAGCCGCTGCTGCGTCGCTGGGGGCCGCTGGGCGCCGGCCTCGCCCTCGGCGCAACGTGGGCGGCCTGGCACCTCATCCCGTACGCGCAGGCCGGCCGCTCGGGGGAGTGGATCGCCTGGCAGTGCGCGAAGACTGTGGCGAGCCGGGTGTTGATCGTCTGGCTCTACACGCGGGCCGGCGGGAGCGTCTTCGCCGCGGTCCTCTTCCACGCCAGCGACAACCTCAGCGTCTTCCTCTACCCACGGGCCGGCTCGCACTACGATCCGCGAGCGACGGCGATCATCCTGGCAATGGTGATTGCCATCCTGGTGATCGTTGACCGGAAGCACCTGGTGCGCAGGAGGCAGCGATGACCATCAAGCAGGTGTACGGCTGGCTCTATCACGGGCGAAGGCCGAACTGGCGGGCGCGCGGCCTCAACCAGTTCTGGGCCGTCGTGCACGCGCTTGGCGTTGCCCCAAACTATCTCGTGACCTTGCAGCTCCTGGGGCGGCGCTCCGGCAAGCTGATCACCTTTCCGCTGGTGATGGTAGTCGTCGATGGCGAGCGCTACCTCGTGTCCATGCTTGGCCTCGACGTCGCCTGGGTGCGTAATTTGCCGGCGACGCGGTATCGTGCCCTCCTCCGGCACGGCCGGACGGAGATCGTACAGCTCGAGGAGATCGCGGTGACGCAGCGGGGCCGCATCCTTCAATCCTACGCGCGGCGCGCACCCGGAGCGCGAGCGCATCTCCCCGTGGCGGTGGATGCGCCCCTTGCAGCGTTCGAAGCCGTCGCCGCACAGCTCCCGGTGTTCCGTGTTCGTTCGGTGCAGCAGGGCGCCTGAGCGAGACGACGGAGGAGCATCATGCAGCCAGTACCGCGGGTGACCGTCATCAACATCGCCGACGCCCTTGAGGCGGTCGCGCTGCGGGCCGCCCTGGAGTGGTGGAACATCGAGGTGAGCCTGCGCCACATCGGGGCGGCGGATCAACTGGTCGCTCTGCTGGACGGGACGCTCGCCCTGAGCCCGATGGTATTCTTGATGTGCCACGGCGACGAACGCGGCATCCTGCTGCCAGAGTTGGCCCCGGAGTTGGAAGCGGCTCAGCCCTTCAGCGGGGCCATTGGGCCGGTCGAGCTACGCCAGTTTCTGCACCTGCCCGGCTGCATGGTGGTAAACACTGGATGCAGCACGGGCACCCGCGAGCTCGCGGCGGCGTTTCTCGACGGCGGTGCGTCGGTCTACATCGGGCCGGACGATTACCCCGACGCGGATGGCTCACTGTTCTACTGCCTTAGCCTCGCGTACGGGCATCTCGTGCGCGGGTATCCGCTGGAGGAGGCCCATCGGCGAGCCGCCGCGTACGATGCCGAGACGGGACAGTTTCAGTACTTTACCCACAGCGCCCCGTGATGAGAGCGCTGCTTCGCGTCGCTGAATACTCGTGCCGTTTGCCCCTTGACTCGGCCCTTATGGGAGGGTGCTATGCTCCCGGTAGGTAGGTTGACGAAAGGGGATATGCGATGCTCACGATTGGCGAGTTCGCCCGGCTCGGGCAGGTGACGGTAAAGGCGCTGCGCCACTACGACGCGCTGGGTCTGCTCAAGCCCGCGGCGATCGACCCCGAGAGCGGCTACCGGCGCTACACCGAGGCGCAGCTGCCGCGCCTGCGGCGGGTCGGCGAACTGAAGGCCCTGGGCTTTCGGCTGGAGGCGATCGGGGCGCTGCTGGACGAACCGCCGCCGCCGGTTCGCTGGCGAACGCTGCTCCACGATCGGCAGAGCGAGCTGCTGCGCGAGATGCGCCTGAGCCGTGCGACGCTCAGCCGGGTGGACCGCGAGGTGCGCCAACTGGACGATATGACGAGCCCGCAGGAGTACGTGGTCGAGCTGGTCGAGCTTGAGCCGGTGCTGGTCGCGGGGGTTCGCGACCGCATCGTCACCGGCACGATCTACCAGCTGTTCGAGGAGCTGCGGGGCTGGCTGGCGGACCACGGAGCGGGCGAGGCCGGACCGTTCCTGACCCTCGGCTACGTCAACAGTCCGTATCAGGCAGGTATGCTTGACGCCGAGGCCACGGTGGTGCTCGACGCCCCGTTGCCGGGCAACGAGCGAGTGCAGGTGCGCGAGTTGCCGGCGGTGCAGGCGGCGCGCGTAGTGCACTACGGCGACTACCAGCAGCTGTACCGTGCTCACGAGGCGCTTTCCAGATGGATCGACGAACACGGCTTCGAGCGCATGGATCCCGGTCGCGAGATCTACTGGCGTGCCCACGCGAACACACTGAGCACCGACGACTTCGTGACGGAGATCCTGGTGCCCGTGCAGAAGCGCGGGGCGGAGACGGCCGAAGGGCTTCCGCCGAACGTGCGCTCGTTCCAGCTCCCCGGGCTCACACTCGACTATCAGCTCTTCGCCGCCGACCCCGACCCGCGAAGTATTCAGCCCGCCTACCTGCCAGCGGGGCTCGTCGTCAGCAGGCTTGACGCGCGGTTCTACGCAGCTGTGGATAGCGACCGGCGGATCGTGCTGTTCTGGTCGTGGAACCCCGGCATCGAGCATGTCATCCTGCCCCGACCTGCCAACGCTGGTGAGCCCCAGCCGCCGGAGGCTCACCCCGACGGCGAGCGGATGCGCTACTTCCTGCCGGCTGGCGGTGACGAGCCCGCGACGGTGGTCATTGTCGAGCGCAGAACAGCGATCTGGCTGACCAGCTCAGTTTTCGCGCGCGATGAGCTCCTGAAGATCGCGGCGAGCTTTCCGCGGGCGAAGAGCGATGAGACGACGTGAAGCTCCGTGCCGCAGGAGCCCTATCCGCGCAGGTGCCGGTCGAACCAGGCGGCGGCGCGGTTGAGAAGTTGCTGCCGATGCTCCAGCCGAAAAAACATGTGCCCCTCGCCCGGGAGCGTCAGGAGCTCGACCTCGGCCCCCGCCGCTCGTAACGCCTCAGCGAAGCGTGCGCCCTCGCCGCGACGGGTGAACACGGAGTGCTCGCCATAGAGCAACAGCGTCGGCGGGCGGTCTGGCCGGATGTTTCGCAGCGGCGAGCAGCGATGGTAGCGCTCCGGCACCTCGTCCGGGCGCCCGCCCAGCCAGATCTCCAGGATGGTGTCGAGCTCCATGTGCCCGAGGTCGGACGGCCCCTCGATGCTCACCACCGCCTGGAAGCGGTCGCCCGTCGCGGCCAGCCAGTTGGCCAGGAGCCCACCGTGGCTGAAGCCGCGCAGCCCCAGGCGCGCCGGGTCGGTGAGACCTCGCATGACCAGGTGCTCCACGCCGGCCAGGATGTCGTCGGCGTCGTCACCGATCAGGTCCCCGGCGTCCAGCGCCGCCTGAAGCGGCGCCCAGCCGTAACTGCCGCTGCGGCGGTAGTCGGCTGCAAAGCACAGGTAGCCCCGCATCGCCAGGTCGTGCAGGCCATCAAGGGAGACCGGGTGTTCGCCGAGGCCAAGGCTGACCGGCTGGATCGGCCCGCCGTGGAGGTCGACGATCGTCGGCAGGGGGCCGGGCGGCGGCCGGTCGGGGCCGTAGGGCGGCGGGTAGAGCAGCAGCCCCTCCAGCTCCAGGCCGTCGCGGCCGCGCCAGCGCACCAGGTCAGGCGTGCCGAGGCAGAGGTTCGGCACGGCGTCGAGCTGCCGGCTTGCCGCGCTGATCGACCGTGCACACGTCCCGTCCGTCGCAACGAGCCAAATCTCCGCGAGCTGATCGGGCGAGATCACAGTGCTGGCGAGCCAGCGCCCGTCAGGCGAGATGGCGGGCGGCCCGAAGCTGCGGACGCCGTCGGTGAGCCGGCGGAGGGCCCCGGTTGTCACGTCGAGCGCGTAGAGCTGCTGGGTGATGCCGCGGTCGCGAGCGCTGAGGTAGAGCTGCTTCCCGTCCGGTGACCAGGCGGCCCCGGCGATGACCAGCGGGTCGCGCGTGAGATAGCGGGTAGCCGAGCCCTCGACGTGCCAGCTCGCCAGGCCGTAGAGGGCCTGGAAGCCGTAGGGGTGGGGAGTGGCGAGCAGCGCCAGGGCGCGGCCGTCGGGCCGCCACACGGGCGCGCTTGTCTGACAGGAGCCCGGCGGCACCACGCGGCGGATGGTGCCGTGCTGCAGGTTGAGCAGGCGCACCTCGTGGAGCATGTTCGTGCGGTCGTCGGGGGAAACCTCGACGCTCCAGGCCAGCCGGTGGCCATCGGGCGACCAGCGGAGCGGCCCTTCGACCTCGTAGGCGGGGAGACGGGCCCGCCGCTCGCTCGTCCCCGTGTCCGGTTCGAGCAGCCGGAGAGCGCCGGGCTTGTGGAGGGCGCCACGCTCGATGACAGCGATCTGCCGGCCATCCGGCGACCAGGCGTAGGCGGCGATGCGCCGGGGAGCGTTCGCGAGGGGCCGGCCTGTCTCGCCGGGCGTCGGCGGTTGGAGCCAGAGCGACGCGGCTCGATGCGAGCGCAGGATGAGCAGCTCGTTCCTGCCGGGGCGCCAGCGGGGCGCCCAGCCGTCACAGAGGGGGACCGGTTCGCTGGGTGTGTCCACCGGGGCCAGGAGGATCTGGCCATCCTGCATGTAGGCGATGGTCTGGCCGTCGGGGGAGAACTGCGGGCCGGATGCGCCGGCCGGCAGGGCTGTGAACGGGGACGGGAGGGCGTGATCGTGCACCGGTACAGTCTCGCTCATGCGGTGCCTCCTGAGAGCGGTGCTCTTGACGCTAGCTCGCCTGTGCCCACCAGACGCGGTAACCCTCGCGCCCCGTGCAGCCGACGTCGTTCAAAAGCTCGCACGCAACCATGGTAAATGGGTGCAGCGCCGTTTCCAACATCGCCCGGGTGAAGAGCCGGACGTGGGGCAGGCCATCCTCGGGCTCGCCGGCGAGTACGGTGAGGCAGAGCGTGCCGCCGGGCCGTAGGACGCGCCGCGTCTCCGTGAGGATGGCCGCCACGTCGGCGTCGGCCGTCGGCCCAGTGAACTCGTGCAGGGGCCCAAAGCAGTAGACGCCGTCAACGGAGCACGCGGCGAGGGCGAGCTGCCGGGCATCGCCCAGGAGCAGGGGTAGTTGGGGCGCTACACGCTGCGCCAGGGCCAGTCCGGCCAGGGAGGCATCAACGCTGACCACGGCGAAGCCGCGCTCGGCGAGGAAGTGCGTGGCACGCCCGGCGCCGCAGCCCAGATCGAGGAGCCACTGCGCTCGGTCCACCGCGAAGCAGGCGGCGGCTCGCATGAGCGCACGCGAGGTCAGCGCCGTGGGTATCCGTGCATCCTCGGGGTACAGCGTTTCCCAGCGGGTGATAGCATGCACGTCGCCCTCCTGCCGGCGCTAGGCCGGCGTAAACCCGTCGCGGCCCTCGTCCAGGTGCGGCAGCACGGCCCGCAGCACCGCGACGACGCGCCGGTAGGCCGCCTCGTCCCAGCCCCGCTCGCGGCACAGTGCCACTGCGGCGGCCCGCGTGCCGGCGACGAACTGCCCCCGCTCGGCGTGGAGATACTGGGTGACGAAGCGCGTCACGCCCGTCGCCTTCAGGCGCTCGGCGAAGCCCGCCGGGTCGGCCACCGGAAGCAGCGGGGTGAGCGTGATGCAGGCGGGAATGCCCGCTCGTTGTACCTCGGCAATCGCGGCCAACCGCCTGCCAAGCGAGGCGCAGCCGGGCTCAAAGACCTTGCGCACCGTCTCGTCGTCGGTGGTGACGGTCATATTCACCCGTACCGCTGGGAAGCGGGCGAACAGGTCGAGGTCGCGGGTGACGAGGGGGCTGCGGGTCTGCACCACCAGCCGCACTTGGTGAAAGGCCGCCAGCTCCTCCAGCAGGTTGCGGGTGAGCTGCAGCTCGCGCTCGATCGGCTGGTAGGGGTCGGTGACACTGCTGAGGTAGATCGTCGTACCTTCGAGGGGCTTCTTGCGGAGTTTGCGCAGCAGCTCCAGGGCGTTCTCCTTGACCTGCACCCACTGGCCCCAGTTGTTCCGCCGCTCTTGGTCGCGCACGAAGGCAGCCGCGTAGCAGTAGCTACAGCCGAAGGTGCAGCCCGAGTAGGGGTTCAGGGTGTAGTCAAAGGCGTCGATGAAGCCAGAGGACTCGGTGAGGATGCTTCGTGCCGCGGTGTATAGCACCTCGGCCGGGCCGATCTGCACCGGTCGCGCCAGCTCGACTGGCTCCAGCGGCAGCGGCAATTGGTCGCGCTCCACGCCTTGACCTCCTCCACGAATACGAACACTCGTACGATTTTCAAGCATAGCACATGGCGCACGCGCTGTCACCGGAGAGGATTCTCCCTGGCGACCCAGCCCTTACTGTGATATGTTTCACAAGAGCGCAAACACAATGAGGCAGCCATGAAAATCATCATTCCAGGTGGTACCGGTCAGGTCGGCACGCTGCTCGCTCGTAACTTCCACGCCCGTGGCAACGAGGTGGTCGTGCTGAGCCGCGCGCCCGAGCCAACACCCTGGCGCACGGTTCCTTGGGACGCCGCGACGGTCGGCCCGTGGGCGCGCGAGCTGGAGGGTGCCGACGTCGTAATCAACCTCGCCGGTCGCAACGTCAACTGCCGCTACACCCCCGAGAACCGCAGTGCGATTATGGACTCCCGCGTGCGCTCGACCCGCGCCGTCGGCGCCGCGATCGCCCGCACGCAGCAACCGCCCCGCGTCTGGCTTCAGGCCAGCACCGCGACGATCTACGCCCACCGCTACGATGCGCCGAACGATGAGGTCGCTGGCATGATCGGCGGCGCCGAGCCGGACGCCCCGGCCAGCTGGCGTTTCAGCATCGAGGTGGCCCGGGCGTGGGAGGAAGTCGCTCTCGCCGCCCATACCCCGCAGACCCGCAAGGTATTGCTGCGCTCAGCGATGGTGATGAGCCCGGACCGCGGCGGGATCTTCGACACGCTGCTACGGCTCGTGCGCTTTGGGCTGGGTGGGCCGGCGGGCGACGGGCGCCAGTACGTCTCCTGGCTGCACGACGAGGATTTCATCCGCGCCGTAGACTGGCTGATTGCCCACGACGAGCTGTCCGGACCGGTGAACCTCGCCGCGCCCAACCCGCTGCCCTACGGCGCGTTTATGCGTGCACTGCGGCAGGCCTGGGGCATGCCGGTCGGGCTGCCGGCGACCCGCTGGATGGTCGAGCTCGGCACCTGGCTGCTGCGAACGGAGAGCGAGCTGCCGCTGAAGAGCCGGCGGGTAGTGCCCGCCCGGCTGCTGGAGCGCGGTTTCGTCTTCAACTGGCCGACCTGGCCCGAGGCCGCCCAGGATCTCTGCCGGCGCTGGCGTCACGGCTCACCAGAGCGAGCGACGCCGCGCCGCACATAGGCTGGCATCGCCTCACACCAATGTCGCAACCCAATCGGGTATGCTTCGCCACAGTTCGTCGTAGGCGGAGGGCAGGGCGAGCCGTTGCCGTGTCACCGTCGCCATGAACTCCACCACGACCCAGACCTTGCAGACCAGGATTTCCCGCGTGAGGCATGCGACGGATGCGCCTTGTGACCAAACGCCGGCGGCGGCGAGATAGACCTGCGCAACCTGTCGGGCGGCAGCAGCATTGGCGAGGCCGGGAATGGTAATCGCCAGGTCGAAGGCCGGTGGTCCGAACCCCGCCCGCTCCCAGTCATAGAGCACCGCGGTTCCGTCGGCACGGAGCCCCCAGTTCGCCGGGTTGGGGTCGCCGGAGATGGGCCGCTCCTGACGCTGTAACTGGTCAAGCTCCTCCTCCAGGGCGGCGAGATGGGTTCGAAGTTGAGAGCGATGCGGTGGTGCGATAAGCGCCAAGACGTCGTCGACCAGGGCCTCGTCCCAGCGCGGCCGGTAGTGTGCCTGAAGGCCCGCGAAAACCTCCAGCGGGAGCTGGTGGAGGCGGGCGAGCGCCGTCATCCACGCCGGGTGCGCCAGCCAAGTAGCGCGCACGGGTGCAGCCGACAGATACTCGATCACGATCCAGTAGCCCATCGGGTCCGCTCCTGCCCACCACAACTCCGGCACACCGATGCCGGTAGCGCGAAGGCGAGGAGCCGCCCGCTCGTAGAAACTGGCTTCGTTGGCGCCGCACTGTTTGACGATCGCCCACTGGTCGCCGGCGGTAAGCCGCCACACTCGCGCCCCACTGAGCCCGGCCATCGGTTCCACAGCATTGAGAGGCCCCCACTGTTGCTCGACGAACCGAACCAGCGAATCTGGCCAGGGGGATGGGAGGCTCATCGTCTGCGGGTTGTTGATGGGGCCAGGGGTGCTACCCACCTTCCACCTCGCGTCGCTGGGGGCGTACAGACCGGCGCTGTTGTTCTTTCCGCTCGGCAGCAGCGGTGTTCTCGGCGACCCGAAAGCGCACAATCTCGGCGACCAAATCGAGCGGCAGCGCCTGATCAAGGGGAAATTGCACCGAGCCCTTCGTCCCCTTGTAGCGCGACAGACGCTCCTGAAAGGCCGCGATCCCGCGCGGCGCCGGGTAGAAGCCGATGTGACCCTTGTAGGCGGCGAAATGGACCAGGTTGCCGTGGAGTCGGAAGGTGGGCATCTGATAGCTGATCGCCTCCTCGGCCTCGGGGGCGGCGGCTCGGATCGCCGCCCGCAGCTCCTGGAGCTGGCGCTGGACCGCGGCGGGGAAGCTCGCGATGTACTCGTCGATTGATGCAATAGCGGCGCGCTGCTCGTCCATCGCCTCGCTCCTGGCGGTCGTCTCCGACGCGGCTGAGACTGTCGGCTACCAATAGGGCCCATGCTATCATACTCGCGCACGCCTTGATCGAAACGGACTCAACGCGGAGCGCCACGATGCTTGACCTGACCCTCCTGCGCCATGGGCGCTCCAGCGGCGACGACGAGGGCGTCCACGAGGGGCGCTTCGACAGCGCGCTGACCGAGGTCGGCCGCGCGCAGGCCAGCCAGCTGATCGCGCGCTGGCGGCGCGAGGGGCGGGGCTTCGACCGCATCGTCAGCAGCCCGCTCACCCGCGCCCGCACGACGGCCGAGCTCCTCGCCGCCGCGTTCCCCGCCCCGCTGGAGCTCGACCCGCTCTGGCTGGAGATGGACAATGGGCCCCTGGCCGGGCTCCCCTTCGCCGAGGCCGAAACGCGCTTCCCCTGGCCGGCCTTCCGCAACCCCTACGAGCCGTTCTTCGGCAGCGGCGAGAGCGACTGGGCGATCCACGTGCGGGCGGCCCGTGCGGTTGAGCGGCTTGTGCAGCTCGGCCCAGGGTGCACACTTGTGGTCGCCCACGGCGGCATCCTCAACGCGGCACTCCGCCACATCGTCGGCGCACCGCCGCCCATCAACCGCCAAGGCATCCACTTCGCCCTCGCCGACACTGGCTACGCCTGCGCGCGTTACGATCCGGCACGGCATCAGTGGTGGATGACGGAGCTGGTGATAGGTGTTGAGAGCGAGGGACCAGTTGCGGAGCAGTGAGCATCGCCGAGTAAGCGTGCCGTCTGGTCCAAGTGCAGGAGCGATGGGGGCGACGCTGTGGAAGGAGATGGTGGTGGAGCTTCTGACCCGCTTGCTGGCCCGCTACCCGGCACACGAGGAGCACGAAGACGTGTGGGGCGAGTCCCGGCTGCGGGTCGGTGAGCACCTCGCGCCCGAGTTGCCGCCCGACGAGCTGATTACCTCGGTGCGCGCCGTGGTGCTCGTCGGCGATCAGGTGCTCGTCGTTCACGACCCACACGCGCTCCATATCCTCCCCGGCGGCCGGCGCGAGCCGGGCGAGAC
>JBDLTZ010000332.1:0-5363 GCA_039805565.1 Chloroflexota bacterium | reverse complement strand
GCGCTGCAGACGCGCCTGATCAGTCGCGATGCGGTCGCGCAGCGTCGCCTGGACCTGTGCCAGGAGCGCTCGGACATCGTCCGCAGGCGCTGGCGCGTCCAGCAGGATCGCGATCTCGTCGAGGCCGAAGCCGAGATCCTGCAGGGTGCGGAGGCGCCGGAGTCTGGGTAGCTGTTCAATGCCGTACCATCGGTAGCCGGTGGCAGGATCGACCTGTGCCGGTGCGAGGAGCCCGATGCGGTCGTAGTGGCGCAGCATGCGGCTGGAAATGCCGGCGAGCCGAGCGAAGTCACCGATCTTGAGCACTGACTTTCTCCGCGCAGGTGAGCTGGACCGAACGCGTCCAGCATACACCTTGACACGGCGTCAAGGTCAAGTGGCATATGAGCGAGGACGGTGGCCGACGGCGGAGGCAGCCTAGCCGCTGGAGGGAGCGCTGATGAAGGCGCTCGTCTGCGTGTCAAGATAGCGCGCGCAGCGGTTCAGCGCGGTACCAACGATATCCTGCCCGAACGAGAAGTGATCGATGCTCGGCCAGCTCGCCACCCAGAGGATCAGCCGCAGGCCGCGCTCCACCATAAACGCATCCAGCTCCGCGTCAGCGCGTGGCGGCAGCTGCCCGTGCGCGGCATAGCTGTCGAGCAGCACGTGGCGGAGGCGCTCATAGTCCGGCCGGCTGTCGAGGTAGGTCAGAGTGATCGCGAGGTCAGACGTGAACGGCGCGAACTGGCAGTCGTCGAAGTCGATCAGCCCAAGGTCATCGCCGCAGTCGAGAAGGTTGGCGAAGTGGACGTCGCTGTGGATGAGGCCAACGTCGCGCGTCGGCTCGACCAGTGCGATATCCTCGGCGGCGCGCTGAGCGGCGGCCGCGCAGAGCGCGTGCTGGTCAGGCTTCAGGAAGCTTCCCGACGGATCACCGGCCAGCGGCCAGCGCCCCATCCCCGGCCAGTCATCGCGGTCGCGGTCCGTCCCCGGTGGGAGGGCAAAGGTCGTGGCGTGCTCGTGCAGGTGCGCCATCAGCCGGCCGACCTGGGCCACACGCGCTGTGGTCACACGACCATCGAGCGGCGTCCCCTCCACCCACCGCAGCAAGACCGCCGTGCGGGGCTCGGGGACGCCCGGCAGCTCCACCACACAGAGCGGCCGGCGATCGGCCGTCAGTACAGGCTCCGGAACCCGCAGCCCGAGATCGTGACGGAGCGCAGCAAGCCAGGCCAGCTCAGCCTCGATTGCCGCCGTGCTGCGACTGTCCGGTGGGTGGATGCGGAGCGCGTACCGCTGACCCGCCGAATCGACGCGAAACACCGTGTTCTGGGTATCGGAGCAGAAGCTGAGCCGGGCGCCGGCGATGCCGTACGTCTCGAGGGCAGCGTCGGCGAGTGCGCGGAGCCGGCGTCGCTGGCCGGCGCGTGAGAGCGAATCGAATGGCCTCATCGGCAGTACGCCTTGTGCAGAGCTCATCAGCACGATGCGCTGACACCTGGTGGCTGACTCCAGCGCATCGCATCATACGTGACGAGGCGCGAAATGGGAAGGGTCGCCAGCATCACACGCCTCGCAGCGTCACCGCAGCAGCTCGGCGCAGCCCCAGTCGTCGAAGGCGGCCAGAAGGCACTGCATCTTCGGCCACCAGTAGCTGTGCGGCGCCCCGTCACCGCCGTCCTGGAGCGGCATCAGCAGCCAGAAGATCAGGCCGGCGCGGTAGTCCGCGAGCAGGTCCTCCCAGCCGTAGCCGCTGACGCCGTGCGCGACGAGCGTGCGATGGTAGTACGCGAGGATGTGCTGCTCGCGCTGCCCCTCGCGCCGCTGCTCGCGCGTCCAGAACGTTGCCAGGAGGTTCGCCAGGTCGTACCCGGCGAGGTCGACCGCCGGTGACTGCCAGTCGATCAGGTAGGTCTCGGCGGCCACGCCCAGGCGCGGGCAGAGGAAGTTCGAGAAGAATGCGTCGCCGTGGACGAGCGTCAGGTGAGTCCGTGTACGGAAGCGCGGCTCCAGCGCCCGCGCCCAGTGCCGCTCGATGCGCCCGAGGAGCTCGTCGTAACGGTCACGGATGTCGGCGGGCAGCGAACTCCCAGTGTCTGCCAGGAGGCGCCCCCAGGCCGCGCGGCGGCGCTCCTGGTACAGCCGGAAGCGCTCGGCGTCGCGCGACCAGTAGCCGACGGCGAAGTGCCCGGCATGCAGGAGCGGGTGGTCCCACCAGCAGGCGTGGTGGCGCGCCAGCGCCACCACGACCTGCCCGATGGCGTCGTCGGGCGGGACGCTATCGGTGAGACCGATCTGCTGCGCGCGGGTCACGGGAGGCGCGTGCGTGGCGGACACGTCCAGCAGCAGGAGGTACGAGTCGCCGCTGAGCTGGTCGAGCGCCGCGCCGTAGCACGGTACGATCGCGGGCGGGGGCGAGTCGAGCGTCGCCGCCAGCTGGTAGAAGCGCACCTCGTCGGCGCCGGCCTCGCGCGCCCAGTCGGCGTCGATCGGCTGCTTGAGGATGAGGTGCGTCGGGCAGTCGCCGGATGCGCCTGCGTCGTATGACAGCGCGAGCCGGCGCGTCCGCGAGTTGAACGCGTCGGTCGGAAGCTCCTGCGCCGCGATGACGGTGCCCTGTTGGAGCGCACCGGCGGCGCGAAGGACGCCGGTGAGCCATGCCGGCGTGATCGGCTCGGGCGGGCTAAGGTAGGCGTCCATCTATCCCTCCACGGTGTCGCGTGTTGCAAGCAGGCGGCGCGCGAAGAACGGCAGCATCCGCTCCATCTCCCACCGCACCTCCATGTGCGGCAGGATCTCGCGGTGGTAGATCAGCGCGCCCACGAGCCCGTAGAGCTCGTCGGCGAGCGCCCAGGCGCGCCGCAGAGTATCGCGCGGCACGAGCCGCTCCCACGGCGCCAGGTAGGCGTCGACGAGCCGCGCCCGCGTATGTGGACGTGAAAGCTCCAGCGGGAGGTCGATCAGGAACGACGCCAGGCTCCAGAGCGGGCAGGCGATGGCGCTGTCAGACCAGTCGAGGAACGTGACCGTCGGACCGTCCGCCAGCACCTGCCAGGGGCCGAAGTCGCCGTGCTCCAGCGTGGGCGGGATACCGCATGTGGCGAGCGCCGCGCAGACGTCGTGCAGCGCCGGGCCTCGCGCCCGCAGGGCTGTGAGCTCGTCGCGGTTCAGCCCGCCTTGCCGGTCGAGCAGGAACGCCGCCTCATCGGACAGTAGCGCGTCCAGCCCCGCGCGCAGCCAGGCGTCGTCGCGCACTGGCACGCCGAAGGCCGCAAGCTCCTGGGCGTGTGGAACCGTGGCGATCTGCAGCTCGGCGTAGGCCCGCAGCGCCATCGCCCACTGCTCAGCATCCGGGTGCGTATCGAGCCCCACGCCTGGCGCCGCGCGGAGGAGCAGCCAGCCGCGCTCTGGGTCTGCTGCCTGCACCGCGGGCACGCACTCGGGGAACTGGTGCGCAAGCCATACGCTGAGCGGCAGTTCGTGAGCGAAGTGCGGCGGCACGGCTTTCAGGAAGAAGCGCTCCCCGCCAGCGTCGATGCGCACGACCGCCGAGCGTTGCCACGAGCGCAGCTGCTTAATAGCGTCGAGCGGCCCGAGCCGACCCGCAAGCCAGGCGCGCGCCGCCCCATGCCAGCCGGTCTCGTACCACGGGACGCGACGTGTATCACACGACACCTGCCAGGAGCGCCACGCATCGAACAGCGCGCGTTCGGCATCTGGGAGCTGCAGCCGCGCGGCGTCCACCGCGAGCCACGCCATGCTTGTGAGTGGCAACGGGGGCGTAGCTAGAACCTCCAGCAGGTAGCACGTCGTCCGGCGCTCCTCCTCGTCGTCACGCTGCACAGCCAGGCAGCGGCGGACAGTGGTGGATGTGCCAACCACAGACTCGGCCATCGCATTGATGTGGTCGACATTCTGCCAGAATGAACCATCGTCGCGTGTAACGGCTGGCAAGGCGGTGCCGACGGACGATCGAGCAACGAGGAGGAGATCGGAATCCGGGTGGGGAATCAGCAGGAGATAGCGCGTCTGCACGGGAGCTCCTTTGCACAACGAGAGACCTCGGAACGAGGCATGCCCTGCCAGTGTGAACTGGCGGCGAGTCTCAGCGTGGCAAGTGAGCTATCGAACCATGGTGCGCCTTGGTGACCTCCGAACAACAGGTACTCGACCCTCGCGTTGCACCGGGGCGTAGGACATAGCGCGTGGCGTCTGAGAGCCTGCCATTCTCAGCCGAGCCTGTTTCCCGGAGTATAGCACGCAGGCGCAAGCCACCCCAACGGCCGACGCGCCGATGCAGCAAGAAGTGCCCCGTGGTATGCTCGGCGAGCCGTGAGATGCCCGACGACCCGTGGAGGGATGATGAGCCAGTATTCGAACGATGTGACAAGTCCACGAATCGTGGCGCTTCTGTCCGCGCTTACCGCCGGTTCGACGGGAGCCATCGACCAGTTCTGGGACGACGTCGACCGCGAGGGGACCCCGCTCGTCGAGATCCTGCTCGATGATCCCGGCCACGTGCTCGTGACCGTCCTCTGGCGCGCTGCGCCCGGCACTACTCACGTCGTATTCTACAGCGAGCTGCTGCGCGGTATGTGGTGGAATGGCTGGGCCGACGCGCTGCTCACGCCGGTGCCTGGGACAGACCTGTTCTACCGCAGCTACCACGTGCGCGCGGACATGCGCTTCGTGTACTGGCTCGCGCCCAACCTTCCCCTGCACCACATCGGCCAGGTGGAGGACTGGGAGGCATACCAGATGCACTGGCAGCTCGACCCGCGCAACCCGAAGGTCTTCCGCCAGGACCTGGACCGCTCATTCGTCGAGCTGCCCGCCGCGCCGCCGCAGCACTGGCATCAGCCGCAGCCGGACGTGGCGGCAGGATCGGTGACGACCCATGCTTGGCAAAGCACGTCCCTCGGCAACAAGCGGACGGTGTGGATCTACCTTCCGCCCGGCTACCAGCCCCAGGGTGAGCCGTACCCGCTGCTGCTGCTGTTCGATGGCGACGTCTACACGACCCACGTGCCGGCGCCGACCATCCTCGACAACCTCGCGTCTGCCGGCCGCATCCCACGGACAGTGGCCGTGCTGCTCGACAGCCCCGACCGGGCCGCGGAGCTCAGCTGTGACGACCGACTTGTCGCGTTCCTCGCCGACGAACTGCTGCCGTGGGTCCGCGCGAGGTACCACGTCACCACGGACCCCGGGCGATCGGTGGTCGGCGGCGTCAGTCTCGGTGGCCTCATGGCCACCTACGTCGCGATGCGCCGCCCCGACCTGTTCGGCAACGTCCTGGCTCAGTCGGGGGCTTTCCACTGGAGTCCGGAGGCGGCCGCCGCGCCGCCATGGAGCATCGAGCCGCCGCCGGAGGACTGCTG
>JBDLTZ010000331.1:0-9666 GCA_039805565.1 Chloroflexota bacterium | reverse complement strand
GAGCGGTCAGGAGCTACCGATCGCCGACAAGAGCCCCGAGGCCCCTGATGTCGGCCGTCGGTCGTCGGTTGTCGGCAAGCGCCAGCCCCCCCGTCAAGGTGGACGAGAAGGTGCTGATCTCGCACGATGAGGACTGCTATAATACACGCTATGCAGAGCAGAATTGCAGCCAGATATCTTTCAGGATTCCTCCGCGGCCTCGCAGCCGCTGCGGCCAGCGCGGGCGCGCTGCTGCTGCTCGTGTGCGTCCTGGTGCTGGTGCAGAGCCAGCGTGACGAGACGCGGCCGGCGGGGGCGGCCGTTGTGCTGGTGGCCGAGCAGTGGCGGGGAGACCAGGCGGCGATGCGCCAGGCGCGGCTTGACCACGCGCTCGATCTGTACCGCGACGGCTCGGTGACGCGCATCATCCTCACGGGGGCCGCCGCCGAGGGCGCCGAGCTCTCAGAGGCCGCCGCCGGCCAAGCCTATCTGGTGGAGCGCGGCGTAGCCCCTGACTCGCTTTTGCTCGAGGAGCGGGGTGCATCCACTCTGGAGAGCCTGCGCGACGCCGCCGCCCGGGCGCGGGCCGGCGGATTCGGCAGCGTGCTGCTGGTGAGCGACCCGGTCCACATGCTACGGGCGCTCAAGATGGCGCGCGACACCGGGCTGACGGCCTACGGGTCGCCGGCCTTCAACTCGCCCGCCACGCGCAGCTTCGCAGCCGAGCTCGGCTACGTGGCGCGCGAGGCCTGGGCCTACGTGGCCTACCTGATCGCGGGGCGGTAGGGCCAGACGCAGAGGTCTACCCCTACCGCACCTGCCCCTACCGCGCGATCGTCTCCAGCACCTCCGTGATCGCCGCGATCCACTTGTCGTCGCCATTGAAGTTGTAGGTGCGCCGGTCGAGCCGCGCGAACTGCGGCCCAATCTTGATCGAGGGCGTACGACCGTAGCGCCGCACGAGCTTCTCACGCTCGCGCGCACCTCCCTCCGGCAGCCGGATGATGAACTCCTCATCGGTTGTCACCACCGAGCTCACCCCCGACGCTAGCGCCAGCGCCTTGATGTTCAGCCAGGTCAGCACGCACTCCGCGGCCGGCGGCGGCTCGCCGAAGCGGTCGCGCAGCTCCTGGCGCAGCTCGCGCACCTGGCGCGGGGTCTGCGCGTCGGCGATGCGCTGGTACACCGCCAGCCGCACCCGGTCGTCGGGGATGTACTCCAGCGGCAGGTAGGCGTCCAGCGGCAGGTCGAGCGTCACCAGCGGCGAGATCAGCACCTTCTCGTCCACCTTGACGGGGGGCTGGCGCTTGCCGACAACCGACGACCGACGGCCGACATCAGGGGCCTCGGGGCTCTTGTCGGCGATCGGTAGCTCCTGACCGCTCGCGGCCGTTGGTCCTTGGTCCTTGGCTCTTGGTCCTCGGTCCACGCCCGCCGGCTGGAAGTTCGTCGCCACGAGCTGCTGCTTGAGCGTCTTCACCGCCTGCTCCAGCAGCCGCGAGTACAGGTCGAAGCCTACGGCGGCGATGTGGCCGCTCTGCTCGGCCCCCAGCAGGTTACCCGCGCCGCGGATCTCCAGGTCGCGCATGGCGATGCGGAAGCCCGCGCCAAGCTCGGTGGCCTCCTGGATGGCCTGGAGTCGCTCCTGAGCCTCGGGCGTCTGCGGCCGGTCGCTACGGTAGAACAGATAGGCATAGGCGCGCTGGGCGCTGCGGCCCACCCGCCCGCGGAGCTGGTAGAGCTGCGCCAGCCCGTAGTTCGTCGCGTCGTCGATGATGATCGTGTTGGCGTTTGGCACGTCCAGGCCGCTCTCGATGATCGTCGTGCTCACCAGCACATCGTCCTTGCCGCTGAAGAAGTCGAGCATCACGCGCTCGAGCTGGTGCTCCTCGAGCTGGCCGTGCCCTACGCCGATCTCGGCCTCGGGCACCAGCTGGCGCAGCTTATCGGCGGTGTAGTAGATGCTGTGGACGCGGTTGTGCACGAAGTAGATCTGGCCGTCGCGCTCGAGCTCGCGCAGCACCGCCTCGCGCACCAGGTGCTCGTCGTACGGCAGCACGTAGGTCTTGATCGGCACGCGGTCCTCGGGCGGCGTGTCGATCACGCTCAGGTCGCGGATGCCGGCCAGCGCCATGTGCAGCGTGCGCGGGATGGGCGTGGCGGTCAGGGTCAGCACATCCACGTTCGCGCGCAGCTGCTTGATGCGCTCCTTGTGGCGCACGCCGAAGCGCTGCTCCTCGTCCACGATCAGCAGCCCCAGGTCCTTGAAGCTGATGTCCTTCGAGAGCAGCCGGTGCGTGCCGATCAGAATGTCCACCTCGCCGGTCGCCAGCCGCCGCAGAATGTCGGCCTGCTCCTTCGGCGAGCGGAAGCGCGAGATCATCTCGATCTTCACCGGGAACGGCGCCATGCGGCGGCTGAAGGTCTCGAAGTGCTGCTGGGCCAGCACGGTGGTGGGCACCAGCACCGCTACCTGCTTGCCATCCTGGACAGCTTTGAAGGCCCCGCGCAGCGCCACCTCGGTCTTGCCGAAGCCCACGTCGCCGCACACCAGGCGGTCCATCGGGTGGGGTGACTCCATGTCGGTCTTCATGTCGACGATCGCCCGCAGCTGGTCCTGAGTCTCGCTGTAGGGGAAGGCGGCCTCGAGCTCGCGCTGCCACTCGGTGTCGGGGCTGAAGGCGTGCCCCTGGCTCAGCTGGCGCTCGGCGTACAGCCGGATGAGCTCGTCGGCCAGCTCCTGCACCGCCTGGCGCGCCTTGCGCTTGGCCCGCTCCCAGTCCTGCGTCCCCAGCCGTGTGAGCTGCGGCGCCGCGTCGCCCGCCCCGATGTAGCGCGAGACGCGGTCGATCTGGTCCACCGGGACGTACAGCTTATCGCCCTCAGCGTAGCGCAGGTTGAGGTAGTCGCGGTCCACGCCGCCCACGCTGCGCCGCACCAGCCCCTCGTACACCGCGATGCCGTGCTCGATGTGCACCACGTGGTCGCCGGGGCGCAGGCCGCGCAGGAAGGCGGCGCGCTCCTCGGCGCTGCGGTCGCGCTTGCGCTTGCGCTCGCTCAGCAGCCGCCGGTTGCGCCAGCCGAAGATCTCGGTGTCGGTGTAGACCGTCAGGTTCAGCTCGGGCGAGCGGAAGCCCTCGTCGATGAAGCCGTGGATGGCTGTGAACGCTGAACGCTGAACGCTGAACGCTGAAGCAGGTGCTCGACGATCCTCCCCTGTTTCCAAAGGGTCGCCGTCGTTCGGCCTGCCTCCTTCGGCGTACCCGGATACCCCAGGCGCACGTTCAGCGCTCAGCGTTCCTCCTTCATCCTTCAGCGTTTCCTCCACCAGCTCCTGGATGCGCGCGGCCTGCGCCGTCACCACGGCCACGCGCTCGCCGGCCCGCAGCCGCGCCACCACGTCGTCAACCACCGCCCGCAGCTGGCCCCCAAACAGATCAGCCGGGCGGAACAGCGCCTCGGGCAGGCGGTGGCCCTCGAGCGTCTCGGTCAGGCCGCTTACCCGGTGGGCGCTCCCCACCACCTCATTGTTGCTCAGGTTCAGCAGCACGGCCTCGCCAAACTGCGCTGCGAGCTCGTCCCAGCGCAGGTACGGCCGCGGGAAGGCGTGCGGCAGCTCGCCGGTCTCCACCTGCTGCCCACGCCGCGTCTCGGCCTGCTGGTCCAGGTCAGCCACATGCTGCGTCAAGATGCTCGCCTCGCTCAGCACCACCGACGCACCAGGGGGGAGGTGCGCCAGCAGCGACGAGGGCGCCGCACCGCCCGCAGCCCTCCGGCCCTGATCTCCAGTCGTCGGCGCCTGGTCGGCCACCTCGCGGAAGAACGGCGCGAACAGCGCCCGCCCCTCGAAGCGCTCGCCCTGCTCCAGCCGCGCCACCGCCGCCTGCCACTCATCCAGCGCCTCGCGCCGCAGGTCGCTGAGGTCCACCTCGGCGATCCGCGCCAGCGCCTCGGCTCGCCGCCAGAGCGGGAACTCGTGCGGCGGCCCGATCGTCACCTCGCGGGCCTGGGCCTCGCTGCGCTGCGTCACCGGGTCGAACCGGCGCAGGCTGTCCACCTCGTCGCCGAAGAACTCGACCCGCAGCGGCATGTCATCGCCCAGCGGGAAGATGTCTACGATGCCGCCGCGCCGGTTGAGCTCGCCCGGCTCCTCCACGGTTGGCGCCACGCGGTAGCCAAGCTCCACCAGCCGCGCCACCAGGTCGTCCGGGCTCACCTCCTGGCCGCGCCGCAGCCGCACCGAGGCGCGCTCCAGCTCCGCCGGCGTCAGCGTCGGCTGGGTCAGCGCCTTGACGGGGGCCACAATCACGAGTGCTGAGTGCTGAGTGCTGAGTGCTGATTCATCGCCGCCGTCACGGCTCAGCACTTTTCCCTCAGCACTCAGCACTCGGAGGACCCGCAGCCGCGCCGCCAGCACGTCCGGCCCTGGGGACATGTGCTCGTAGGGGAGCGCATCTGCCGCAGGGAACAGCATCACACGCTCGCGCCCCAGCCACTGCGCCAGGTCGTCGCTCGCGCGCAGCGCCACGTCGCCGCTGTGGACCACGTAGAGCAGCGGGCGCCCGAGCAGCGTGACGAGCGCGGCGATCAGCGGGATGCGTCCAGCGCCGATCACTGGCGCGGCGTGCACGCGGGCCCCGGGTCGGGCCAGGAGGGCAGCCAGGTCCTCCACCCCTTCGCGCCCGGCGAGCTCACGCAGAATGTCGGCGAGGTCGGATAGTGACATATTTTTGACAGACCAAAATGGGCCTGATCGCGCCGATCAGCCCCTGACGAGTACATCGCGCGACGATTGTAGCACGACTCGTTCCGCGCGTGAAGGGCGCCGGCCGGTTGCATCGCCTCAGCCACCGGAGTTGCCTCCCGCAACCGCGGGGGCACATCGCCGGGCGCACTGGCGTTCCAGGAGATAGGCAGCGCCGGGAGCAGCTTTGGGGCTGAGGGGATCACAGAAGACACAGAGGGCACAGAGGACACAGAGACTTCACCCTATGATCTCTGTGTCCTCCGCGGCTGCGGCAGAGTGCCGCGCTAGAGGTACTTCGCCACCAGCAGGTCGAGCTGCCTGCGCCGCTCGGCCGGCACCACCTTCGGGTCCGTCATGATGGCTGTGGCGAGCGCCGAGTGCGCCGGGCTCTCGAAGCCATCGCCGATCAGTGGCACCACCTGCCGCACGATCTCCTGCGCCAGCCGCGCGTTCGCCGTCAGCACCCGCACCACTGCATCGACCGTCACGGCGTCGTGGTCCGGGTGCCACACGTCGTAGTCCGTCACCATTGCCAGCGTCGCATAGGCGATCTCGGCCTCGCGTGCCAGCTTTGCCTCGGGCAGCGCGGTCATCCCGATCAAGTCGTGGCCGCGGCGCCGGTTCTCCTCGCTCTCGGCCTTGGTAGAGAACTGCGGCCCCTCCATCACCACCAGTGTCCCGCCACGATGTACCGTGCCGCCTGCCGCCTGCGCGGCGCGCTCCAGGCGGTCGGACAGCCCCGCATCAAACGGCCGATCGAACCCGACGTGCGCCACGATCCCCCCGCCGAAGAACGTGTCCGGCCGGTGGCCTTTGGTGCGGTCGTAGATCTGGTCGGGGATGACAACGTGACCAGGGGCGTAGTCCTCGCGCAGGCTGCCCACCGCGCTCACCGACACAAGGTAGCGCACGCCCAGCTGGCGAAAGCCGTGGATGTTGGCTCGGCTCGGCACCTCGCTCGGCGTCAGCCGGTGGCCCACGCCATGGCGCGGCAGAAACGCCACCCGCCGCCCCGACACCGTCCCCACCACGTAGGCGTCGCTCGGCGCGCCGAAGGGGGTCTCCAGCGCGACCCGCTCCACATTCTCCAGCCCCTCCATCGCGTAGAGACCGCTCCCGCCGATCACACCTATTGTCACATCTGTCACGTTATGTCTCCTTTCCTCCATCCCCAGCGATCAGCCGCACCAGCGTCGGGTGCACCAGATCCACGCGAGCACCGGGGCTGCGCGGGTCGACCAGGTCGTGCGGCAGGCTCAGCGCCGCATCGAACTCATAGGTTTCCACTGTGGCCCCACGCGCGCGCCAGGCCTGGCCCAGCGCCGCCACCGCCACATTGCTCACCGCCGGCTCCGCGCCGTTTGTCACCAGAACAATCTTGCGGGCCGCCGGGGGCAACCGCCGCGCCGCGCCCGAGACCGCCGCGCCGATAGCGATCAGCGCGGCCAGCCCGCGCGTCCCGAAGCGCGGGTAGGAGTACGGCGCCGCCGGCAGACGCTCGCGTAGCTCGGGGCTCCACCAGACAAACTGGTTCGGCGTGCGCAGCAGCACCCGCGCCAGCGTGGCCGTGATCCACGCTGGGTAGCCAGCCACGCCGAGCGACGGGGCGATCGGCACCGCCACGTCCACATCGGCACGCTGGTGTGCCGCCCACACAGAGAGCGCGCCGCCACCGGAGAGCCCAGCTACGGCCACGCGCTCTCCCAGGCCGCGCGCGATATCCAGCACCTCGTCGGTGAGCCGCACGAGCTGTGCCACAGTGATCCCCGCCGGCTCATCGGCCAGGAGGTTGTGCAGCCCGTGGTAGGGGAGGCGCGGTATGAGCACATTGTAGCCGCGCTCGTACAGGTCTCGCCCAAGCTCGTGAAACTGACGCGGGCAGCTGGTGTAACCGTGCAGCAACACGACGGCACGCGATGCCCGCCCGCCGTGCGACATCAGCTCGGTGCGGCACTCATTACGCACCTCATCGCCCTCCGCGGCCTGCAGCGCGGCCACCCGTAGCAGCGCCTCGTCGTAGCTCGCTGCCGGCCGCGCCTGTGATGTAAGTACTGCTCGCCCGCGGCGCCACAACGCGACACCCGCGCCAACGAGGCCGGCCGCCACGGCCACTGCCGCCGCCCGCTGGGCACGGCGAGGTTTCATGTCCATTCGTATGCCGTCTAGGTCAACTTTATCCTCACCCTATTGTACGACAGAGATTCCCGTGTCTATCCACGCGTCAGGGACAAAGCAAGAAGCGCGAGGGCAACCCCTCGCGCTTCCGCTACGCCAGCAAATTGAGCACATGCTCGCTGTGCGGTACACTCGCGTGTGTAGCCGCTGGCACCACGGAGCCATCCTGAGCCGCGCGCCCTCGCCTACCCCTTTTCAGCACCTGGAGCGCGGACTCGGTCTACGTGCACGGCTACTGCTTCGCCACATACCTACCAGGGGAATGATAAAACAAAAGAACTTGCATTGCTGCAAGTCCTTTTGCCAGTGTGTGGCGGGCCCGACGGGATTCGAACCCGCGATCTGAGCCTTGACAGGGCTCCATGTTTGGCCGCTACACCACGGGCCCACACTGGTGACCCCAGAGGGATTCGAACCCTCGATCTTCACCTTGAGAGGGTGACGTCCTAGGCCGCTAGACGATGGGGCCGGTTCGCTTGTGTTTGTCTCGAGTTTTGGTTACCCTCGCTCTTGACGTCGAGGAGTATAGCACGCATCCCGCGATCCGTCAAATCATCTTTATTAGCGCTCCTCGAGCTCTACCAGCGCCGCGCCTTTGGGCACCAGGACGCCCTGCGCCACATTGAGCCGCCGCACCACGCCGCCATGTGGCGCGGCCACGATGTGCTCCATTTTCATCGCCTCGAGGACCAGCAGCGGCTGGTGCGCTGCCACCTCCTGGCCCTCGCTGACCAGCACCTTGATCACTGTGCCAGGCATGGGCGCCTCGAGGCCGGCGTGGCCTCCCGTAGACGCGCGGTGTGCCCCGAGGCTATCCACAGTCAGCGCAGCAGGGGTCATGAGCTCGTAGGCCGCGCCGCGCCACTGGACGTAGCGCCGCTCACCATCACGCGCCAGGAGGAAGTGCTCGACACGCTCGCCCGTGGCTGATGCCTCTGACTCGGGCAGGGCCAGCATATCAGATCTGATCGCGCGAGCCTCACGTAGCGCCAGAGCGAGCACCGAGGGGTATTTCTCCACCACACGCGCCTCGAACGCCACGTCACCGAGGGACACGTGCCAATGATCCGCATAGCGGCGCATGTCCACGGCGTGCACTGTCTCCCGCCCGATAAACGTGTGGCGCCGAGCGTGAGCGGCGGGCTCCCAGCCCGTGATGTTCCACGGGTCGGCGGGCCTGACACGCGCCTCTCCGTCCAGTGCATCGTGCAGTGCGGCCGCGAGCACCGCCTCAGCCGGAGGTTCGTGCACTGAGCTAAGCTGGGCGGCCAGGCCATGCTCCTCGAGGAACCCCGTGTGGGTCGCGCCCGCGGCGAAGGCCGGGTGTGCGGCGACGGCCCGCAGCAGCGACAGGTTTGTCGTCACGCCCAGCGCCGCGTAGGCGTCCAGCGCGCGCCGCAGCCGCGTCACGGCGCCGGCGCGGTCAGGCGCATAGACGATCAGCTTCGCGAACATCGGGTCATAGTGGATCACGAGCTCGTCGCCACTCTCGACGCCCGCGTCGTTGCGGATGCCGGTGCCGGTCGGCAGATCGAGCAGCGCCAGCCGGCCCGCAGCGGGCAGGAAGGTGACGGGGTCCTCGGCGCAGACACGCACCTCGATCGCGTGCCCGCGCTGCCGGAGATCCTCCTGCCGGAAGGGCAGCGGCGCACCGGCCGCCACGGCGATCTGGAGCTGCACCAGGTCGAGCCCCGTCACCAGCTCCGTGACCGGGTGCTCGACCTGGAGCCGGGTGTTCATTTCGAGAAAATAGTAGGGATGACCAGCGGGGCCAGCGGCCCCGTCGTCGATCAGGAACTCGAGCGTGCCAGCGTTGACGTACCCCGCCGCGCGGGCTAGGCGCACCGCCGCGTCCCCCATCGCCGCGCGCAGTTCGGGACTCAACACCGGCGATGGGCTCTCCTCGACGATCTTCTGGTGGCGGCGCTGGATCGAACACTCGCGCTCGAAGAGGTGCACGACATTCCCGTGCGCGTCGGCCAGCACCTGAACCTCGACGTGGCGCGGCCGCTCGAGCAGACGCTCCAGGAAAACAGTGTCGTCGCCGAAGGCCGCCAGCGCCTCGCGGCGCGCGCTCTCCAGCGCCTCGTCGAGCTCTGCGGCCTCACGCACCACCCGCATGCCGCGCCCGCCGCCGCCCGCGCTGGCCTTGATCAGCAGCGGGAAGCCGACGCGCCCCGCCTCTCGCCGCAGCGTCTCAGGCCGCTGGTCGTCGCCCGCGTAGCCCGGCACGGTGGGGACGCCCGCCGAGGTAGCCAGGCGCTTGGCGGCGGTCTTCGAGCCCATCAGCGCGATTGCCTCGGGCGGCGGGCCGATGAACACCAGCCCTGCGTCACGGCAGGCCTGCGCGAAGTGTGACCGCTCGGAGAGAAAGCCGTAGCCGGGGTGAACCGCCTGCGCCCCCGCCTGCCGGGCCACATCCACGAGGCGGTCGGCCAGCAGGTAGCTCTGCGGCGCGGGAGCGGGCCCGATCAGGTAGGCCTCGTCGGCCAGGCGCACGTGGAGCGCGCCACGGTCGGCCTCGCTGTACACGGCCACGCTCGTGATGCCGAGCGCCTGGCAGGCGCGGATGATGCGGACGGCGATCTCGCCGCGGTTGGCGATCAGGATCTTCTCGAAGTGCATATCACACGATCAGCACGACGGCGTTCCGCGAAGGGTCGCGCAGCAGCGGCCCGCCGCCCGTCGTCTCAACCGGCACCCCGGCGGCGCGCGCGCGGCCGAGCACCTCGTCGCGGGCGGCCTCATTCGGCAGCACCAGCTCG
>JBDLTZ010000330.1:0-4021 GCA_039805565.1 Chloroflexota bacterium | reverse complement strand
CGAACTCGCCGATTCCTACGAGCGGGACGCTACAGCTCAGGAACGACATCCGATGGACGACGATGTCTGATGTATCGGCCTACCACGTGCCCTGCCACTCCGCATTAGTCTTAGGAACACGCTCCTAGTGGACGCCTAGTGCCTGCCTCACGCGACGAAGCGTGCGGCGAGGTGCTATACTCTAACTTCCGAGAAGAGAGTATTATCGGAAGTGAAGTGCTCCCTGGAGGTCCCATGAGCGCGAGCGAGCTACACCCTGACTCCCCACAGGCGATCGTCACGTCGCCGGCGACGCCCCTCGCCGCGTTCGACGCGATCGATGAGACGGCCCGCGCCTTCGCCGAGGCCAGCCGCTCGGCTGGCACTCGCAGGGCCTACGCCATCGACTGGCGACACTTCACGACATGGTGCGACGCCCATCGTGTCGCAAGTCTCCCGGCTGCGCCAGCGACCGTGGTACGCTACCTCGCCGCTAGCGCCGAGCGCTACGCCGTCGCCACGCTCACCCGGCGCCTGGCCAGCGTCTCGCAGGCCCACCAGCTCGCCGGCCACCCCTCCCCTACGCAAAATGAGGCGGTGCGGACCACCATGAAGGGTATCCGCCGCACCAAAGGCACCAGGCAACGTCAGGCCGCGGCCGCCACAACCAACGTGCTCAAGCTGATGCTCGGCGCGCTGCCGGACACGCTGGCCGGAACGCGCGACCGTGCGCTGCTGCTCGTGGGCTTCACGGCAGCGCTCCGGAGAAGCGAGATCGTGGGGCTCGACGTCGACGATTGCCAGTTCGTCGGCGAGGGGCTCGTCGTTCGGCTGCGACGCTCCAAGACCGACCAGGAGGGGCAGGGCGTCGAGAAGGCGATTCCCTACGGCTTGGTGCGAGCAACCTGTCCGGTGCGATCGCTAAAGGCCTGGCTGGAAGCCGCATCTCTAAAGGAGGGACCTGTCTTCCGGCCAATCGACCGGCACGGGAACATCCGGTTGCAGCGCCTCACTGACCGGGCCGTAGCCTTGATCATCAAGCGGTCGGCCGAGGGGGCAGGGCTGGACGCCAAGGACTACAGCGGCCACTCGCTACGGGCTGGGTTTGCCACGAGCGCGGCAGCCGCAGGTGCAAGTGAACGCTCCATTAAGTCACAGACTGGTCATACAAGTGACCGCATTCTCCAGCGGTACATTCGACGTGGGACGCTGTTCGAGGACAATCCGGTCGGACAGTTGGGGCTATAAGTTTGCGCCAGACGCAGCACAACGCGCAGGGCCAAAGCATTATATCGGACTATTTCAGAAGATGGCTAATCGCTTGGCAGTGTAGTAAAACACTTGTCTTATTGAGATGTTGGCAAATACTACAGTTGCAGATCTGCAATCATGCGCCTCAGTCGTTGTTGGAAGCGGCGGAGGTTGTCATGGAGCCGTCCGATACGTCCGATGTGCGTCCGCTCGATCTGCTCGATGTACAGGTCTGGCAGTCGGTGTACTGGGCTGAGGTGCAGCGCCGCATCTCACCCTTCTTTGCCTGAACCGAGGCACGCACGCAGGCTCTGGCCTACCTTGCCGGGCTCTTGAGTCCCGTCGAGCGCAAGAACGGCTGGCAACTCGCCGAGATCACCGGTGCGCCAAACCCCTACGGTGTGCAACATCTGCTCGGTCGTGCCGTCTGGGATCCCGACCTCTTGCGCGACGAGCTGCGCTCCTACGTCCTCGACTATCTGGCTGATGACCATGCCATTGCGGTGCTCGATGAAACCGGCTTTCTCAAGAAAGGGCGTCATTCCGCCGGCGTGGCACGTCAGTACAGCGGCACGGCTGGTCGGATTGAAAACTGCCAGATCGGCGTCTTTCTGACCTACGCGACCAAACACGGGCACACGCTCGTTGACCGTGAGCTGTATCTGCCGGCGGAGTGGACTGACGACCGTGAACGCTGTCGCGCGGCCGGCATTCCCGATGACCGTGTCTTTGCCACCAAACCGGCCTTGGCCCGCCAGATGCTGGAACGCACCCGGGCGAGCGGCGTGCCGTTTGCGTGGGTGAGTGGCGATAGTGTCTATGGCGACGACCGTGGACTGCGGCAGTGGCTGGAAGCGCACGACCAGGCCTTTGTCTTGGCCGTCTCCGGCAAAGAGACGGTCTGGATTGATGGCCGCCAGCAACGTATCACCGACTGGCTCGACGCGCTGCCGACCGACGGCTGGGAGCGCCTGAGTGCTGGGGTCGGGAGCAAAGGACTGCGCTGGTACAACTGGCAACGGTAGGAGGTGGCACCGCCATCGCAGGGAGGGTGGAAGCGCTGGCTGCTCGTGCGCCGCAGCATTCCCGATCCGGACACGGTCACCGCCTACGTCGTGTTTACCCCTGCGTTGGCCACGCTGAGCGAGCAGGTCGAGGTCGCGGGGATGCGCTGGACGGTGGAGGAAAGCATTCAGACGGCCAAAGGCGAGGTCGGGCTCGACCACTATGAAGTCCGCAGCTATCCAGGGTGGTATCGCCACATGACGCTGGCGATGTGGGCGGCAGCCGTGTTGAGCGTGCTGCGGAAGGAAATGGGTGACGCGGAGGCGTTGCCCAAAGGGGGGGCGCCAGGGAGTGGTCCGAGCAGCCTGGCACGGTTCAAGGCCCACCGCGGACTCCGGTCCGGCTGAGTTGCGCCGAGATCCGGAAGCTGTTCTGGCAGGTCGCGCTGGCGGTTGAGCAGTGTGTCGAGCAGGTGCTGCGCTGGTCCTGGTGGCGAAGATGGCACCAAGCCACGGCGCATTTCCATCACTATCGCCGGCGCGCGAAGCGGACCGGGCCGCTCTCGGTGCCAGATGCGCCAGCGTCATCGACGCCACCCGACACCGCTGCGCGCACGCCGGCGACTGGTGTTGCGGAGGTCTGGCAACGCTTACAGCCCTTGCTTCCGAGCGGGAAGCGTCCTGGGCGGCGCTACGCGCACGACCGGCGCCTGATTCTGGAGGCGATCGTGTATCAGATGCAGAGCGGGTGTGCGTGGAACGCGTTACCATCACACTTTCCTCCCTACCAGACGGTGTACGCCCAGCTGAAGCAGTGGCAGAAAACCGGGATCTGGGACATCATATGGAACGGCCTCGAGCAGCCCCGCCCATCGCAACAACTACAACTGTAGTACAAAGCTCTGTTCAACAACCCGATGCCAGTTACGTGCATGTGCTAGACGGCTCGCTACCTAATGCGGAACACATAACGCAGACAGGTCGACCAGTAACACGTTTTCAAATAGATGGACATTACCTTGTCTCGTGCCTTTTAGGGACCCGCCCTCTCAGCCGATGGTTGACACTGCCTTGATGTATAGGTTGTTTGGATGAGGATGGAAAGAGGTTTGGACATGTCTCAAAGAAAAGGTTTTCGCTTTCTTATGCTCCAGACTTATATGCGTTTTATGAGCTACCATGCATTTCACCGCCCACCGTATCTGGATGTTGCGGTGCGTAAAACTCGCACCTGTGTAACCGTTCAGGGGGTGGAAGGAGTGACGGCGCAGGCTGGCTAGCCCAAGCGGCCGCGACAGCGTCCGTGAGGATCTCCCAGACGTTGCGCCCCTGCTGATGCCAAGTCATCACGACCGAGAGAACGCGCTCAACGTAGTCGTTCCCGTCCTCGCTCTGCATGCGCCAGATGACGGCCGGGCGCAACGCCCGCTCGGCAGGGCCGGTGGGCGACGGCTGCTCGCATGTCGGGCAGCAGACGGTATGGGTGCCCTGCGGGCGGATGGAGGGCAGCTCCCACACTTGGTTCACGAGTGGCGGGTCGACATCGGGCAAGGTCAGGTAGAGCAGCGTCTGACACAAGGAGCAGGCCCCCGGATAGATCGGGATGATCGGGTCTGACTCATGTCGCTCACGGTCGGGCCTGCATGCTCTGATTCCCCCACTGGCCTTTCGTCCGCGTGGCACCTTGGAGGGACGTGGAGGAGTACTTGCTGGCTTAGATGAAGGTGGCTTGCTGGAGTTCTGCGACATCTGATTGAGGTGCTATTCGAGGACCTGTACCCAGGCGA
>JBDLTZ010000329.1:0-5874 GCA_039805565.1 Chloroflexota bacterium | reverse complement strand
ATTCCTCGGGATGAAATTCCGGAATGAGGGCTGAATTTCCGGACTCGGCCCTCGTTCGATGATCTCTTCCCCTGGACTCAGAAACGCGACCTCGCGAATTGCACGAACCAGCGCATGCCTTTGCTCTTCGCACAGGTCATCGCTGGTTCGTTTCTCTTTCCGCACCTCATCATCTGCGGGTTCCAGAAGTCACAGCCGGGGGTTCTCAAGGTGTTTTACCCACCTGCATGCGCGCACGTCACGCCGCGACCTCGCCGAGAGTGACGTTCGCAAGATGAACGTCCAAGAACATGGCTCGCTCGTCCGGCGGCCTATTCGGTTGGTGGAGAGCCAGCATATGCTGACCATCGAAGCGGCGAAAAATCATGGCGTGCCCTCCATTGCCATCAAAAACAGGCTCCGGCACATGGATCCAGGGGCCAAGAACACCATTTGCCGAACGTGCTAGGCCGAGAGCGTAGCCGTGGTCGCTGAATGATGACCACAACATCATCAACTCGCCATCAGCGCGAAAGAGGAAGGGCCCGTCGGTGACATAGTGCCCATCTTGCCGGCCCTCCTCATGAGGAATTGCCCGCACCCACGGCGCGCTGGATGCGGCAAAGAGGACTGTTGCAGGCCCCACTACCCGTTGAAGGTCTGATGAGAGCGGCATCGCCACCACGCGCCCATCGATCGCCTGGAGCCACTCGTGACAGAAGACGATCCAGGGCACGCCGTTCTCGATGTAGAGCGTGCCATCAAGGCACTCCCAGTGCGATGGGGTGATTGGCATCTCGGTCAGCGGCAGAAACGGCCCAAGCGGCTCGTCGGCAACAAGGATATGTGTGCCGCGACATCGGCCAGGGGCCTTAAACGTCGCAAGCATGTAGTAGCGATCGGCGTAGCGGTGGACTTCTGGTGCCCAGAAGTTTTCAGTACCCCAGAAGGTCGTGGTGGGTCGGAAGGCAGGAAATGGCCCCTCCCAGTGCTCAAGATCGCTGCTTGTGTATGCATCGAACCCGCCTCCCGGGCCAGCCCAACACTGCTGGTCCGTGGTTCCGTACATAACGTAGCACTGCCTATCAGGGAGCGGCAGGATAAATGGGTCTCGGATCTGAATGGATCTACGATCGGGCATTGCATCCCCTCATTTGCGAACCGGCCAGGACGATGTGCTCGAGCATGTGCGGGATTCCCGTTGAGTCGGCTGCGATCCGTGCGAGAGGCGACGCCGGTGCGCTGGTGGCGGAAGAGGCGAGCGCAGGTGCCTGGCTCAGGGCAACCTCCCTCGGCGATACAAGAGCAGCCAGAGATTGCTCCGATTGGGCTCCTCCGCACGATGAGACGAGTGATGTGGGGTGAGTCAGGCAGGGTCGCCAGGCACCCAGGGTTTGCAGCCTATGGAATTCGCACATGCGATGGGCCGAGTATACCACCGTGTGCGAGCACTCAAACTGCGTCAGTAAGCCGGCATGGCGAAGATCATCTCCGTGCACTCGTTCCGGGGCGGGACCGGCAAGTCCAACACCACTATCTGGCAAGCCTGAGTGCGACGCGCTTCAATCCGAGCATGTAGCCGTTCTGTGCCCGACTGCATCTTGACAGTTTCCCTGGCCTGCGTATACTCGTTGTACTGCTACTCATGATATGAATACCTTCGGCGTATATACCTGCCGTGTGGGGTTGACGTGCCCGGAATGAAGCAGCCCTTTACCGTTGAGCTGGCGCTGTTGGGTTTCGTGCGCCATCAACCAATGCACCCCTACGAGATCCACCAGCGCCTGCACCAAACCGAAACCCTCAGTGCGGTCTGGCACCTCAAGCAGGCGCATCTGTATGCCATCCTGCGCCGCCTGGAGGACGAAGGATACCTGACGAGCGTCACTGAACCGCAGGGCTCCCGGCCGCCGCGAAAAGTGCTGAGCATGACGCCCCAGGGTCGCGCCGCCTTCAACGCGTGGCTCAACGAGCCCGTGGCGCACGGCCGCGACTTCCGGCTTGAGTTTCTCGCCAAGCTGTTCTTTGCCCAGCAGGAAGGGCCGGTTGCAGTCGGCACGCTCGTGAAGCACCAGTGCCACGCGTGCCAGCAACGGCTGGATGCGCTTGACCAGCAGCTGGCAGCCCTGGCGCCCGAGCAGCAGTACGAGCGGCTGGTGCTGGAGTTTCGCCGCGGGCAGCTGGCCGCGATCATCGCCTGGCTTGAGCGCTGCCTGGACGTTCTCGCGCCGGCGAGCAGGGGCATCTGTCATGGCTGAGCTAGGGCGCGGGGGTGCGCCGAGATCAGCTGCGATCCACCGTGCCTTGACCTTTGCCCCCATCGCGAGGAGCAGGGTGCGATGGGGTGATGATCGCAGGGGCACTGGCGACGGCCTTCCTGAGTGCCATCGTGATCGTGTTGAGGAGGGATTGTGACACGCTCGTCCGTTATGTTGTTCGTGCTCGTGTCTGGCCTGCTGCTGGCTGCCTGCGGCGGCGCCCCGGCCGCCACTCGGCCGATGAGCCCGGCTGCTCCCGCCGAGGAGCTGGCACTCACCACCGCAACCGATGCTGCCACCGCCGCCTCCACCGAGGCGCCGGCCGCCTCGTCGACAATAGCCGCGGGCACGCTGAATGTATTTGCGGCGGCCTCGCTCACCGACGCCCTCGAGGAGATCGCCAACGCGTTCGAGGCGGCCAACCCCAGCGTCAGCGTGGCGTACAACTTCGCTGGCTCGCAGCAGCTCGCCGCGCAGATCAACGAGGGCGCACCCGCCGATGTCTTCGCCTCGGCCAACCGCACCCAGATGCAGGCCGCTATCGATGGCGGACGGATCGACCACGGCAGCGAGCAGACCTTTGTGCGCAACCAGCTCGTCGTGATCACTCCGAGCGACAACCCCGCCGGGATCGAGACGCTGCGGGATCTGGCGAACCCTGGCCTCCGGCTGATTGTTTCCGACGCGGTGGTGCCGGTTGGGCAGTACAGCCTCGACTTCCTGGCGAAGGCGAGCGCCCTGCCGGAGTACACCGCGAGCTACAGCCCCACGGTGCTTGCCAACGTCGTCAGCTATGAGGACAACGTCCGCTCGGTGCTGACCAAAGTCGCCCTCGGCGAGGGTGATGCCGGTATTGTCTACACCACCGACGCCGCGCTCGACGGCGACAAGGTCGTCCAGATCGCTATCCCCGACGAGCTCAACACCATTGCCGATTACCCGATCGCCCCGCTGAACGATAGCCCGAACGCCGCGTTGGCCGAGGCCTTCATCGCCTACCTGCTCTCGCCAGAGGGCCAGGCGGTGCTGACGCGCTACGGCTTTCTCTCGCCGGCTGAGACGGCCGCGGGTGTCGCCAGTACGGCTGTGGCGGGCATCTAGCATGGATCGCTCGCTGCCACAGGTCAGGGGCAACCGGCGGCTCCGGCCACAGCCGCCCTCCCTCATCTGGCTCCTGGCCCTGCCGCTGCTCAGCTTTCTGCTGCTGCCGCTGCTGGCGATGCTGCTGCGGCTGCAGCTTGACGGTTTCTGGGCCACGCTAACGAGCCCGGCGGTGGTACAGGCGCTCAGCCTGAGCATGGCGACAACCCTGGTCGCCACCGCGCTGGCGATCATCCTGGGCGGGCCGCTGGCCTACATGCTCGCCCGCCGGCCGTTTCGCGGGCGCACGGTGATCGACACCCTGATCGATCTGCCGATGGTGCTGCCCCCCTCGGTGGCCGGCATCGCCCTGCTGATGGCCTTCGGGCGCCGGGGTCTTCTCGGCGCGCCGCTGGCGGAGCTCGGCATCACAATCTCTTTCACGGTTGTGGCGGTGGTGCTGGCCCAGTGCTTTGTGGCCGCGCCCTACTTCGTGAAGGCGGCCACGGCAGGGTTTATGGGTGTGGAGCGCGAGCTGGAGCAGGCCGCTGCACTCGACGGCGCCAGCCGGCTGGATGTGCTGCGCTACATCACGATCCCCCTGGCCTGGCCGGCGCTGTTCAGCGGTGCGGTGATGACCTGGGCCCGCGCCCTGGGCGAGTTTGGGGCGACGATCATCTTTGCCGGTAACCTGCCTGGCCGCACGCAGACGATGCCCCTGGCGATCTACCTCGGCTTCGAGCGCAACCTGAATCTGGCTCTGACTCTGTCGGCTATCCTGCTGGCGATCTCGTTCGGGGTGCTCGCGCTGGTCAAGGGCGTGCTCAGGCAGCGCATTGGCGTAGGCTAGCGTGGAGGCGGTGGGATGACGGATGGCGGTGCCGGACAACAGCCGAATCTGTTGCGCGATCTCGCCTCGGGCGTGTGAAGCTGTTTCTCCGCCACACGGCCGCGCGCTGTAGATGGCTGAGTGCCCACACTGGGAACGCAGCAGAGGGACGCGAATTCGCTCGCGTCCCTCTGCTGCGTTCAGCGGGTCATCCCGGGCGGCTCGGGCGTGGTGGATCGCATCGGCCACCCAGCCGCCGTGCTCGCACCACGCGCTCGTGCGCTGGTACAGAGCAGCAGCCAGATTGGAGGGCCAGACAAGCAATCATGCCCTTCAGGTTGCGATACAATGCGCTCTGCCGCAGAACTGCCTAGGATGAATCTTCGTTATCAGGTGATGAGGGGTGCTCGCATGACCAACCCGCAGCATGAGCCGATTGCCCAGGCAAAACTCCTCTGGTACCGCGTGCCGATCGACCGTGCGCTACTGGCCGAGCTGAACAAGCGCAGCGATGCCTGGGGGTTTGCCCAGACGCTTGGGCATCTCGGCATTATCACCGCGACCGGCGCGTTGTCGTGGTACGCCGCCCAGCAGTGGAGTTGGTACGCCCTCGTAGGGTGCCTCTTCCTCCACGGAACGGTCTACGCGTTTCTGGTCAATGGCTTCCACGAGCTGTGCCATAACACGGTGTTCAAGACGCGCGCGCTCAACCGCTTCTTCTTGCACCTCGTGAGCTTTCTGGGCGGGCTCAACCACGTCTCCTTCTGGGAGAGTCATCAGGAGCACCACAAATACACCCTTCATCAGCCGGACGACATGGAGGTCATTCTGCCGGTCGAGATCACGCTGAAGAGCTTTCTCACCACCGCGTTCATCAATCCGTTGGGCTTGATTGCGCGCTACAAGAGTTGGATTATGCTCAGCAGCGAGCGGCTCGAGAATGACTGGCAGCGCATCCTCTTCCCCGAACGCAAGTCGGCGCGGCGGCGCGAGCTCTTCACCTGGGCGCGCATCCTGCTCGTCGGTCACACGCTGATCGTCGTCCAGGCTCTGTTCACGGGCTGGTGGATGCTGCCGGTGCTCATCACGCTCGCGCCGTTTTACGGGAGCATGTTGTTCTTCTTGTGCAACAACACGCAGCACGTGGGCCTGCAGGATGAGGTGTCGGACTTCCGCCTGTGCACCCGCACCATCTACCTCAACCCGCTCGTGCAGTTTCTCTACTGGCACATGAACTACCACATCGAGCACCATATGTACGCCGGGGTGCCCTGCTACAAGCTGGCGCGCCTGCATCGCGCCATCAAGCACGAGCTTCCGTACACTGCCAGCGGCCTGGTCGAAACGTGGCGCATCATCATTGGCATCCTTCGCCGGCAGAAGCAGGAGCCGTCCTATCAGTTCGTCCCCGAACTCCCGGCGCAGGCGAGCGTCTCGTAGCACTAACGTCGCCGGGAAGGTGCTGGCCTAGCCGTCCTGGGGATACTCCGAGCCGTGTGGGAGTAGGCAGAAAAAACCCAGCCCCGTGCAGGTGCACGGGGCTGGGGCAGCTCGCCCGACGCGCAGTGCGTCGTACGAGGCGGGGTTACGCCGAGACCGGATGCAGGCCGAAGCGCTGGGCGACGGCCGGGGTGATCAGGCCGAGGAGTGCGTAGCCCAGGCCCGCCAGCACGATCCCGAGCACCGTGAACGCGACGCCGAGCGCGATCGCGCCGTAGGAGGCGCCGA
>JBDLTZ010000328.1:0-28046 GCA_039805565.1 Chloroflexota bacterium | reverse complement strand
GAACCCGCGCCTACGCTACGGGGTTGATGCCTCACCGCTGGCTGGCGCGGAGGGCGTCTCGCCGCTCCCTGGGTCAGCCGGAGCGCTCGGCGGTGCCGGGGCCACGTTCGGCGCCGCGGGCAGCGTGGTCTCGGGCAGCGTGCCGCTGGGCGCCGGCACCGTCAGCATCAGGCCCGCCTCATCGCCGGTCATGAACTGCGGCATGATGCCGTTCCAGCGCTCGATGAAGCGCAGCTGCAGCAGCTCAGGCGAGATCACCTCGCGCTGGAGCCGGAGCGCCTCGGCCTCGGCCGTCGCCACCTCGATGCGCGCCTGGGCCTCGGCCTCTGCACGCGCCACCTGCTGCTGGGCCTCGATCTGAGCGCGACGCAGCTCTTCCTCGGCGCGCAGCGCGTCCTGCTGCGCCACCTGCTTCTGCTCCACCGCGCGGCGGAACTCGTCGCTGAAGCTGAAGTCAGTGATCGAGAGGTCTTCGACCACCACGCCGCGCGGGGTGAGCCGCTCCTCAAGCACCTGCTTGATGCGCTCGGAGACCTGCGGCCGCTGCGTGATGAGCTGCTCGGCGGTGAACTGCGCCGTGGCCGCCTTGAGCGCCTCCTGCAGCGCCGGCTCGACGACTACCGGCACGAAATCCGGCCCGATCGTGCGGATCAGCGTCTCTACCTGCTGCGGGTCCGGCCGGTAGTTCAGCACCACCTGTGTCGAGACGATCTGGAGGTCCTGGGACGCGGCCGAGGCTGTGGCCTCGTAGCGCTGCGTGCGGATGTTCACCGTGGTCACGTTGGTGATGAAGGGCATCTTGAAGTGCAGGCCCTCGCTCCGCACCCCGGTGATCTGGCCGAACGTCGTGACCACGCCGCGCGTGCCCGCGTTGACTATGGTGAACGAGCTCATCGCGATGCCGACGGCGACCATCATGACGAGCCCGAGCCCGAACACGATCGGCGTGCCTCGCGCCATCTGCTGCTGCGAGGTGGGCGGGTCGGGCGACTGAGAGTAGAGCTTCCGCTGCATCGGTGGCTCCTTATGGCTAATCCGGCATCTGCGGCGATGGTAGCACGCGGCGCGGCGCGGCAACAGGTGCATGATCCCCGCGCGCCGGTGCGCCTGTCCCCTTCCGGCGGGGAATCTTTCGCCCCGCGCTGCTCTCATCTTCCCCTCATCCGGCGGCGCGCCGGGGCCGTAGACAGGGCGCGGGCGCTTCGCTATACTGCGAATCAGTCCGGCTACCACCAGAGACCACTGCCTATGCGACTGCTGCTCCTCGCGCTCGCGCTCGCGCTCACCGCGCCCGCCGTGTCTGCCGTGCCGCGCCCCGAGATCCCGCCCGATGCGCCCGCCGCACCCGCCCCTGCGCTCGGGCGGATCGCCTTTGCCGCCTCGCGTGGTGCGGACGGTGCCACAGACATCTTCAGCAGCGACCTGGCCGGCGAGGCGGTGGTCAATCTCACCGGCGACCCCGCGCCCGACCGGAGCCCGTCGTGGTCGCCCGACGGCACGCGGCTGGTGTTCGCCAGCCGCCGTGACGCGAACTGGGACCTGTACCTGGTGCGCGCCGATGGCTCGGGGCTGCGGCGCCTCACCGACCACCCGGCCTACGACGGCGACCCTGCCTGGAGCCCCCGCGGCGACCGGGTCGCCTTCGCCAGCACCCGCGACGGTAACCTGGAGCTGTACACTCTGGACGTGGCGAGCGGCGCGGTGGAGCGCCTGACAGACAACGCGGCGGCCGACTCACAGCCGGCCTGGGCGCCCGGCGCCACGAGCATCGCCTTCACCTCCTGGCGCGACGGCAACCAGGAGGTCTACCGGCTCGATCTGCGCGACGGGCGGCCCTCGGGGGAGCCGCAGAACCTCAGCGATCACCCCGCGCCGGACAGCTCGCCGGCCTGGGCGCCGGACGGGCGGCGGGTTGCCTTTGTGTCTGACCGCGAGGGGAGCGGGAACCTGCACGTGCTGAACCTGCTGACGCGCCTTGAGGAGCGGGCGGGGCCCGAGAACCGCAGCCTGCAGGACCCCGCCTGGACACCGAGCGGCGGTCTGCTGGCGGTCAGCGTGTGGCGCACGCCGGGGCGCGGTTTTGGCTCGCGGCAAGGGGTGCTGCTGACGGCGCCGGGGGTCGAGTCGGGTGTCTTCGTGGTGGCGAGCACGCACGGCTACGCTGAGCCTGCCTGGAGCCCGCGCGCCACCGCCCCGCGCACCGCAGGGCTGCGGGTGGAGGAGGGGCGCCCGCTGCCGGTCCCGGCGGTGCGGCCTGACCTCTCGGCCATCCCGCGCGGCTTCGCCGGCCTGGGGGACGTGCGCTCGGGCGGGATGCCGCGGCTCGCCGAGGCGGTGCAGCCCTCGTTCATGGCTCTGCGGCGGGCGGTGATCGAGGCCAGCGGCCACGACTTCCTGGCGCGTCTGAGCGAGGCCAGCCGGGCGGTGGAGTTCAGCAGCGGCACCTCGTCCTACACCAGCTGGCACAAGGCCGGGCGGGCCTTCGACACGCTGTTTGACTACAGCGCGGGCGGGCGGCAGGTGCTATTCATCACCCCCGAGTGGCGCAGCGGGCGGCTCTTCTGGCGCCTCTACCTGCGGGCCGCCCGTCAGGATGGCACCCAGGGCGCGCCGCTGTTCGCCCCGGTGTTCAACACCGGCTCGCGCACGCTGCTCCCGCCGCCGCCCGGCTACTTCGTGGACTTTACTGAGCTGGCCGCGCAGCACGGCTGGGGGCGCATCGCCGCGCAGGAGCGTGAGGCGTTCGACTGGCGCAGCGAGCCGCTGGCGCTCGAGTACTGGCACTTCGAGAAGCGCGACGGGCTGAGCTGGTACGACGCCATGAGCCTTGTGTACGAGGAGGAGACCCTGGCGCGTGTCTTCAGCCTCGAGCGGCTGGCCGCGGTGGGGCGCAGGGGCAACCTCGGTAACCTGGGGCTGCCGTGGGCCCCCGCGCCGCCGCCGCTCTCGGGAGGGATCGCGCTTCGCCCCGGTCGGCCGAGCTAGATCACTCGCTCGTTGCCGCCGTCCACCGGGATCTGCGCGCCGGTAGTCTTGGCGAAGAGCGGTCCGCACAGCTCCGCCGCCAGCTCGGCTACGTCGCGGCTCGTGACCTCCACCCGCAGCACGTTGTTGCGCCTGTACTGCTCCACCGTCAGCCCATAGCTCGCCGCGCGCGCCGCCAGCACCTCCTCGGTCCAGATGCCGGTGTCGAACACGGCGTTGGGGTGCAGCACATTGACGCGGATGCCGTCGGCGCCCCACTCCAGCGCCGCCACGCGCGCGAGCTGCGTCAGGGCCGCCTTGGAGGCCGAGTAGGCCGCCGCGCCCGGCCCCGGCGCCGGCACGTTCTTCGAGCCGATCACCGCCACCCTCCCGCCGCGCGGCGCGAGCTTGAGCAGCGGGTGCGCCAGCCGCATCAGCGCCAGGTTGGCGTCCAGATTCACCCGCAGCACTCGCTCCCACTCGCCGTCCGCCAGCTCGGCGATCCGCGCGCTCTGGCCGAAGACGCCCGCGTTGAGCACCAGCACGTCGAGCCCGCCGAAGGCCCGCGCCGCCCGCTCCAGCGCCCGCTCCAGCGCCGCCGAATCGGTCACGTCGCACGCCAGCGGCAGGACATCGCGCCGCGCCAGGCCCGCCACCTCGGGGCTCACGTCGAGCGCCACCACCGCCGCGCCGCGCGCCCGCAGCGCCTCGACACAGGCCCGCCCGATGCCCGAGGCCGCGCCGGTGACTAGCGCCACCTCGCCCGCCAGGGCCGCCGGCCTGCCCGCGCGCCGCAGCTTGGCCTGCTCCAGCTCCCAGTACTCTACCTCGAACAGGTCGCGCGGCGGGAGCGCCTCGTAGCCGCCCAGCGCCGCAGCCCGCAGGATGATGTCGATCGTGTGGCGGTAGATGTCCTCCACCACCGCCGCGTCCTGCGCCGTGCGCCCCACGGTCAGCAGCCCCAGCTCCGCGTCCAGCGCCACGCGCGGGGCGGGGTCGAGCATCGCCAGAGGCTGCGCGCTGAGCGCCGCGTGCTGAGCGAAGTAGGCGCGGTACTCCTCCGCGTACCCCGCCACATCGCGCCCCACCAGCGGCACGCGCTTGGTGCGGATCACGTGGTCCGGCGTGGCGCAGCCCTGCGTCGCCAGGGTATCCACGTCCGGGTGCCGCGCGAGCGCCATCGCCTGCGGGTCGTCGTGGGCGGCCATCACTAGCGGGAAGCCGGCGGCGTTCGAGATCTCCCGCCGCAGCGCGGCCAGCGCGAGGCGCCGCATCGGGTCCGCCACCTCACGCGGCGCGGGGTGGGGCACGTCCCAGGCGCCCCTGGCCCGCAGGTAGTCCTCGGCCATCGTCACCAGCTCGATGTGCTGCTCGTAGGCCTCGCGCGCGGTTGCGCCCCAGGTGAACAGGCCGTGCTTGAGCAGCACCATGCCGCGGGTGCCGGCGTGGGCCTGCTCAGGGAACATGCGCGCCACCAGCCGCGCCAGCGCGAAGCCCGGCATCACGTACGGGATCACCACCACCGAGTCGCCGTAGACCTCGCGCACCCGCTCCTCCGCGCCGTGGGGGCCCATCAGCGCGATCAGCGCGTCGGCGTGGGTGTGGTCCACCCAGCGGTGGGGCAGCACGGCGTGCAGGATGGCCTCGACCGACGGCGTGGGCGCGGCGGCGTCGGTCATGGCGCCGCGCAGCTCGTTCACCATCTGCGCGTCGGAGAGCGCGTCGAGCGTGGCGAGGCGCAGCAGCGGGGCCAGGCGCACGGGCGCGAACCCGGCCGCCTCGATCGTGCCGAGGTCCCAGCCGCTGCCCTTGATATGCAGAATCTGCTCCTCCTCGCCGAACAGGTTGCGCTCGGTGGTCTTGACGCTGGTGTTGCCGCCGCCGTGCAGCACCAGCGCCGGGTCGCTGCCCAGCAGCCGCGAGGAGTACACCCGCAGCGCCAGGTCGCCCGCGCGGCGGGACGCGCCGTCTTCGTTCCAGAGGCTTCGCATGGCTATGGAGTCCTGTCAAAGATGCGGCTGATGAGGTAGTCGATGGCCAGAAATAGTAGCACAGCTATGATCAGGAAGCCCCACCACGGGATGCTCACTAGGATCACGATCCGCAGCCGGTCAAAGATCAGCCAGAGGGTGAGGGCGAGCGCCAGGGCGGTGGCGACACCCCGCAGCTGCTTGCGCATGTTCGGTTGCCTCCAGTACGTGCGGGCCGGACAGTGGCCTCGCGGGGCGATTGTGCCGCATCTCGGCGGGCAGCGCAACTAGGGTGGTGCGCGGCACTGCCTCCGGCGTGAAGGGTTGGAGCGCCGTCCCCGCGCTGTTGACGTGCAGATCCGGCGAGATCCACAGGCCCTAAGCCGTGTACAATACCGCCGTTGTGAGAGAGGCAGAGCTAGAGAGACCTCGATGCACCAGACCCTCACCCCGCGCCAGCAGCGGGTCGTCGCCCTGGCCGACGACCTGGCCGCGCGCTTCGCCCGCCGCGCCGAGCTGTGCGACCGCGACGGAGCCTTCCCGCAGGAGAACTACGCCGACCTGGCCGCCTCCGGCTACCTGCGCCTGGTGGTCCCCACCGAGTACGGCGGTGAGGGCGCCGACCTGCTCGACCTGGTGCTGGCGCAGGAGCACCTGGCCCGCGGCGACGGCGGCACCGCCATGGCGGTCGATATGACCGTGCACATGATCGGCCGCCTGCGCGAGACCCGCGCCTGGCCCGAGCCGCTGTTCGCCGAGGTCTGCCGCGCCATCGCCGAGGAGGGCGCGCTGATCAACGCCGCCGCCACCGAGCCTGAGTTGGGTAGCCCCTCGCGCGGTGGCCTGCCCGCCACCGCCGCTACCCCTGTGGAGGGCGGCTACCGGGTCACCGGGCGCAAGCTCTTCGTGAGCATGGCCCCGGCCCTGCGCTACTTCGTGGTGAGCGTCGCGCTCCCACCCGCAGACGACGCCCCCCTGGGCGCCACCGCCAACGTGATCATCGAGCGCGGCGTGCCCGGCCTGCACCTGGAGGACACCTGGTCCGACGCGCTGAGCCTGCGCACCAGCGGCAGCTACGATGTGGTGCTTGAGGACGTGTTCGTGGCCGAGGACCGCGTGGTGGACCGCCAGCCGGTGGGGCAGGCCCCCGTCCTCAGTAATAAGTCGCCGGTATCGCTGGCCTGGTTCGCGCTCACCCTCAGCGCCGTGTACCTCGGCATCGGCCAGGCCGCGTCGGACGCCATCCGCGCCTACGCCCGCTCCCGCGTCCCCACCGCCCTCGGCCGCCCGATCGCTACGCTGCCCAACATCCAGCGCCACGTGGGTGAGATCGAGATCCCGCTCGCCGCTGCGCGCGCTGTGCTCCATCAGACCGCCCGCCGCTGGGTCGAGCGCCCTGATCTGCGTGAGCGGATGTCGCCGGAGGTGGCCACCGCGAAGTATCTGTGCACCAACGCCGCCGCCACCGCCACCGACCAGGCGCTGCGGATCGCGGGTGGCTTCGGCATCACCCGCCGCCTGCCGCTCGAGCGCTACTTCCGCGATGCCCGCGCTGGACTGACCCACCCGCCGAACGACGACGCGGCCCTCGAGATGGTGGGGAGGGCGGCCCTCGAGTCGTGAGCCGCGAGTCGTGAGTCGTGGGTCAGCAGGGCTGAGCGGTGAGCCGCGCTGACCGGCGTTGCGTCGTCTGCGTTCTTCCTTTTTCCTCCTGCGTTGCGGACTCTCCCCGGCGCTCCGGACGTGGGTGCGCTACCCTGAGGTTGGGCGTGTAGGAGTACGATGAACGGACGCTGAGATGGCGCCGCGGGTGAAGACTCTACGAGTGGTGTCTGCCCGAGTACGCATCGTTCAGCGTTCAGCGTTCAGCGTTCAAAAGGTTGACGCCCGCGCGCCCAGATGCTACACTTGCGCGTCGCTGGAAGGAGTCCGCCATGTTCACCTGCGTAGATCACATTGGCTTTGCCGTGCGGAATATCGACGAGGCCGTGGCCTTCTACACTGAGAAGTTCGGCGTGACCGAGTGGGATCGCATCGAGGTCCCCGAGCGCCATACCTCCGTCGCCGTCGCCTGGATCGGCGGCCAGATGCTCGAGCTGATCGCCCCCTCCTCGGAGCAGGCGGCGTTCGCCAAGTACCTGGCCGAGAAGGGCCCCGGCATGCACCACATGGCCTACCGCGTGGACGATATCGCCGCCGCCCTCGCCGAGCTCAAGGCCCGCGGCGTCCAGCTGATCGACGAGATCGCCCGCCCCGGCATCCACAATACGCTCGTGGCCTTCCTGCACCCGAAAAGCTGCATGGGCGTGCTGGTGGAGCTGGTGCAGCACCAGAGCCATTGAGAGTCTTGAGCTACGAGTCTTGAGCGAAGCAGGACGCAGCACTCACGACCCAAGACGTAAAACGCAAGGCTGAGCGGGTCTTGAGCGGAGCAGCACTCACGCCTCACGACTCAAAGCTCACAACTCATAACTCACGACTGAGAGCTACCTTGCCCGCAAATCTCCGCCGCAGCATCCTCATCTCCGCCCTGCTCGGTCTGGCCGTCGCCATCGGCCTCGGGCTCGTCAGCGATATCCGCGAGGTGTCGCAGAGCTTCGGGGCCTTCCAGTGGTCCGCGCTGACGGCCATCATCGGCTTCACGCTGCTCAACTATGCGCTGCGCTGGCTCAAGTGGGACTACTACCTGCGCGCCATGGATATGGGCCGCGGCGTCTCGCGCTGGGACAGTGTGCTGCTCTTCACCAGCGGCATGCTCATGGCCGTCACGCCCGCCAAAGTCGGCGAGGTACTCAAGTCGGCACTGCTCAAGCGCATCAACGGCACGCCCGTGAGTGCCTCGGCCCCGATCGTGCTGGCCGAGCGCATCACCGACGGCCTCGCCATGCTCCTGCTCATGGGTGTGGGCCTCACGCTGTACGAGCCGGCGCGCCCGGCCTTCGCCGCTCTGGTGGTGCTCACCGTCGTGGGGCTGCTGGTGCTCCAGTCGCAGGGGCTCGTCGAGCGCATCGCGGGCATCGCCGCGCGGCTCCCGCTCGGCGCCCGCGTCGCCCCCGCGCTCATGACGGCCTACGGCAGCACCCGCAAGCTGCTCGACTGGCGCATCCTGCTGCCGTCCACGTTCATCAGCCTGATCTCCTGGTTCGGCGAGTGCGTCGCGTTCTACTTCGTGCTCCAAGGCCTGGGCGTCACCGGGGACCCGGCGTGGCTGCTCACGGTGGCCACGTTCGTGTTCGCCGCCTCCACGCTCTTCGGCCTGGTCTCCTTCCTGCCGGGCGGCCTGGGCGTCTCCGAGGCCTCCAGCACTGGCCTGCTGGTGCTGCTCGTGCCGATGGCCGCCGGCCCGGCCACCGCGGCCACGATCATCATCCGATTCTGCACGCTCTGGTTCGGTGTCTCGCTCGGCGCTGTCGCCCTGGCGCTCTTCGGCCGGCGCCACCGCACCCGCCCGTCCGACGATGCCGTGCCCGGGGCTGTTGTCTGACGATCGCTTGCGCGAACGGGCGCCCGTCATGGGCAGCTCCGCCGCGGACCCGTCTCACGCCCTGCCAGCCTGCCATGTTCCCAGGGACGAGCCATGATGATGCTTCTGAAATATCTCCCCATAGGCAAGGGCGCCCTGGCCTCCGCATGCGGCCGCTTACGCCTTCCTTCTGCCCTGTGCCTGTTGCCTTGTATGTTCGCCCTCGCTCTCGTCGGCTGTGGCGCCCAGCCCCTTCTCGGCGACGTCGCGCTCAGCCGGCCGGGGCTCAGCACCACCGGCGCCGGCGAGACCGTCGCCCTCAGCTATGAGGTCGGCCGCCCGGCGAGCGTGACCGTCTACCTGCAAGACGCTGCCGGCGCGCGCTACACCCTGCGCGAGGCCGAGCAGCGGCTGGCCTCGGACGAGCCCTACACGCTGCGCTTCGACGGCACCGCCCCCACCGATGACCCGGTGCTGCGACGGCGTGCCCTCCCCAGCGGCGCCTACACCGTGGTGGTCGAGGTTGCCGGGGCGGACGGCGAGCAGGCCCGGCGCGAGCTCCCGCTCACCATCGAGGCGAGCGATGCGCCGCCGCCGGCGATCGAAAATCTCGTCATTTTCCCGCAGACCATCTCGCCCAACGCCGACGCTATCGATGACGTGGCCGAGATCACCTACCGCACCGCGGTGACGGCGACGGTGGACATCGAAGTCGTCGGGCCAGGGTGCACCCCGCTCTGCCCGTTCGTCACCGCCCAGGAGACCGAGCCCACCCCCCAGCGCCACGCCTGGAACGGGCGCACCCCGGACGGCGCGCTGCTGCCTAACGGCGAGTACACCGTTGTCGTGCGCGCGCGTGACCGCTTCGGTAACCTGGTGGAGCAGCGCTCCCCGGTGGCGATCGCCGGTGCCGGGCTGCCCGAGGCTACTATCACCTACGCCTACATCGCGCCCCAGGCGATCATGCGCGGCGACGTGATCACCGTCACGATGCGCGTCAAGAACACCGGCGATGTCCCGCTGCGCACTTACGGCCCGCCCTCCGGCTACGAGTACAGCACCGACGAAGTTTTCTCCTCCGTCGAGGAGGGCGCCTACGCCAGTAAGTCCGGCGGCTTCTGGCGCATCGGCGTCGACTGGGACGCCAACAGCGGCGGCGCGGCCAAGCGCTACCCCTACCGCTGGGCGATCACCCCGCGCCCGCCCGAGGAGTGGAAGGTGCCCTTCCAGGAGGACGTGCTCATGCCCGGCGAGGAGGCCGAGATCGTCGGCCGCATCCGCGTGCTCCAGCAGGAGAACAAGATGGGCTTCTACACCGGCCTCATCCAGGACGGCGTGGGCTTCTTCCAGGACCGCACCGGCCGCACGATCATCGAGGTGGGGTTCTAGTGTGCGCTACACATCAAGTTATGGTATAATTGCGCATATATAGCAACAGGTGAACGACAGGCTGCGCCGGCCTGTTCGCGATTAGTAAGGAGAAATCCGTGGCGTTGGAAAAAGATGAGAAGGGCACAATCATTGCCGATTACCAGGTGCACGGCAATGACACCGGCTCGCCCGAGGTTCAGGTCGCGCTTCTGACGGAGCGCATCAACACCCTGATCGACCACCTCAAGACGCACGGCCACGACCATCACTCGCGCCGTGGTCTGCTGAAGCTGGTCGGGCGCCGCCGTCGTCTGCTGGCGTACCTGAGCGGCAAGGATAAGGATCGCTATCGCGCGCTGATCGAGCGGCTCGGCCTGCGCCGGTAGCTTCCGGGATGAGAGGCGGGATGACGAGACGACAGGTGTCTTCAAGGGAAGCCCGCCCGCTTCGCTGTCCCCGCGACTACGTCTTTGCCCACTGACTAACTCTTGCGAGCCTGGGGATGATCTCCCCAGGCTCGTGCTTGTTGCGGGCCTGTACGTTTGGGAGGGGGTCGTTAGGGATTGGAGAGTGCCGCCGAACGCTGAAGGTAGAAGGATGAACGCTGAAGCGCCGCTGGGGGCGATCGCAGAAGCAGTGGTCTGCTTACCCCTGGCCTTCATCCTTCAGCGTTCATCGTTCACGAGTTCGGCCGCAGCCTCCAGTACCTAACGGCCCGCAGTCGGGCCACAGTGGCCCATGCGTAAGGAAATAGGAATGTCAGAGAGGCAGATTCACTCGGTCAGCGCAGAGATCGCCGGTCGGACACTGACGTTGGAGACGGGCCGGCTCGCCGAGCAGGCCGACGGCGCGGTGACGGTCCGCTACGGCGATACGGTCCTGCTGGCCACGGTGGTGGGCGCCAAGACGGCGCGCGAGGGGATTGACTTCTTCCCCCTGACGGTGGACTACGAGGAGCGCATGTACTCGGCCGGCAAGATCCCCGGCAGCTTCTTCAAGCGCGAGGGCAAGCCCACCGAGACCGCCATCCTCACCGCGCGCCTCACGGACCGGCCGCTGCGGCCGCTGTTCCCGGAGGGGTACCGCAATGAGGTGCAGGTCATCATCACGACCTTCTCGATCGACATGGTGAACGACCCGGGCCCGCTGTCGATCATCGGCGCGTCCGCCGCGCTCGCGATCTCCGATATCCCGTTCCTGGGGCCGGTGGGCGCGGTGCAGGTGGGCCACCTTGACGGCGAGCTCGTGATCAACCCCGAGATGTCGCAGATGGCCGACAGCCGGCTCGACCTGGTGGTGGCCGGCACCAAGGACGCGGTGCTGATGGTCGAGGCCGGCGCTCGGGAGCTGCCGGACGACGTGATGCTCGAGGCGGTGATCCAGGGTCACGCCGTCTGCAAGCAGCTCTGCGACCTGCAGAACGAGCTGGTGCGCCTGGCCGGCAAGCCGAAGCGCGAGTTCGTGCCGCCGCCGGCCGACACCTCGCTCGAGGACGCCGTCACGGCCTGGATGGGCAACCGGCTCTACGAGGCGATCACCGACAAGAACAAGACGGTGCGCGACGCGCAGACCCAGGCGCTCAAGGAGGAGGTCATCGCGCACTTCACCGCCGATGAGCCCGAGGAGGAGCTTGCGGCGCGTAAGAAGGCGGTGGACACGGCCTTCGAGAACATCCTCTACGAGGAGGTCCGCCGCATGATCCTGGAGAGCGGCGACCGTGTGGACGGCCGCACGCCCACTGAGATCCGCCCGATCAGCGTGGACGTTGGCGTCATCCCGCGCGTCCACGGCTCGGGCCTGTTCACGCGCGGCCAGACGCAGGTGCTCACGATCGCCACGCTCGGCGCGCCCGGCGAGGAGCAGCGCCTGGACGACCTGGGCATCGAGACGAGCAAGCGCTACATCCACCACTACAACTTCGCGCCCTTCTCCACCGGCGAGGTCAAGCGGCTCGGCTCGCCCCGCCGCCGCGACATCGGCCACGGCGCGCTCGCCGAGCGCTCGCTGGTGGCGGTGCTGCCGCCCAAGGAGGAGTTCGCCTACACGATGCGCCTCGTCTCCGAGACGCTGTCGTCCAACGGATCGTCCTCGATGGCGTCGGTGTGCGGCAGCACGCTGGCCCTGATGGACGCGGGCGTCCCGATCAAGGCGCCGGTGGCCGGCGTGGCGATGGGCCTGATCACCGGCAAGGACGGCCGCTGGCAGGTGCTGACCGACATCCAGGGCATCGAGGACCACCTCGGCGACATGGACTTCAAGGTCGCCGGCACCACCGAGGGCGTCACCGGCCTGCAGATGGACATCAAGACCACCGGCATCACCTACGACATCATGCGGGCGGCGTTCGCGCAGGCGCGCCAGGGCCGGCTCCACATCCTCGGCAAGATGACGGCTGTGCTGCCGACGCACCGCACGGAGATGTCGCCGTTCGCGCCGCGTATCATCACGCTGCAGATCAACCCCGAGAAGATCGGCGCGCTGATCGGCCCGGGTGGCAAGACCATCCGCAGCATCACTGACGCCACCGGCGCTACGATCGATATCGAGGACGACGGCCGCGTGTTCATCGCGACCGCCGACGGCGAGGCCGCCCAGAGGGCCGTCTCGATGGTCGAGGCGCTCACGCGCGAGATCAAGGTCGGCGAGATCTTCCTGGGCAAGGTGGTGCGAATCATGCCGTTCGGCGCGTTCGTCAACCTGGTCCCCGGTAAGGACGGCATGGTGCACATCTCCGAGCTGGATGTGAACCGCGTCGAGAACGTCGAGGACATCGTCAAGATGGGCGATGAGATCAACGTGATGGTGATCGGCGTCGAGCAGGGCACCGGCAAGGTCAGCCTCTCGCGCCGCGCGCTGCTCACGGGCGAGTCCGCCGAGGACCGCCAGGCGGCGGGCGGCGGGCGCGGCCCGCGCGGCAACGGCGGCGGTGACCGCGGCCCGCGCGGCAACGGCGACCGCGGCCCGCGCCCCGAGGGGGACCGCCCCCGCCCGCGCCGGCGCGACTAGGTTGGGCGGGTTTCAGGAAGTGCAACGCCTTCCTTGACCCTCCCCTACACAGGAGCCCCCCCGATCCTTGTGGTCGAGGGGGCTCTGCGATTCTTACGGCACTGTCGCGAGTGGGATGGCTACCAGCCCCGGAGCACCGCCAGCAGGCTCGAGAAGTCATCGGTCCAGAGGGGCGTGCCTGGCCTGATGTCGGCCGGCCGCCAGAACGGGTCGGACGCGAGCGACGCTAAGTCGGCCGGGTCGCGCGCCATCACCACCCAGCGCGAGGGGGTCTTGGCCTGCTCCGCATCGGCCGCGCTGATGTCGCGGTCGTAGCCGACCAGCGCGGTGAGCCCGGCGTCCCGCGCCAGCGCCCCGATCACCGGCTCGAGGTCCATGTGGCGGTTGGTGATGTGGAGCGCCAGCACGCCGCCGGGGGCCAGCTTCTGGAGGTAGACCTGGAACGCCTCGCGGGTGAGGAGGTGCAGCGGCGGCGCGTCCGAGCTGTAGGCGTCGAGCAGCATCAGCCCATAGCGCCCGTCCGGCGCGCGCTGCAGGGCGATGCGTGCGTCGCCGAGGATCACCGGCGCGTCGGGCGCACAGTCACGCAGGTAGGTGAAGAGCCGCTCGTCGCGGGCGATGCGCTCCACCTCAGGGTCGATCTCGTAGAGCTCCCAGGGCTGGCCGGGGGAAGCGTAGCAGGTCAGCGCGCCCGCGCCGAGCCCAACCAGCGCCACCGGCTGGGCGACCCGCGCCTCCCCGAGCGCCGCGAACATGCGCCCGGCAGGGCCACGGCTGTGGTAGTAGTTCAGCGGCTCGTCGCGGCGCGCGGGGTCCAGGCTCTGCGTGCCGTGCAGGGTGGTGCCGTGGATGAGCCCGTGGTAGTCGCCGCTGGCGGCCAGCGAGAAGCGCACCACCCGGTGGACCCCGAAGAAGCTGCGCTCGGTGTAGACGGCGCTGCCGAGCTGCCCGCCGAACAGCACGCCGGCCAGGAGCAGCGCGCCCACACCCGCGGCGAAGCGCAGCGGCCGCCCCAGGAACATCAGGCAGAGCGCCGTGGGCAAGGCCACGCCGACGAGGGTTGCGGCCCAGTCGGGGGCGCCGGCCAGCGGCAGCAGGCGCAGCGCGAGCATCCCCGCCATCGCCAGCGCCAGCGGCGCCACCAGGTCGAGCAGCCGCGCCGCCGGGCGTCCCTCCCAGCGCAGCGCGCCTGGGAGCGCAGCGCAGGCCAGCGTCAGGACCAGCGGGTACTCGGCGATCGAGTCGAACGCCAGCGGTGCGACGATGGCGTTGAATAGCCCGCCGAGCACGCCGCCGAACGACATCCACATGTAGAAGGCCGTGAGCGACTCCACCGGCGGCCGGTCACGCGCGAGCTCGCCGTGGCAGGCCAGCGCCACCACGAAGAACGCGAGCAGGTGCACGGCCACGATCAGTCCGATCGGCTGGCGGGCGCCGCTGACGAGCAGGAACACCAGCGGCAGGACGGCCAGCGGCAGCAGGCGCGCCACCAGCGCGTGGGGCACAGGCGGGCGGCTGGCGAACACCAGGATGAAGGTCAGCAGGTAGAGCGCCAGCGGCAGCACCCACAGCAGCGGGATAGCGGCGATCTCGGTGGAGATGTAGGTCGTGACGCTGACCATCAGGCTGGACGGGACGAAGGCCAGGAACACCCAGCGGGCAATGCGCCGCGGTGAGAGTGACGAAGGACGAAGGACCAGGGACGAAGGTGCGCTTTGAGCGCCGCGGCCGCTCGCCGTCGTCTGTGGCCGTCGGTCGTTGGTCGTTGGTCGTTGGTCGTTGGCCGGTCGTCCGCGGTCTGCCGTCTGTGGCCCGTGGCCTGCCGTCTGTGGCCCGTGGTCTGTGGCCGTCTCTCGGCCCGGCGGCGCCCTCCAGAGCGCCAGCGCGCACAGCGCCATCAGAGCCGCCAGCGCCACGTAGCCGGCGGACCAGAGGCGGCTCTGGTCGGCGAGGCGCAGGGTCGGCTCGATCAGCAGCGGGTAGCTGAGCAGCGCGAGCATGCTGCCGAGGTTGCTTGCGGCGTAGAGGAAGTAGGGGTCGGCGGCGTGGGGGTGGCCGGTGGCGGCGAACCACTTCTGGAGCAGCGGGCTGCTGGCGGAGAGCACCAGGAACGGCGGGCCGACGGCCACGGCCAGCAGGGCGAGCAGCCAGGGGGCCGGGTTCTCGGTGGCGGGCGGGGTCCAGCCGGCGGGCACTGCGATTGGCAGCACGAGCAGCGGTGGCAGCAGCAGGGCCACGTGGAGCGCCGCCTGTCGGCGCGCGCCAAGCAGGCGCGTCGAGAGGTGGGCGTAGCCGTAGCCCGCCAGAAGCGCGGCCTGGAAGAAGAGCATAGACGTGTTCCACACCGCCGGCGAGCCGCCGAGCAGCGGGAGCACCATGCGCGCGTAAAGCGGCTGCACTACGAATAGCAGCGTGGCGCTGGCGAAGGTGGCGAGCGTGTAGAGCGCGGTTAGCGAGCGGTGTGATAGATGCATAGCACATTGTACACCGCTGGATGGCGGATGGGGGTGCGCGGCTGGCGTCTGTGCCTTGACAAGGGGCGGGAAAACTGCTACAGTAGATATGCGCGCGGGAGTGGCGCAATGGTAGCGCATCTGCTTCCCAAGCAGAGGGCTGCGGGTTCGAATCCCGTCTCCCGCTCCACATCCAGGGCCTCTGGAAGCCGAAACCCACCGATTGCTCGGTGGGTTTCGGCGTTGGTGAGCCAAGCACGGAGCCGGCGTCTGGGGACGGGCTGGGTGTGCGGGCGGGTCAGCGCCGAGGCACGCCCGTGTCATCGGTCTCGCTGAGAACCCGCACGTCGAACGGCGCGAGCGTCACCTGTCCCTCCACCTGCTGTCCCGAGAGCGCGTCTGTGATGGCCCTGTGCAGTGTGACGGTCTGGGCCTCCGCGCTGTAGTTGAGCAGGAAGAGCAGCCGCCCCGCGCCGTCCTCGCGCTCCCGGACGCAGAGCTCCACCGGCGGCGGTAGGTCCAGCCAGCCGGCGACCGGAGAAGACAGGCCGAGCTGCTCGATCAGCGCCGTCGCGGCGGGCACGTTGAAGACCGCGCCGTAGTAGTACACCTGGCCGGCGCCGGCCGCGCGGCGCACCAGAGCCGGCGCGCCCGCGTAGTAGCCCCCGCCGTACTCCGCCAGCACCTCCACATCGGGCGCCTCGACCTGCAGGATGTCGTTGAACGCATCGGCTGCCAGCGCGTCCCCTTGCGCGCCCTTCCAGCGCAGCGGCGGCGCCTGCTCCTGCGGCCCGATGCGCGTGAAGTCCGCCACCGTGATACCGCAGAGCTCCGCCACCGGCCCGGGGAACGGCCGCATCGGGCACTGGCCGGTGGTGTCCTTGTAGCCGGTGCGCGCCCCGAACACCACCGTCCCGCCCTGGCGCACGTACTCCGCCAGCAGCTCGGCCGTGGCGTCGCTCATGATCGCCGGGTGCGGGTAGACCAGCACCTGGTAGCGCGACAGGTCGGCAAGCGTGGTGCTGGCCCGGAGGTACAGGGCGTCCACCGGGATGTGCCGGTACTGGAGCGCGGCGAACCAGGCGTAGACGCTCTGGCGGGTGTACGGCCCGTGCCAGGTGTCGAGCTCGCCGTCCCACTCGTTGTCGTAGTCGCTCACGAGCGCCACCTGCGCTGCGGGCTTCGTGGCGACGACGCGCGGCCCGAGCGCCTCGAGCTCACGCCCGACCTGCGCGACCTCAGCGACACGGCGGTTGGGGCGGTTGTGGTAGTCGTTGATGCCGTGCCAGTAGATCTCGGTGCCCATCGTGGCGGTGCGCCAGCGGAAGTAGAGCACCATGTCCGCGCCGTGGGCGACCGACTGGTAGGTCCACAGGCGGAGCTGGCCGGGCTTGGGCGAGGGCTGCGCGATGCGGTTGACCCAGCCGCCCGGCCCGGACTGCTGCTCCATCACGCAGAAGTGGGCCGAGATGCTGCGCGTCGCGCTGAGGCGCCAGCTCCAGAAGCGGTCCTGCAGCGGCTCGGCGCCGTACTGGGGGAGCGCGCTGCCGAAGATCGTGCTGAAGTTGGGGTAGGAGTCGTAGGAGAAGAAGTCCAGCGTCTCCTCGGTCAGCTGGTGGTTATCCAGATGGCCGAACAGCCCGTTGGTGGTGATCCACTGGCCCGGCGCCAGCTCGCGCAGGATGTCGGCCTGCAGGCGTGCGAACGAGATGGCGCTGTCGGAGAAGAAGCGCTTCTCGTCGAGCGCCTGGTGCGGGTTGGGCGAGTCCGAGGGGGTGGGGCCCGTCAGCCGGACCTGCTCCCAGTCGGTGTAGGTCTGGCTCCAGAAGACGGTCCCCCAGGCGCGGTTGAGCGCGTCGAGCGTGCCGTACCGCCGGCGCGCCCAATCGCAGAACGCGGCGTGGTCCGCGGCGGCGTAGAAGACGTTGACCTCGCAGTTCAGCTCGTTGTCGATCTGCCAGCCGATCACGGCGGGGTGGCGGCCGTAGTGCTCGGCCATCTTGCGGACGATGCGGGCCGAGAGCTCGCGGTAGATCGGGGCGTTGTAGGTGTAGTGCCGCCGCATGCCGTGCTGGTACCGGACGCCGGCCTGCGTCACGTTCAGCACCTCGGGGTATTTGTGTGTCAGCCAGGCGGGTGGCGTGGCCGTGGGCGTGCCCAGGATGACCTGGAGCCCGTGGGCGTGCGCCAGGGCGATCGCCCGGTCGAAGAGGTCGAAGGAGAACGTCCCCTCCTCGGGCTCGAAGATCGACGAGGCGAACTCCGCGATGCGGATGACCGTGAGCCCGAGCTCGCGCATGCGGCGGAAGTCATCCGCCCACAGCTCCTCGGGCCAGTGCTCAGGGTAGTAGCAGACGCCGAGCTGGGCGCGGTCGAGATGCAGTGACTTGTTCATGAGGGGTTCCTCGCTGTCGGCATGCTGGCTGATAGTATCACACGATCCGCGCGGCCCTGCGCCACTTCTGGTATCATCACCGCGCGATCCGCACGGCGATGGAGAACCGACCATGGACTACGAGCCGATCCTGTCCACTTGGGCGGAGCGTCTGCGGCGCGAGGAGCCGCGCGCGGTGGCGGTGCTCTGCCACGGCAGCTACGCCCGCGGTGCGCCTGAGCCGCACAGCGATCTCGATATGGACGTGCTGCTGGATGGGGAGCCGGAGGCGGGGTACCGCAGCGCGTTCGAGGAGCTGCCGGATGGGCGCCTGCTCCACATAACCATCGCGAGCTATACGATCGACGACTGGCTGGAGCAGTTCGAGCCGGATGCCGAGTCCGAGGAGTGGGCCTTCTTCCTGCCCGCGCGCCAGTCGGCCCGGCTGCTGTGGGCCACCGACGAGGCGCGCCGGCGGCTTGAGGGGCGGGTGACGCTGGAGCTGGCTCACGCGCCGCAGCTCCAGGACCTACTGGAGAGCGCGGCCAAGGTGCGCAACGCGATGGCACGCGGCGACGAGCTAGGGGTGCGGCTGGGCGCGCAGGACATGGCGCTGCGCTGCCCGGGGGTGCTTGGCCTGCTCAGCCCCCTGCCGCGCGCCGAGAGCCGGCGCGCAGCCCTGGCCGCGGCGCTCGACATCGCTGCGGCGCCGCCGGGCTACCCCGACGCGATGCTGGTCTGCCTGGGGCTGAGCGGCTGCACCACCACGGCGCAGGACGTGCACGACGCGGCGATCGGGCTGGCGCGCGCTATCGTGGGGATGCTGGAGGCGGCCCCCGAGCGCGTGGCTGGGCGCGTGGAGCCGGGGCTGGCCGAGGCGCTGGCCGACGGCCGCGTGATGCGCCTGCTCACCCAGCCGGAGTAGCCTCTTTCTGATGGGAGAACCCAATGACCTTCGCCATCCGGCCGTACCACCCGAGCGACATGGTCGCGCTCTACCGGATCTGCCTGCTCACCGGGGACTCGGGGCAGGATGCCAGCGCGCTCTACCGCGACCCGGAACTTCTGGGACACGTGTTCGCTGGTCCCTACGCGGTCTTCGAGCCGGACCTCTGCTTCACGCTGACCCACGCGGCCGCGCCGGTGGGCTACGTGCTGGCTACGCGCGACTCGGCGGCCTTCGCGGAGCGCTGCGAGCGCGAGTGGTTCCCGCCACTGCGCGAGCGCTACCCGCTGCCCCCGCCCGACGACCACTCCTCCGAGGCGGGCTTCACGCGCTATATGCACGCCGGGCTGGGCGTGAGCCCGGAGATGGACGCCTACCCGGCGCACCTGCACATCGATATCCTGCCGGTGGCGCAGGGCCAGGGGTGGGGCCGCAGGCTGATCGAGACGCTCGCCGCGCGGCTGCGCGAGGTCGGGGTGCCGGGCGTCCACCTGGGGGTAGGGGCGCGCAACACGCGGGCGATCGCCTTCTACGAGCGGGTTGGCTTCCATCGCATTCAGACCTACGATACCTGGGTGGCCTTCGGGATGCGCCTGTCGTAGCGCCCCGCGCGCCGTGCTGAGAGGCCGCTGTCACAGGCGCCTCGCTCGCCCGTCACCCGCCGCTCCGCTCTTCGTCCGAGACGTGCGCCGCGCTCCCGCGCTACGATCGCTCCTGTGAGCCGTCTGTTGTGTTTGGGCGGCGCGGGAGTAGACATCGTGAGGGAGAGCAGAGTAATGAGCCGTTTTGTGATAGCTGTGGCGTGCGCCCTGATTGTTGCCGGCTCGCTGCTGGCCGGCGGGCGGGCATCTTTCGTTCCGGGTAACGCGGCCGATGGCCGGCTCGACACCGCCTGGCGCGTCCCCGGGGACGGCCGCGACGGCTGGGTGATGCTGGAGCTAGTGCAGCCGGTGCGCGTGACCGAGGTGCGGATCGTGGCTGGCTACGCCAAGATAGATCCCGCCACCGGCGCCGACCGCTTCCGCCAGAGGGGTGTTGGGGAGGTCTGGAGGGGCAGCGCCCCTCCAGAGCCACACATACTAATACAGCCGCACCTTATGGCCGGCCTCCCTGAGCAGCTCGCTCGCGATCACGTAGCGCTGGATCTCGTTGGTGCCCTCGTAGATGCGGAACACCCGCGCGTCGCGGTACATGCGCTCGAGCGGCAGCTCGCGCGAGAAGCCCATCCCGCCGTGGATCTGGATGGCCTCGTCGATGATCTGCGAGACCATCTCGGTGCCGTAGAGCTTGACGATGCTCGACTCGAGGCGCGCGTGCTCGCCGCGATCCACCTTCGCGGCGCAGTCGTAGACGATCTGCTGCAGCGTGTAGATCTTGACCGCCATATCGGCCAGCTTGAACTGGATAGCCTGGAAGTCCGCGATCGAGCGGCCGAACTGCTGCCGCTCCACCGCGTAGCGCAGCGCCAGCTCGTGAGCCTCCCGCGCGGCGCCGAGCGAGCCGGCGCCCAGCCCCACCCGCCCGAGGTCGAGCGTCTGCATCGCTAGCGCGTACCCTTTGCCCGGCTCGCCGAGCATATTGGCGGCGGGGATGCGGCAGTCCTCAAAGAACAGCGAGGCGGTGTGCGAGGCGCGCAGGCCCATCTTCGGCTCGATCTTGCCCACCTTGAAGCCGGGCGTGTCCTTCTCCACGATGAACGCCGAGATGCCGCGCGGCCCGGCCGAGGGGTCGGTGGAGGCAAAGACCACGATCACATCGGCGAAGGAGCCGTTGGTGATCCACATCTTCGAGCCGTTGAGCACGTACTCGTCCCCCTGGCGCACGGCGGTGGTGCGGAGGTGGGCGGCGTCGGAGCCGGCCCCCGGCTCGGTCAGGGCCCAAGCGCCGAACTTGCGGGCGGCGATCAGCGGGCGTAGGAAGCGATCCTTCTGCTCGGAGCTGCCGGCGATGTGAATCGAGGTGGAGCAGAGCGCGACGTGTGCCCCCATGATTGTGCCGGTGGAGGCGCAGGCGCGGTTGATCTCCTCCATCATCACGCAGTAGCCGGTGATCCCGGCCTCCATGCCGCCGTACTCCTCGGGGAACGGCACGCCGAACAGGCCGAGGTCGCCGGCCTTGCGCAGCATCTCGAAGGGCACCCGCTCCTCTTCGTCGATGTCGCGCGCGATCGGGGCGATCTCCTTCTGCACGAAGTCGCGTACGGTCTGCCGCAGCAGCTTCATGTCATCGGACAACGCGTACTCCATCGTCGTGTCCTTTCACTAGTGCCGGTGGGCTGTCTCTATTCTAACACAGTGCGGCATGGCGTGTACGTCTGGGGAGAGTATGTACCAAAAGGTGATGGCGGGCCGCGCGCGCCGCCGATATGCTACAGGTGGGGAACCCGTAACCCTGGAGCGCCCGGTACGTTACTTGCATGTGAAGCTCCGCACATGAATCTCAGGGGACGTTCGCATAGCTCTGGGAGTACTACGCTCTTGTCTCACGATGCATACGTCTCGCGTACAGTAGTGGAACGGGGATGCGCTATAGCGGCCGGCTCGCGTACGGTACAATACTGGCTCCAACGGATGGTGTCGAGGTGTCGCATGGCGAATAAGGCGCAACGGCGCGCGGTTTGCAGCGATCAGGATCCGATCATCGCCGTGGGCGGGGTGGTCTACCGCCGGCGTGAGGACGGGCGCATCGATCTTCTGCTGATCCGTAAGCGCGATGGGTATTGGACGTTGCCCAAGGGGAAGGTGAAGCCCGGTGAGGCGGAGCCCGACGCTCTGGTGCGCGAGGTGGCCGAGGAGACAGGGCTCGCCGGCGAGGTCGAGACAACTGTCCGGACGGTGAGCTACATCACGCCGCGCAGGAAGCCGGCGCGGCGCAAGGTGGTGACGTACTACCTGTTCCGCGCGGTGGATGGTACACCCCAGCCGTGCGCGGTCGAGGGGATCGTCGAGGCGCGCTGGGTCTCGCTGCGCGGGTCGCTCCAGCGGGTGCGGCGGCGGCGGGTGCGGCGGGTGGTGCGGCTGGCGATGGACCTGCTGCGGGGCGAGGGGGAGCTCGAGTCTGGCAGAGCGGCGTGACGGACGAGGGGCGCTGAGCTCGCGAGCACAGGGCGGGGTCGGGCATCGCCCGGCCCCCGCCCTGTGCTATAATCGCCGGCATGATCGCATCAGTTCGCGGCAAACTCATCTTCGTCGGCCTGGACCACGCTGTTGTAGAGACCGGCGGCGTCGGCTTCCACGTGTTCGCGCCCCGCAGCGTGCTCGGCGGCCTCGGTGAGCTCGGCGACGAGGTGCTGCTCTACACGCACCTCCACATCCGCGAGGACCTGCTGCAGCTCTACGGCTTCGCCAGCCCGAACCAGCGTCACCTGTTCGAGACGCTGCTCGGCGTCAGCGGCATCGGCCCGAAGGTCGCTCTGAGCCTGCTCTCATCGGCCACGCCCGATGAGCTGCGCCTGGCGATTGCCTCCGGCGATACGGCGCGCCTGTCGCGCGTGCCGGGGATCGGCAAGAAAACTGCCGAGCGGCTGGTGCTGGAGCTGAGGGGCAAGATCGACACCAAGGGCTTGCCGGCCTTCGCCGCAGCCACGCCCGCGCAGGCTGCCGCCAACAGTGAGCTGTCCGAGATGCTGGTGAGCCTGGGGTTCAGCGCCTCCGAGGCGTCTGCGGCGATCGCAGCCCTCCCGGCCGACGCGCCCGCCGAGCTCGAGGAGCGGCTGCGCCTGGCCCTGCGCTACTTCGGCGGCGCCTGACATCTCCCGTCGCAGGATCGCATACAGACGCCATTTTGCAACGTATTGGTGTCTTGTCTTACTACCGGGCGTGGTTTATACTTTGGCGGCCTGGGGGCTCGCGCGTCCCCATTGCTCGACGAAGGAGGCTCGCCACATGGCACAGACAGATACACGCCGCTCCGCGCTGGGAAGCCGCCGTGAGGCGCCCGCGGCGGATGCTCAGCCGCTCGCCCGCTCCGAGGGCCGCTTCCCGCTCAGCTTGGGCCGGCGCTCGCGGGGCGACGAGGCCCCGCCCGAGCAGCCCGCGGGCCGCAGGCCACGCTTCTCCTCCTTCTGGAAGGCGCTGATCATCACGTCCTTTGTGATGAACGCCGTGCTGCTGCTGGTGGTGCTGCTGCTGGTGGGCTTCGTGATCCAGTGGCGCGATCAGCTCCTGGGCACCACGGTGGCCGCGCAGGGCTTCGCGCGGGACAACGTGGCCGAGCTGCGGAGCGTAGTGGACGGGCTCGAGGGGGCCACGATCAAGACCACCATCCCGCTCGACGAGCCGCTGTCGCTGGCCGGCAAGGGTGTGGTGGTGCCGGTGGACCAGGCTACCACCGTGACACTGCTCGAGCCGGTGCCGATTACGCTGGCGAACGCTGACATCGACCTGGGCAACGGCAACCGCCTGCGAGCCAACGCCATCAACCTGACGCTCCCCGTCGGCACGCCGCTGACGATCGCCCTCAAGATCGACATCCCGCTCGACGCGGTGACGATCCCGGTGGTGCTGGACGTGCCGGTGGAGATCCCGCTCGCGCAGACCGAGCTCGGGCCGCAGTTCCAGCGCCTCGGCGAGCTGGTGGATCGCCTGGCCGGCCCCGCCGCGCCGCTGCTGGGCCTGGAGATCCCCGAGGCCCCGCCCGCGCCCAAGGTCACACCGGCGCCCGCTAATCCCTAGGCGGATCTTCGGAGGGGCATAGCCCCTCCGGAAGAACACTACTCATTGAAGCTTGTCGCCCCGCCGCAGGGGAGGTCTGGAGAGGCGTAGCCCCTCCAGAAGTACACTACACCCACACCAATGAAGAAGCTTATCCTCTGGGACATCGACGGGACGCTGATCTACAGCGGCGGGGTGGCGGGCGAGTGCATGCGCGAGGCCATGGCGCAGGTCTACGGCGGCGCCTCGGATAACGAGCGCCGCAGCTACGCCGGCAAGACCGACCAGCAGATCATCTTCGAGACCTTCGCGGACCGCGACCAGGCCGAGCTTGTCGGCGGGCTCGCGGCGTTCGGCGCCGCCTACATAGAGCTGCTCAGCGCCCGCCGCGACGAGCTCGCCGCGCGCGGCCGGGTGCTCGACGGGGTCATGGTGGCTCTCGAGCGCGTCGGCGCCGGCGAGGTGGTGCAGACGGTGCTCACCGGCAACATGGCGCCTGTCGCGCGGCTGAAGCTCGAGCTCACGGGCTTGCTGCACCACTTCGACCTCGAGGTCGGCGCCTACGGCAGCGACCACCACCGGAGGTCGGAGCTGGTGCCGATTGCCGCCGCGCGCGCTGCGGTCCGCTACGGGCGCCCGTACGCCGGCACGGACGTGGTGGTGATCGGCGACACCCCCCACGATATCGCCTGCGCCCGTGCTGCCGGTGCGCGTGCGGTGGCGGTGGCCACGGGGCCCTTCTCCCTGGCAGACCTCACCGCCTACGCCCCGGACGCGGCCCTGCCGGGCCTGGCCGACACCGAGGCAGCCCTCGCGGCGATCCTGGGGTAGCGCCCGCCTGTGCTATCATCCTCCACGGGTTCCACGTCGGAGGAGTAAGCCTTGAAGAACGGACGTCACCATATCACAATCGCCGGCAACATCGGCGTCGGCAAGAGCACGCTCGTTGAGATCCTGGCCGAGGAGTTCGGCTGGCAGCCCTACTACGAGCTCGTCGCCGGGCACCCCTACCTGGACGACTACTACGCCGACCGGGAGCGCTGGGGGTTCCACTCGCAGATCTGGTTCCTCACCCAGCGCTACGAGCAGCACCTGGAGATCGCAGATACCCCGGTCTCGGTCTGCCAGGACCGCAGCATCTACGAGGACTATGAGGTGTTCGTCAAGGGGCTGCTGGAGCAGGGGATCTTCTCCCACCGCGACTTCCGCACTTACCGCCAGCTCTTCAACGCCCTGACGCACAGCATCACCCCGCCGACGCTGCTGGTGTACCTCCAGGCCAGCGTGCCCACGCTGCAGCAGCGCATCAACAGCCGCGACCGCCCCTCGGAGCGCGGCATCCCCACTGCCTACCTGGCGCAGCTGAACCGCCGCTACGACGAGTGGCTGCGGCGCTTCGAGATCTGCCCGGTGCTGACGATCGAGACCGACGCGCTGGACTTCGCGCACGATGTGGCCGCGCGCCGCGAGGTGGTGGAGCTGATCGCGCAGGCGGTGGGCATGCGCGGCGTGATGCAGGAGCGGTTTCTGTCCTAAGCGCCCGGCGGAGTCATTGAGAGCCGCGAGGGAGGTGTATACCTCCGCGCGGCTCTCGGCTGTGTGCTGGTACCGCCTAACTGTGGGCGTCAGTCATCATCACCGTCGTCGGCATCGCCCTCTGCCTGCAGGGCCTCGTACGGCGTGTCGCGCAGATCCGGGTGCAGCTCCAGGCGCGCGCGCTCGAAGTACTGCACCACCAGCCCGTCTGTCCGGCTGATCGGCTGGGTCAGCGGGAGGCCGATCAGCGTCAGCCCACCTCGGCTGCGCCACGCGCTGCAGAAGCGCACGCCGATGCGCTCCACCGACAGCCGCACCACCTCGGTCTGCGAGATGGGCGCGGCGCCGGTGATCGGGGTCGTGCCGGTGAGCTCTCACCACACGCATAACAGCCGGGAGTCGCGCCGGTTACGGGTTATTGTCGATCTGCGCCCGCTGGAGCGCGCCCGAGAAGTCTACGTAGATCGACTTCCACTCGCTGAACACGTCCAGCACCTGCGTGCCCGCCTCGCGGTGGCCGTTGCCGGTGCCCTTCGTGCCGCCGAACGGCAGGTGAATCTCGGCGCCGATCGTCGGCGCGTTGATGTACACGATGCCGGTGTACAGGTCGCGCATCGCCTGGAACGCCGCGTTCACATCGCGGGTGTAGACCGCCGACGAGAGGCCGTAGGGCACGTCGTTGGCCACATCGATCGCCTCCTCGAGGCTGTCCACCGTGATCACCGACAGCACCGGGCCGAAGATCTCCTCCTGCGCGATCGTCATGCGGCGGTCCACCTCGGCGAAGATCGTCGGCTGGTGGAAGAAGCCGTGGGCGAGGTCCCCCTCGGCGAGCCGGCCGCCGCCCACCACCAGGCGCGCGCCCTGCTCCCGCCCGATCTGCACGTAGCGCACGATCTTGTCGAGCTGCGCCTGGTTGATCTGCGGGCCCATCTGACTACGCTCGTCCAGGCCGTTGCCCACCACCATGCGCTCGGCGCCGTCGGCCAGGCGCTCGGTGAGCTCGGACACCACCGAGCGGTGCGCGATCAGGCGCGAGGTGGCGGTGCAGCGCTGGCCGCTCGTGCCGAAGGCGCCCCAGAGCGCGCCCTCCACGGCCAGGTCCAGGTCGGCGTCAGCCATCACAATCATCGGGTTCTTGCCGCCCATCTCGAGCGAGACGTGCTTCATGCCCTCGGCGGCCAGGCGCGTGACGCGGGCGCCGGTGGCGGTGGAGCCGGTGAACGAGACCACCTTCACGTCGGGGTGCTGCACCAGCGCCTCGCCGGGCTCCGCGCCGCCGCACACGATGTTGACCACCCCCTCGGGCAGGCCGGCGTCCAGCAGGCACTGCACGAAGTTGTAGGTCGAGAGCGGTGTGTCGGGGGCGGGCTTGATCACCACGGTGTTGCCGACGATCAGCGCCGGGAAGATCTTCCACGAGGGGATGGCCATCGGGAAGTTCCAGGGGGTGATCATGCCGCACACACCAAGCGGCTGGCGCACCGACATCTGGAACTTGTTTGGCATCTCCGAGGGCGTGGTCTGGCCGTTGAGGCGCCGGCCCTCGCCGGCCATGAAGAAGGCCATGTCGATAGCCTCCTGCACGTCGCCGCGGGTCTCCTTGAGCACCTTGCCCATCTCGCGGGTCATGTCACGCGCGAACTGCTCTTTGCGCTCGGCGATCAGCTGCGCCGCGCGGAAGATGATCTCGCCGCGCTTGGGGGCCGGCACGAGGCGCCACTGCGCGAAGGCGCGCTGCGCGGCCTCGACGGCCGCAGCCACGTCGCGGGCGTCGGAGTCGGGGAACAAGCCGATCACCTCGCGGTTGTCGGCCGGGTTGCGGTTCTCGGTGGTGCGCCCGCTGGCAGACTCCACGAAGCGGCCGCCGATCAGGTTTTTGTAGACCGGGGGGGTAGACATCACGCGTCCTCCTGGATACGTCGCTGGTGCGCTTGGGGTATCGCCGGATTATAGCACCTTCGCTGAGTGGGGGCTTCTCCTGCGTGTTTATTGTGACAACATATTATAAAAGTTTTCCCTTGACAAAGCGGCTATGTTAGACTATGCTAATGCCCGGAATTTGGGGGGTAAAACCCAAGCCACTGTCTACACGCAAGAGAGAGGAGTCCCTCCGCTATGCGGAATGCACCCGCCGGCCTGCCCCGTGTCCTGCTTGCGCTTCTGACCCTCGTACTGGCCCTCGCTGCCTGCGGGTCGCCCGCTGCGCCGGCCGCTGAGCCGACGGCCGCTCCTGCCGCCGAGCCGACGGCCGCCCCTGCGGAGCCCACGGCTGCGCCCACCGCTGAGGCCGCCGCCGAGCCCACCACCGCGGTCAGCGCCGAGACCTCCGCCAGCGGCGAGCTCGTGGTCTACACGTCGCGCTCCGAGGCGCTCTTCAAGCCGGTGCTCGAGGAGTTCGGCAAGGCCTACCCGAACGTCACGGTGACGATGCTCAGCGGCAGTAACGGCGAGCTCGCCGCCAAGCTGCTCGAGGAGAAGGGCAACCCCAAGGCCGACGTGCTGGTGAACAGCGATCAGCTCACCATGCTGAGTCTGGCGAGCGAGGGCGTCTTCGCGCCCAACGACTCGCCGGCCGTGGTCTCGGTGCCCGAGGACTACCGCGCCGATGACGGCAGCTGGGTGTCCCTCACGCTCCGCCCGCGCGTTATTATGTACAACACCGACCTCGTCACCCCCGAGGAGCTTCCCGCCACGATGATGGATCTTGCCGACCCCAAGTGGAAGGGCCAGATCGGCGCGGCCGACAGCCGCAGCGGCGCGATGCTCGCCCAGCTTGCGGTGATGCGCCAGGAGCTCGGCGAGGACCAGATGAAGGCCTTCGTCGAGGGCCTGGTGGCCAACGAGACCCAGTGGTTCGGCAGCCACACCGACGTCCGTAAGGCGGTGGGCGCCGGCGAGTTCAAGCTCGGCCTCGTCTACCACTACTACTACCACCTCTCCAAGGCCGAGGGCGCGCCGGTCGGCATCGTCTACCCGGACCAGGGGGACGGCCAGATGGGCCTGGTCGTCAACTCAACCAACGCCGGTATCATCAGCGGCGCCCCGAACGCCGAGCTCGCCAAGCTCTTCGTGGACTTCATGCTCTCCCCTGAGGGCCAGAAGGTCTACGCCGAGAAGAACTTCGAGTACCCGATCATCCCGGGCGTGGCGCTGGCCGAGGGCGTGCCGCCGCTGAGCGAGTTCACAATCAAGGACGTCTCGCTCAAGGCGATCTGGGAGGAGCTGGACGACACCAAGGCGATCGCGCAGGGCGCTGGGCTCCCCTAAGCTGCTCGCCGCGAGTCGTGAGCCAAGGTGCTCACGACTCG
>JBDLTZ010000327.1:0-23424 GCA_039805565.1 Chloroflexota bacterium | reverse complement strand
GGGGGGGGGGGTGGGGTAGCCCCCCCGCATGAAGAATCTCCCCCTCTTCCCGGCAGGGAGTGGGGGCTGGGGGAGAGGGCACAACACCAATGACACACTACGACCCGACCGACGAGTCGGTCAAGCAGCACGCCGTGCCGGACTGGTTCCACGACGCCAAGCTGGGCATCTTCATCCACTGGGGCCTGTACTCGGTGCCCGCCTGGGCGCCCCCCACCGGCCCGCTGCACGATGTGGTCGCCAAGGAGGGCTGGCAGGGGTGGTTCGGCCGTAACCCGTACGCCGAGTGGTACGGCAACTCGGTGCGCGTCCCCGGCAGTCCCACCGCCGCGTACCACGCCGAGCACTATGGCGATATGCCGTACGCTGGCTTCGCCGAGGAGTTCAATCAGGGGGCCGCGGGCTGGAATCCGGCCGCGTGGGCTGAGCTGTTCGCGCAGGCGGGCGCGCGCTACGCGGTGCTCACCACCAAGCACCACGATGGCTTCCTGCTCTGGCCGAGCGCTACGCCCAACCCGTTTATCCAGGGTTACCACGCCCAGCGCGATCTGGTCGGCGACCTGACCGAGGCGGTGCGGGCCCAGGGCCTCAAGATGGGGCTCTACTACTCCGGCGGGCTCGACTGGACCTTCAACGACAAGGTGATCGCCGACATCGTCGACCTGTTCACCGGCGTGCCCCAGAGCCAGGAGTACGTCGAGTACTCGAACGCCCACATCCGCGAGCTCACCGAGCGCTACGCCCCGTCGGTGCTGTGGAACGACATCGCCTACCCGGCGGCGGCGAACCTGCCCGAGCTGTTCGCCTTCTACTACAACAGCGTCCCCGAGGGCGTGATCAACGACCGCTTCATGCAGGGGCCGCCGCCCGGCGTGGACGCCGCCGATGCAGCGGCCGCAATCGGCGAGGGCGCGTCCCCGAGCGGCGCGCACTGGGACTTCCGCACGCCTGAGTATGCGGTCTACCCGGACATCCAGCCTCACAAGTGGGAGTCCTGCCGCGGCCTGGGCTTCTCGTTCGGCTACAACCGCCGCGAGACGGTCGACGACATGCTCTCGCCGGTCGAGCTGGTGCGCTCGTTCATCGACGTGGTGAGCAAGAACGGCAACCTGCTGATCAACGTCGGCCCGAAGGGCGACGGCACGATCCCGGCCGAGCAGGCCGAGCGGCTGCTGGCGCTGGGCGCGTGGCTGAAGGTTAATGGCGAGGCGATCTACGGCACCCGGCCGTGGGAGCGCGCCGAGGGCCGCACGAGCGACGGCACGGCGGTGCGATTCACCCGCGGCAAGGACGCCTTCTACGCGGTGTTGATGGACACCCCGCGCGCGTCGCGGGTGCGGATCGAGGGGCTCACGGTGCCGCAGGGCGCGGTGGTGACGCTCCTCGGCCACGAGGCGCCGCTGGCCTGGGAGCAGGAGGGCGATGGCCTGGTGGTGGATCTGCCGGCGCTGCCGGAGGCCCCTGCGCACGCGCTCAAGGTGGCGTAGGGTTGAGCCCTGGGCTCTGAGTCGTGAGTGCTGCACGCCCCAGGGTACTCGGCGCAGCCGGGTACCCTGGGGCGTGGCTCGTACAGGGCGGCCAATCTCCCCTTTCCCGCGGCAGGGAGAGGGGGCCAGAGCCTTGCGGCGCGTTCCAGCGGCCCTACACTACGCCACGTCCATAACATAGCGCAGCGCCGGGCTGAGCCGCTCGTACAGGGCGGGCGTCAGGTAGGTGCGCTGGTCGAGCTGCTGCGGCAGGTCGCGCCGGGTGAAGCTCAGGTGCAGCTGGCGGCGACGCGCCCCGCTCACGTTCTTCGTGCCGCCGTGCCAGATCGTCGAGTTGATCGCCACCACCGAGCCGGCCGGGGCGCTGACGTAGATCTCGCCGGGGTAGGGCTGGCGCGGGTCGACGGGCAGCAGCGCCTCCTCCTCGGGCGTCATCGGCTCCGGCCGGGGGCGACCCGGGGGCAGCAGCAGCGGCCAGCGGTGTGAGCCGGGCACCACGCGCGTCGCGCCGTTGTCCTTGTGCATGTCGTCGAACAGGATCAGGCAGTTCAGCACGTGCCAGTCCCCCGGTGCGTTCCGGCCGCAGTCCACGTGCAGTGCCTGGTCTCCCTTGCCTGGCAGCGGGTCGCGCAGGTTCGCGCCGTGTACCTTGAACTCGCCGAGCAGGTACTGCGCCGCCGCCAGCAGCGGCTTCGCCGTCAGGCACATATCGTAGACCGTGGTCTTGTTGAAGATGTTCGACACCCGCGGCGCCCCGGCCTCGGTGTGCACCTCGCGCCCCCCCTCGTCCCCCTCGATCGCGTGCAGCCGGTCGTACTCCTCGGCCGCCTGCCGGCACTGCTCCGGCGTGAAGACGCTCGGCAAGATCACGAAGCCGTCGGTGTCTAGCGCCCGCCGCTGCTCCGCAGTGAAGCAGTCGTCCGTGACCCCCAGCTCGTGAAGCGCCTGTGAGGTATTCATGCTGACCTCTCTGCAAGGGCTCGTCGTTGAGAGGCCCCGCGCCCAGCGTTGGGCGCGGGGCGGAGAGGGTGCTACGCACCCTTCAGCGCGATCTTGAAGGTGTAGGCGTGGGCGCACGGTGCCGCGGCGGGCGGGGTGATCGTCAGGCCCGCCTCGCTCTGCGACCACTCGAGCGCGCCCTCGGCGCCGAGCATGTGTACCTCCGCGATCCGCTCAGCCGGCAATGCCGAGCCCGCGCCGAGCGAGGCGATCGTCACCGGGCCCTCGGGCCAGCCGAGGCAGATCGCGTACAGCGCGTCCCCCTTAGTGGTGAAGCGGAAGTCCTGGCTGGTGAACGCCGCACGCTTCGTGTCGGTGAACTCCCCCTCGGCCACCTCGGTCGGCCCCTCGCCGAAGACCGTCCACGGGCGGGTGCCGTAGATCGCCTCGCCGTTGACCTCGAGCCAGCGCCCGATCTCGCGCAGCAGCTCCTGCTCCTCCTCGGGGATGGTGCCGTCCGGGCGCGGGCCGATGTTCAGCAGCAGCGCGCCGTTCTTGCTCACCACGTCTACCAGGTCGCCCACCAGCGAGGTGGCCGTCTTGTAGTCCTGGCCCTCGATGTAGCCCCAGGAGTTCTTCGAGACCGAGGTGTCGTTCTGCCAGAAGAAGGGCGGGATGTCTGCGAGCTGGCCGCGCTCGATGTCGAACACCGCCGTGCCGGGGGCGAAGGCCTCGAACTTGTGGTTTACGGCCACACCCTTGCCCCACTCGGCAGCGCGGTTGTAGTAGTAGGCCGCGAACTGCTTCACGTAGGGCTCGAGCGCCTTCTGCTCGATCCACCAGTCGAACCAGATCAGCTGCGGCTGGTACGTGTCGATCAGCTCGACCAGCCGCGCCAGCCAGTCCTCCATGAAGTCGGGCTTGAGCCGCTGGTGCGCCTCGTGTGCCGGGCCGTAGAGCCCTTCGTAGCGCGGGTCCTGCACGTCGGAGGGGAATCTCATGCCGCCGCTGAAGAACCAGTAGTGCTCGATGCGGTGGCTTGAGACGCCGAAGACCATGCCCTCGTCGCGCACGGCCACGGCCAGGTCGCCGATCAGGTCGCGCTTGGGGCCCATCTTGCCCGCGCACCATTCAGTGAGGGCGCTGTCGTACATGGCGAAGCCGTCGTGGTGCTCGGCCACCGGCACCACGAAGCGCGCGCCAGCCTCCTTGAACAGCCGCGCCCAGGCGGCCGGGTCGTAGTTGGCGGCGGTGAACTGCGGGATGAAGTCCTTGTAGCCGAACTCGGTGTGGGGGCCGTAGGTGGCGAGGTGGTGCTCGTACTCCGGGGTGCCCTGCTCGTACATGTGGCGCGGGTACCACTCGTTGCCGAAGGCCGGCACGGAGTAGACGCCCCAGTGGATGAAGATACCGAACTTACCGTCCTCGTACCAGGCGGGGACCCGGTAGGCCTTGAGCGACTCCCAGTCGGGCGTGAAGGGGCCCATGCCCTCGGCGTGCGTCATTGCGTGCTCCTTGTCGTGCGATGTCCAATCGGAGTGGTGGCCGCGTGGCGTTCTCGTCTCTCGTGGGGATTGTATATTATAATTGCTGCTGAGGGTTGTCAAGGCGCGAGGCGCGTGGAGGGTGAACCGGAGGCGTAGCAGGTCAGCGGGGGGGCGCATTTTATAAAGTGGAGGGGCTCAGCAGCCATCGGGGATCGCTTCGATGCACTGTTCCTGTGTGGTTGCGCCTCGGCGGTATCACCCCGACGCCCGCCGCAGCGCCATAAGCAGCCGCGCCCGCACCGTGCTTGGCGTATCGCCCAGGGCCCGCACGAGCAGCCCACACCCCCCAGGGAGCGGCGACGCGCCCAGCGAGGCGTCGCCGTCGTCATAGAGCCGCGCTGCGAGACCCTCGGCGTCCACCGTGTCGCCCAGCAGGTACAGGCTCCCGACCACAGGGTTCGCGCCGAGGACGCCCGGCGCGTCGAGCGCGTAGCGTCGGGGTTCGAGCAGGGCGCGCTCGGCCATCAGGAGCCGCCCGGCGGCATCGTGGACTGCCACGCGCGACTCGTAGCGCTCGAAGGCGTAGCGCTCGCCGCGCGCCAGACGCCCAGGGACCAGCACCTCCAGCAGCGCCAGCCGCGCGCCGGGGGCCAGCGCCACCCGCGTGCGCTGCGTGAAGCGCGCCCCTGCGAAGAGGATCAGCGGCTCGGCCTGCCACAGCAGCTCGCTCCCGGCCGCGAGCCGGATGTCCAGCGCGTGCGCCGCGTCGCCCGCGGGCATAGTCAAGACCTGCGTCGCCGCCGCCATCACCACCCGTCCGCTTGCGCCCGTGCCGAGCCGCACGCGCATCTCGAGCCGGTCGCCCTCCAGCACCCCGCCGAGGTGCAGCAGCGTCATGCAGGCGGTATCTGGCCGGGCGGGGTCGTCGTAGCGCACGCGCGAGAGCTGCACCGGCGGCTGGGCCAGGCAGCGCAGGGGCCGCGTCACACCGCCCGCGTCGCGCTCGAGGAGCAGCTCGAGGGAAGGCTGGAGGCTGAAGGCTGAAGGTTGAAGGCCACAGAGCGGCTCAGCGTTCATCGTTCGGCGTTCATCGCTCAGCGTTCGTCCACTCGGCCGCCGCCTCGATCGCCGCCAGCACCGCGGGGACCCCCTCGCCGGTGCGGCAGTTGGTGTACAGGTGCGGCTTCGCGCCGCGCACCAGCCGCGCGTCGCGCTCCATCACCTCCAGGCTGGCCCCCACGTGCGGCGCCAGGTCCACCTTGTTGATCACCAGGAGGTCGGCCTGGATGAGGCCGGGGCCGCGCTTGCGCGGGATCTTGTCGCCGCCGGCCACATCGATCACGAAGATCACGTAGTCCACCAGCGCGCGGCTGAAGGTCAGCGTCAGGTTGTCGCCGCCGCTCTCCAGCAGCAGGATGTCGCCGTCAGGGTAGCGGGCCTCCAGCTCGTCGGCTGCCGCCAGGTTCATCGTCGGGTCGTCGCGCACGGCCGTGTGCGGGCAGGCCCCGGTCTCCACGCCTGCCACGCGCTCGGGGTCCAGCACGCCGGCCAGGGTGCGGCGTACGTGCTCGGCGTCCTCGCGCGTGACGATGTCGTTGGTGATCACCAGGGGTGCGTGACCGCGTGCGATCAGCAGCGGCACCAGCGCCTCGACCAGGGCCGTCTTGCCGGATCCCACTGGGCCGCCGATGCCGATGCGGGGGATGCGTCGTGTCATTGTGAGCTCCTCTAGCTGACAAACATATGCGCGTCGGCGTGGCGGTGGCGGAACTGCATCACGTCGATCTGCGGTGCGAAGCCGCCGATGTCCTCGATCTCCTGCCCCGCGTGGGCCGCGGCGGCCTCGGCAATAGCGGGGTGCGCCCTCAGCAGCAGCGCCTGTGCGTCGGTGTGCTCCAGCGCCCCGAGCCGCACCGCTGCCCCCACCAGGCTGACGGCGAAGGTGTGCAGCTCCAGCAGCGCGGCGCTCTCCTCGTCCAGGCCCGCGGCTGCGCCCAGCAGCGCCAGCGCTACTGCCTGGTGCCCTGGCGCGTCCCCGGCGGCCACTGCGCGCGTGTAGGCTCGCAGCCGCTCGTCGCCGTAGAGCTGCTCGCCGAGCATCAGCACCCGGCGACCACAGCGCCGCGAGGCCGCGCGCGTCTCGGCGGCCAGCTTGGTCGCCTCCAGGCGCGCGTCCACCTCCGCCGCCGGCGCCAAGTCGCCCGCGAGTGCGGCGCGGCACGCCAGCCGGGCTGCCAGCGCGTCGCCGGGTCCGGAGGCGTGCAGGATGTAGCTTTGAAGCAGCGGGCCAAGCGCGGCAGGGCCGCGCACCCCCGTCGACGTGAAGCTCTCCAGCCCGTGCGACTGGGTGTAGAGCCCGCTGGGGAAGAACGAGTCGGCCAGCTGGAGCGCGGCGAGAAAGGCCAGGGGCTGCTGGATGAGGGGTGTTGGAGTGTGGATGTTGGGTGCTCCGGACGTCTAGTGTCCCGTAGGGCTCAGTGCTGGAAGGGCATCGGCGGTCAGTCGTCGGTGGTCGGCGGTCAGTCGTCGGTGGTCGGCGGTCAGTCGTCGGTTACACCAGGAAGTACAGCTGCGCCAGCGGCAGGCGCTCGGCCGGCTCGCAGGTGGCGAGCTCGCCGTCCACCCGCACCTGGTAGGTGTCCGGGTCCACCTCGATGCGCGGCGTGGCGGTGTTGCGCACCATGTCCTTCTTGCCCACGCTGCGGCAGCCGCGCACCGCGACCGCGCGCCGCGAGAGGCCGAGCCGCTCGGGCACGCCCAGATCGATCGACGCCTGCGACATAAAGTTCACGCTGGTCTGGCCGAGCGCGCGGCCGAAGGCGCCGAACATCGGGCGGTAGAAGACCGGCTGAGGCGTCGGGATGGAGGCGTTCGGGTCGCCCATGGCCGCCCAGGCGATCATGCCGCCCTTGATGATCATCTTCGGCTTAGCTCCGAAGTAGGCCGGGTCCCACAGCACGATGTCGGCCAGCTTTCCGGGCTCGAGCGAGCCGACCTCGTGGGCGATGCCGTGGGCCAGCGCCGGGTTGATCGTCAGCTTCGCCAGGTAGCGCAGCACGCGCGCGTTGTCGTGGTCGGCGTGGTCCTCGGGGAGCTTGCCGCGCTGCGCCAGCATCTTGTCGGCCGTCTGGAACGCGCGCGTCACCGTCTCGCCCACGCGCCCCATCGCCTGCGAGTCCGAGGAGTACATGCTGATCACGCCCATGTCGTGCAGCACGTCCTCGGCGGCGATCGTCTCCTTGCGGATGCGGCTCTCGGCGAAGGCCACGTCCTCGGCGATGCTCGGGTTGAGGTGGTGGCAGACGATCAGCATGTCGAGGTGCTCGGCCAGTGTGTTGACGGTGTATGGCCGGGTGGGGTTGGTGGAGGAGGGCAGCACGTTTGGCAGCGAGGCGATCGCGATGATGTCGGGCGCGTGGCCGCCGCCGGCCCCCTCGGTGTGGTAGGTGTGGATGGTGCGCCCGTCGATCGCGGAGATCGTGTCGGCCAGGAAGCCGCTCTCGTTGAGTGTGTCGGTGTGGATGGCCACCTGCACGTCGTACTCGTCGGCCACGCGCAGCGAGCAGTCGATCGACGCGGGGGTGGTGCCCCAGTCCTCGTGGTCCTTCAGGCCGCAGGCGCCGGCCTCGATCTGCTCGCGCAGCGCCTCGGGGGTGCTGGCGTTGCCCTTGCCGAGCAGACCGATGTTCACCGGGAGCGACTCGGCGGCCTCGAGCATGCGCGCCAGGTACCAGGGGCCGGGGGTCACGGTGGTGGCGTTGGTGCCGTCCGCCGGCCCGGTGCCGCCGCCGATCATGGTAGTCACGCCGTTCGAGAGCGCGTGGTACACCTGCTGCGGGGCGATCATGTGGATGTGGCTGTCGATCGCGCCGGCGGTGGCGATCAGGTGCTCCCCGGCGATCACCTCGGTGCCGGGGCCGATCACCAGCTGCGGGTGGACGCCGTCCATCGTGTCGGGGTTGCCGGCCTTGCCCACCGCCACGATCCGCCCGTGGCGTACGCCGATGTCGGCCTTCAGCACGCCCAGCGCCGGGTCCAGCACGATCGCGTTGGTGATCACCAGGTCCAGCGCACCGCCCGCGCTTGTGGCGCTCGCCCGCTGGGCCATGCCGTCGCGGATGGTCTTGCCGCCGCCGAACACCACCTCGTCGCCGTGGGTCAGCAGGTCGCGCTCGATCTGGATGAGCAGCTTGGTGTCGGCCAGGCGCACGCGGTCGCCCGTTGTGGGGCCGTAGAGGGCGGCGTACTGGTGGCGGGGGATCAAGGCCATGGGCGTCTCCGTGGCAATACGTCTTGCGGGGTCTGTCCAGGCGCACAACGGGCGTCGCTGCCGAACACGCGGCGGAGCAGTGGCATGAGGCGCACATTGTGCACTATGCACATATACGTCTGCGGACCTACGCTCGTGAGCCATCTCGATACGGCCTATGCGCCTGCGCAAGCGTGTGATATGTGCGCTGTATCTCCAGATGCGTCATGGGCGGGCTACTCCGCGTTGAACCCCTGCTCCCGCGCGCGACGCAGCGCGGCCCGCACGCCCCCGTCCGTGGCGGTGCTGCCGTTCACCAGGCCGGCGAAGCCCACCGCGCGTCGCAGCCCGCCGAGCTCCACCAGCTCCACCTCACGCGTGTCGCCGGGCTCAAAGCGTGCCGAGAGCCCGGCCGGGAGGTTCAGGCGCATCCCCAGCGCCGCCGCCCGGTCGAACGACAGCGCGCGGTTGACCTCGAAGAAGTGGTAGTGCGAGCCTACCTGAATGGGGCGGTCGCCGGTGTTGCTCACCGTCACGGTTGTGGTGCGGCGCCCGGCGTTGATCTCCACCGGCTCGTCGCGCAGAATATAGCGGTCACTGCTGCCTGCCATACAGCCTCCAGCCGCGATTCGTGAGCTACACGCCACGAGTCTTGAGTGTTCAGCAGACGCAGCCTCACGACTCAAGACTCACGACTCAAGACTCACTACTTACACAATCGGGTCGTGGCACGAGATCAGCTTCGTCCCGTCCGGGAAGGTCGCCTCGACCTGCACCACCGGCAGCAGCGCCGGCACCTCGTCCATTACGTCGTCGCGCGTCAGCACGTGCCGCCCGAGCTCCATCAGCTCCGCCACGCTGCGCCCGTCGCGCGCGCCCTCGAGCAGCGCCTCGGTGATCAGCGCGGTGGACTCGGGGAGGTTGAGCTTCAGGCCGCGCGCCCGCCGCTTACGCGCCAGGTCGGCCGCGACATAGATCAGGAGCTTCTCTTGCTCGCGGGGGGTGAGGAGCATCCGGTCCTCCGCATATCGTGCGGCGGGCGCGCGTACACACGCCCGCTGCTGATATTTTCTTTGTGCAGAATGTCCAAGGAGTATAAAGGTACTCCCCACACCCGTCAAGCGCGTTCAGGGCCTAGCGGGCGGCCGCGAGCTCCCGCAGCGCCGCCAGCAGCACATCGATCTCCTCGGGCGTGTTGTAGTGCACCAGCCCGATGCGGAGCATGCCGCCCTTGTCCTCCAGGCCCAGCCGCTCGGCCAGGTTCAGTGCGTAGTAGTTGCCGTCCCAGCTGAAGATGCCGCGCCGCCCGAGCTCCTCCGAGAGCTCGCGGGGCGTGTACCCCTCCAGGCGCACCGCCACCGTCGGCGTGCGCCGGTCGAAGCGCGCTGGGTCGGTGATGCCGTAGAACGCGAGGCCGGGGATTGCCAGCAGCCCCGCCACCAGCTTCTCGCTCAGCTCGCGCTCGTAGCTGCGGATGGCCTCCATGGCCGCCAGGAGCGCCGCGCGCCGCCCGGGGACCGCGGCCGGGGCCTGGTCGTCGTCGGCGTGGGCGGCGCCTGCCCCCCCTTCGCCGCTCGCCGCCTCGAACTCGGCTGGTGCTGCCGACGCGCCCGCGCTCACCTTGCCCTTTGCGATCTGTGCTCCGAGCTCGGCCAGGTACTCCACCGCCGCCGTCACGCCGGCCATGCTCTCGTGGCTCTGCGTGCCGGTCATCCAGCGGCCGGGTAGCTCGTCAGTGGCCGGCCGCACCTTGTACGGCCGGAGGCGCGCCATATGCTCGCGCTTGCCGTACAGCGTGCCGGCGTGCGGCGCGAAGAACTTGTACGGCGAGCAGGCCAGGAAGTCGGTGTCCAGAGCGCGCACGTCGATCGGACCGTGCGGCGCGTAGTGGACGGCATCGATGTAGGTGAGCGCGCCCACCGCGTGCGCCATTCGTACCACCTCGGCCACGTCGTTCACCGTGCCCACGGCGTTCGAGGCGTAGCCCAGCGCCACGAGCTTGGTGCGCGGGGTGATCGCCCGCGCCATGTCGGCCATGTCGATCGTGCAGTCCTCCACGTCCACATCGACGTAGCGGATGACGGCGCCCTGCTCCTCCAGCGCGGCCCACGGGGCGACGTTGGCGTCGTGGTCCAGCCGGGTCAGCACGATCTCATCGCCGGGCTTCAGCTCGCGCCCGATCGCCCGCGCGAACTGGAATGTGAGGGTGGTCATGTTGGCGCCGAACACTACCTCGTCCGGGTCACACCCGAGCAGGTCGGCCATGGCGGCGTGCGCTGCGGCGATCACGGCGTCACTGCGCTCGCTGGTGGCGAAGGCGCCGTGGACGTTGGCGTTCGAGCGGGTCAGGTAGTCGGCTATGGCGTCGATGACACGCTGGGGCACCTGGGTGCCGCCGGGGCCGTCGAAGAAGACGGCCGGGCGACCGTTCACCTCCTGGCGCAGCGCAGGGAACTGCGAGCGGACCCAGGCGAGATCGAATGCAGGCATGGTAGGGGCTCCTTCGGGAATAGCTCAAGAGCCCCTATCTTACCACGGGGATGATTGCCGGAACATGGACATCAGGGAGACATGTCCTCCCAGCCTCTCGCTTTCCGAGCCGCTCGTCAGCGTGCTGTGATCGGCAGGTACACCGTCCCCACCGGGAGCGCCTCCGGCACTGCCACCTGGCCTGCCGTGGGCTCTTCATCGTATGGCGCCTCAGGGGCGTTGAGCACCTGCTTGCTCGTCAGGCTCACGCTGTTTGCTAGCGCTCCGCCCGCAGCGCTCACGCCGAGCGATGGGCTGAAGCTCAGCTCGTACTCCGAGCTCTCATAGCCGTATACCTCCACGCGGTAGATGCCGCCGGCTGAGATCGTCACTTCGTCCGTCGCGGTGCCGTCCAGGTGGCTGTGCTGCAGCCCACCCGACCCCCAGATGTAGAGGTCGGCGTCGCCGGATAGGGTCGTCAGCGTCACTACCTGCCCGGCCTCCAGCCTGAGCCGGTAGCCGTGGCGCTGGCTCTGCACGATGCTCGCCGGCGAGGGGAGGTAGTTCACCACTGCCCGCCGTCCGGCAGGCGCAATGTTCCCCGCGCCGTCCGCCGCCCAGACCTCCAGGTAGTGCGCGCCGGGGTTCGGCTGGAGCTGCCAGGTATACTCGACGCTCGCCTCGTACGACTGCCACTCGCCGACCTTGACGGGCGTCCAGCCACCCTCCGAGCGCCGCAGCTCGTACTCGACAATCAGCACCTGACTCACGCCCGTCCCACCCTCGTCGGTCGCGCTGATTGCCAGCGTGACCTGGAGGTCATCCGTGAGCTGCGCGCCGCCGTCGGCCTCGACACTGGTCACCGTCGGGGGCTCGTCGTCTGCGGAGGACGATCTCGGTGCTACCTCTACCGTGCGCGAGAAGGTGTTGTTCGTCTCGTCGGTCTCCGCTACAGCGTTGTCGGGGTCGATCACCGCGTAGATCAGGTAGACGCCCTCCTCTGGCGGGGTCCACGAAAGGGTAGCGGCGGCGCGCCGGTTGGACGGCAGCGAGGGGAGCAGCGATCGGCCGATCCGCTCGCTCCCCACCTCGCCCGGCTCACCAAGGTAGAAGTCCACCGCCACGCCGCTCAGGGAATCTGTACCGCCGCCCTGCCGCTTGACGCTTAGCCCGAGCTGGATTTCCTCCCCCTCCTGTGGCGTGGCCGGGTCCACCCAGAAGCCGGAATACCTCGCGCTCAGGTCCTGGGTATTCGCGTCGAACGCTGTGTAGGCCGCGGGACGCGTGGTCGACAGCCCACTCGGATTGGTGATAACGAGCGTGTAGGTGCCGGCGGTGATCGATATCGGCACGACTGCTGTCAGGTGCTCATCGTCGGCCGCCACGACGCCCTGGAGCTCGACGGTCACATCTCCCTGCTCGAGCCATGCGCTTACGCCGTCGCGTGCGAAGTTCTCGCCTTCAATCTCGATGACCACCGGCTGGTCATTGGTTCCCCGGCGAGGCCACACGTCGTAGACGCGCGGAGGGCTCGGTTGAAGCAGTGTCAGGGCGTCGGCCCGGGTCCTGCTCCGCCCGTCTGGGTTGGTCACGACCAGGTCATAGCGTCCCGCCGGCACGCTCGCCGGTACGGCCGCGCGGAGCGATGTGGCGCTGATGAAGCTCACGCTCAGCGCGATCGGTGGGTCTGCGTCCAGGATGACCGATGCACCGCTCTGGAAGTTCGCGCCGGTGATGGTGATGTCGAGCGCGGCCCCGGCCGGTGCGCTGGCAGGCGATACCCTGCGTACTCTGGGCGCCGCTGCGATCACTGGGGTTGGGGTGTGCGTGGCTGTTGGCGTGGAGCTGGTCGCCGTAGGCGTCGCCGTGGCGGTGCGGGTGGCCGTGGCAGTGCGGGTGGCCGTGGCAGTGCGAGTTGCCGTAGGCGTCGCCGTGGCAGTGCGGGTGGCCGTGGCAGTGCGGGTGGCCGTGGCAGTGCGGGTGGCAGAGGGCGTGGACGTCACCGTAGGCGTCGCCGTGGCAGTGCCGGTGGCTGTGGGCGTGGACGTCGCTGCGTTTGCGAGCGATGCAACCGCGGCGGAGGCATCAATGAGGCCGGCGCCGACCGAGGCGCTCGTGCCGCCGGTCATGCTGCGGGTGGTGCCGGTCAGCGCCGTGAGGAGCGTCGCCTGGCTCGTGCCGAGCCCGAGCTGTACGGCGCGCTGGCGGACCAGGGCTGCGACGGCTGCGGCGTGCGGGGCCGCCGCGCTGGTGCCGTAGAAGCGGTAGACGCCGCTGTAGGAGCCGCCGAAGAATGTGTTGCGCCCGCCGTCAGTGGCCGCAAGCTGCGGCGCGTTGATCGTCTGCGGGCTGGACAGGGCCGCCGCCGCCGTCGTCCCGCTCACCGGCCCGAAGTAGTTCGTCGCCGGCCCGCGCGAGGAGAAGTCCTCGGGCGTCGTGCTGTCGTAGTACGGCACGGCCGCCACGCTGATCGCGTCGGGCGCGGCGGAGTGCCCGAACACCGTTGGGCCAACGATATCGCCGTCGCTGGAGGTGCTGTACTCAACCGAGGTCAGGCCCGAGGAGCGGATGAACAGGTACTTCAGGCGGGGCGTCCCGCTCGACGAGTAGCGGCTGACGACGATGTTTACCGTCTTTGAGCCGCCGCTGGTGTTGGTGTAACTTACGTACTCGAAGGGCTGCTGCGAGCCTGCCGCGCCGGTGTTGCCGTCTTCGCTCCGAGCGAGCGTCGCCCCGCTGCTGTCGTCCAGGACGTACAGGTCGAGGTCGGTAGTCACGCCGTACCACGGCTCGGCCCACTGCAGGATGACTATCAGGCCGCCGCCGTTGGAAAGCGTGTAGGACGCCGTGTTGTCGGTCGTCCCGGCGGCAGGATTGAAGTCGTGGCAGGTCGAGCCGGCGCCCGAGGGCAGTGTCGGGCAAGTCACGGGCCGGTAGGCCGGCGCCTCGTATGAAGTGACGTTCTGCCCGCCGACGATCTCGTTGCTGTTGCCCGCGGCGGTGAAGAACGATGCCCCGTCCGCCACGACGTCGGAGATCGCTACGGACACCGGGCCGTCCTGGAAGAACGGCTCGTTGAAGTAGCTCACATCGTCCACGATGATCTGTGCGCCGGCCTGGCTCCGCAGCGCGCGGATGTTGTCCGCAAACGAAGTGAGCCCGTTGAACGCCGAGGCGAACGCCAGGTTCGCGCCGGGCGCTAGGTCGTGGACGATCTGCGCCATCGCGCGGCCCTCGTCGCTGCCGTCGCTGCCGCTGTAAGTGTCGATGACGTTGGTTGCTGTGAGGCGTCCGCACGGGTTAGTCGGGCCGGGCAGGTTGCCGCTGGCGATGTCGTTCGCTGCGCTGGTGGGGGCGCTTGTGTCCTGGTCGAATGAGTCCGAGAGCACGCCCACGGTCACGCCGCTGCCGTCCAGGCTGTATGTCGAGCGGGCGGAGGCCGCGTTGAGCTGCGTGTCGCCCTCGGAGACGATCGGCGCGCACCCTGACTGTGCGGCTGGGAGCTGCGCTCGTGGTCCGAGAACTGTGCTCGTCAGCGGCGCGAGCTCCTCCTGCACATACTCGACCCCTGGGATGGCCGCGAGGGAGGCCAGCTGCTTGCGGCTGATGAAGGCTGTCACTGCGCGGTACTGCGCCGCCACGTGAGTCACCTCGGCGCCAGTGGCGACCACCGCGCGCAGGGTTGCGTCATCCGCTGTCGCTACGCGGGCCGTGACGAGCAGCCGGCCGTCTGTCGCTGTAAGCAGGCTGCCGGGCCCGTCTGAGGGGACGCTGAGCGCCGCGGACATCTGGGCGAGCGAGCGGGTGGCGGTGGATGCGTCGGCGAGCTGCGCGAGCCGCGGCGAGAGCTTGCCGTAGCGTGCGGTGAGGGTTGCCTGAGCCGAGGGTTGCGCGGCGGTCAAGCCAGCTGACAGAAGCCCGGCTACGAGCATTCCTGCCAGGAGTGCGGGCCACACCCGGGCGCGATGGGAGGGTTGCATGACACTACTCCGATGCTGCTGAGATGTCCGTCATGCGCCCGTAGGACGCGACAGAGCGCGATCAGTACTATCGTAGCACTAGGTTGAGAAAGGGGGAGTTAGGGCGGGCTCGAGCTCCGTCGCGCCTTCGTGCAGCTGCGTGCGGCTCGTGTATGGGCGGCTACCGGTCCATGTCCTCCATCTGCTTCGGCTGCGGCACCACCGGCTCATCGCTGCCCACCGCGCGCGCGGCCTCCAGCCGGCGCTTCAGGTCCCACAGGCGCGTTAGCTCGGTCTCGAGCTCGTGCAGCCGCGGGTTCTCCTGCGCCGTCACCCGGTCGTCGGCGTAGATCGTCTCGCGCTCCTGCTCCAGCCGTGTGATAGTGGCGATGACCTCGGACAGATCCATGCTGTGATCTCCTTCTGTCACCCGTAGGCGAATGCGGTGCCGTACCGGCCCACCCAACCTATTGCAAGATCAGCGCCCGCCTACGTCAAACGCTGAATGCTGAAGGCAGAACGCTCACGGCCGAACGTGAAACAGGAGGAGTGTTCAATTTATCGTTTGTCGTTTTTCGTTCTCGCGTCCCCCAGCCGCTCGCTCGCAGCCAGCAGCCGCCGCTCCTCGTCCGGCGCGAGCCCGTGGGCACCGTAGCGCGCCAGCTCCACCAGCGTCACCACATCGTGCAGTGCTTCTGGGTTCCCGCTCGTGTGTGGGATGAGGAGCGCACCATACTCGTGCAAAGTCGCCCCGCGCGGCCAGGCCACCCCCTCGCGTGCGCCGAAGCGCTCTAAGGCCAGGTGTGCTCGCTCCACCAGGGGTGGTTGGGGACGCGGTCGCCCCAGCAAGAAGCCAGCCGCGGTCACCAGTGCCACCAGCGCCAGCACCCCGGCCCACACCAGCGGCCCAGTCGTCCGGTCGCGCGGCGCCTGCTCGGCCTCCGCCACCGCGAGCGCGTCGGGCGCGCCGGGCTGCGCGGTAGCCCTGGCCGGCAGCGGGCGTACGGGGGTGGGCTCGAAGATCGTCCAGCGCCCGTTGATGTACAGCTCGGGCCAGGCGTGCGCCTCGGCCTCGCGCACCACGTACGCGCCGGCCGCCTCGTCGTACGTCCCGGTGGCGTACCCCACCGCTACGCGCGCCGGGATGCCCACGCTGCGCGCCATCACCGCCATCGCCGAGGCGTAGTAGGTACAATACCCCTGGCGCATGTCGAACAAGAACTGGTCCACCGCGTCCCCGCCGCGCGGCAGCGGCTCTACCTCGTAGGTGTACGGAAGCTCGCGCAGGTAGCGCTCGATCAGCAGCGCCCGCTCCTGCGCAGGCAGCAGCGAGCCCGAGCCGCTCACGATGCTCGCCAGGTCACGCACGCGTTGCGGCACCCCGCGTGGAAGGCCGAGGTAGGCGCGCATATCCGGTGGCTCGCGGTCGGCTGGAGGCAATGGCGCCAGCTCCATCGGCCGCGAGAGCACCCGGTAGCGGCCGGCGGGGGCCTCGGCCACCAGCGCCGCCAGAGAGCCGTCAGGCAGGCGCTCGACGCTTGCCGGCACGTTCACCCCGATCACGTCGGCCAGCCCCGGCACCAGCCCCTGCTCGCGCCGCAGGTCCTCGACCTCCTGCGCCACCAGGCCCTCGGGCACCTCGTCGCCGAACACCGTTGGCGGCTGCGCGCCTACTGTCGCATCCGAGCCCCAGCCGCTCCCCGTGTAGAGGTTCAGCACCCGTACGCGCCAGTAGCGCGGCACCGGGCCCTCGGGCAGTGGGCCGGGCACCCGCACGCGCAGCGCCACTTGCTCCGGCGGCCCTTGCTCCAGCGACTCGCCCAGCAGCACGGCCGGCAGCGTCGAGAGACCCACGCGCGCCGGGGGGCGCTGGCGCGGCTGCTCGAGCCCGCGCTGCATCGCGGCGATGCCCGAGGGGAGCTCCTGCTCCGCAAACAGCTTGGCGATCGGGTTGCCCGGCCAGAGCGGCACGATCCAGGCCGCCAGCAGGGCTGCGATCACCAGCCCCAGCCCCCAGCCGAGCACGTCCCGCGTGATTTCATCCGAGTAGTCGGTGCCGCTGCGGTCCCACGCCGCGCGCTGCGCTCTGGCGCCGCCTGCCACTGCCGCTAGTACCAGCGCCCCGGTGCCGATCGCGAGCGCGGTGCCGCCCGATCCGCCGAGCACGGCAGTGAGCACCAGCGCAGCCAGCAGAGGTGTGCCCCACGCCAGTGGCTGGCGTCCCACGGGCAAGGCCCAACCCAGCGCCAACGCGCCGACCCAGGTGAGCGCTACGCCGGCAGCGCCCACCAGCAGGCGTGCGCCGCTCTCCCCGGCCGCCACTGCGGCCGGCAGCGCGGCCCAGTAGCGGCTCAGCGCCAGCTCGAGGAACGCCAGCGACTCGGCCGGGGGTGGCGGGGTGTCCGGGAGCCTGCGCTCCAGCAGCGGCGCCGCCCAGGCCATGAGCTGCACAACATCCTGGTACACCAAGCCCGGCGGCGGGAGCGTGGCCCCCGCGCTGATCACAGTGCTCACGCCAATCAGCAGGAGCGCCAGGAGCGCTAGGCCCCGGCGTAGGAGCGCCCACGGGGAACGTTGCCGGCGAGGGTGTGGAGCGGCGTGCGCCTCGCGCGGCGCTAGACCCATTCCAAGCAGCACCCCGAGCGCGCCGGCCCATAGGAACGGCGTCACCGGCAGGCGCAGCGTAGAGTCCGCCGCCGCAATCGCCGGGGAGCATGCGGCCAGGAGGGCCAGCAGCGCGGCGGGATAGCCGGCCTGCGGGCGCAGGCGGCGAGCAGTCGAACCGGCGAGGGAGTGCATCATCGGCTCCCGTTACCCTGAGCGAAGCGAAGGGTCCAAGAGGGAGATGCTTCGCTGCGCTGAGCATGACAAAAGATATGAGGGAGATGCGTCGCTACGCTCAGCCTGACAAAAGATGTGGTGGACTCAGCACTCAGTACTCAGTCCTCAGCACTCAACGCTACAGAGACGCCTTCAGCTCCTCGGCGCTCTTGCGTGTCATGCCGGGCACCGTCAGCAGCTCCTCCACGCTCGCCGCGCGGATGCCGTCGAGCGAGCCGAAGCGCTTCAGCAGCGCGGCCCGCCGGCGCGGCCCGATCCCCGCGATCTCCTCGAGCGTCGAGGCCCGCATCGACTTCGTGCGGAGCTTGCGGTGGTAGTCCTTCGCGAAGCGGTCCGCCTCCTCGTCGATCGTCTGCACCAGACGCAGCGCCGCGCTGTCGCGCTTCAGCACAATCAGCTCGTCGGCCCCCGGTAGCAGCAGGTCGAAGCGGTCGCGGTTGACCCCCTTCACCACGCCGGCAATTGGCAGGTGGGTGAAGCCGATCTCGCGCAGCACCTCGACGGCCGCGTTCAGTTGCCCGATGCCACCGTCGATCAGGATGAGGTCGGGGAGGTCGGCCCAGGTCTCATCGTCCGAGTTCTGAGTGCTGAGTGCGGAGTGCTGAGGTGTCTCTGCGGCCGCGACGTCCTCGCCGGAGTCGCTGACTCGCTCAGCACTCAGCACTTGGTCCTCAGCACTTGGCGCTTCGCCATCCGGGTTCTGGCGCGGGTCCTGCACGTCGGGGGCGGCGTCCTCGCCCAGGGCCTCGGCGGCCCGGCGGAAGCGGCGGCGCAGCACCTCCTGCATCGAGGCCACATCGTTGGCGCCTTCCACAGTCCGGATGCGGAACTTGCGGTAGCGCGCCTTCTTCGGCTCGCCGTGCTCGAATACCACCATCGCGCCCACCGAGTTGGTGCCCTGCGTGTTGGAGATATCGAAGCACTCGATCCGCGCCGGCAGCCCCGTCAGCCCCAGCAGGTCGCGCACCTCGGAGAGCCCGGCAACCGCGCGCTGCTCGGAGTTCAGCCACTGCAGCCGCAGCTCCTCCAGCTTGCGCTGCGCGTTCTGCGCCGCGAGGTCCACCAGGTTCTTCTTCTCGCCGCGCCGCGGCACCTGGATCTCGACCTTGTGGCCACCCTTCTTCGAGAGCCACTGCTCAATGATCATCGGCTCCTCGACGTGCTCGGCCAGCAGCAGGTTCGGCGGCACCTCGGCGGCGCTGTTGTAGAACTGCGTCAGGAACGAGCCCAGCAGCGCCTGGTCATCCTCGTCCTCGGTGTTCTGCAGCGCGAAGGGCTCGGCGCCGATCAGCTTGCCGCCGCGGATGTAGAAGACCTGCACCACCGCCGAGCCGTTCTCACGCGCGAAGGCTATCACGTCCTGGTCGGTGTCCACCGTGCGCAGCACCTGCTGTCGCTCCGAGATCTTCTCGATGTCCCGGATCTGGTCGCGGATGTAGGCCGCGCGCTCGAAGTTCAGGTCCTCGGCAGCGCGCTCCATCTTGCGCCGCAGGTCCCGCACGATCTGGTCAGTCTTGCCCTCGAGGAAGCGGCAGACGGACTCGATCGCCGCGCGGTAGTCCTCGCGGCTCACGAGCCCCGGCACGCACGGCCCCAGGCAGCGCTTGATGTCGTGGTACATGCAGGGCTTGCCGAGCTTGCGGTGGCGGTTGAACTTCTCGTCCTTGCAGTCGAACGAGGGGCGGAAGGCGAAGAGCTTGTTTAGTTCCTTGAGCGTGCGCTTCACCGCGCCGGCGTTCGAGTAGGGGCCGAAGTAGCGCGCGTCGTCGTCGTTGGTGTTGCGCGTCACCAGGATGCGCGGCCAGGTGTCCTGCAGCGTCACTTTGATGAACGGGTAGGACTTGTCGTCCTTCAGCAGCACGTTGAACTTTGGCCGGTGCTGCTTGATCAGATTCATCTCCAGCAGCAGCGCCTCGAGCTCGGTGTTGGTGACGATCACCTCGAAGTCGGCGATCTGCACCACGAGCCGCCGCGTCTTGCCGCTCAGGCCGCTCGGCGCGCCAAAGTACGAGCGCATGCGGTCGCGCAGGCTCTTGCTCTTGCCGACGTACAGGATCGTGCCGCGCGCGTCCTTCCAGATGTAGACGCCCGGCACATAGGGGACGTTCTTCAGCCGCTCTTCGAAGGCGGCGGTGTCCTGGATGGAGGTGTGGGTGAGGTCGGGCATGGTGCTGCTTCTGTGGGAGTAGAACGGGTGTAGTATACCATAATGTGTGTGACGAGGGCCAACGTCGAAAGACGAAGGGCGGAGGACGAAAGACCAAAGACGAAAGACCAAGGACCTATGATCAGCGATCACCAAGGTCCTTGGTCAGTGGTCAGTGGTCAGTGGTCAGTGGTCAGTGGTTAAATCTGCGCGTCGTACTTGCGCGGCGCCGGGATGTCGCCGGTGTAGTCGTTCGTCTCCGCCTCGGGGTAGTGTGAGCCGATGCGCCGCGTCTGGCTGGTGTAGCTGCCGCTGCCCATCTGGCTGCGCTGGCTGTTCATCCAGCCGCGGATCTTGTCGCGGTTCTGCCAGGCCCACATGCCGCCCGCGGCGGCCAGCGCCATCAGGGCGCTCTTCTGGTTCTTCACTGCCATAGTATCCTCCTCCGTGATTGCTCACGTCTATGTGTAAGCAGTATGCACGATGCGTGCCGCCGTGCGATGGTATAATCCCCCTGCCCGCGAGTAATATGGAGAGTGTATCATGGAGGACCTCAAGCGTCGCAGCCGCGTGCTGACGGACGGCCGCAACCGCGCCGCCACCCGTGGCATGCTCAAGGCGATCGGTTTCACCGACGAGGACATAGCCCGCCCGATCATCGGTATCGCGAACACCTGGATCGAGACTATGCCCTGCAACTTCAACCTGCGCGCCCTGGCCGCGCGCGTGAAGGAGGGCGTCCGAGCCGCCGGTGCCACGCCCATGGAGTTCAACACGGTCTCGGTGAGCGATGGCGTGACGATGGGCACCGAGGGCATGAAGGGCTCGCTGATCAGCCGCGAGGTGATCGCGGACTCGATCGAGCTCATGGGCCGCTCCTACTACTTCGACGCGATGATCGCGCTGGTGGGCTGCGATAAGACCATCCCCGGTGCGGCGATGGGGCTCGCCCGTCTCAATATCCCCAGCATCGTACTCTACGGCGGCACCATCCTCCCCGGCCGCTGGCGCGGCAAGGACATCACCATCCAGCATATCTTCGAGGCGATCGGCGCCAACGCCGCCGGCAAGATCTCGGATGCCGAGCTGAAGGAGATCGAGGATGTGGCCTGCCCCGGCCCGGGTGCCTGCGGCGGCCAGTACACCGCCAACACCATGGCCACCGTCATGGAGATCATCGGCATGGCCCAGATGGGCACCGGCCGCGTCCCGGCGGTGGATCCACGCAAGGACGAGGTCGGCCGGCGTGTCGGCGCACAGATCATGGACCTGCTGCGGCGCGACCTCAAGCCGCGCGACTTCCTCACGCGCCAGGCGTTCGAGAACGCGATCGCCAGCGTCGCGGCCACCGGTGGCTCGACGAACGCAGTGCTGCACCTGCTGGCCCTGGCCCACGAGGTGGGCGTCGAGCTGACGATCGATGACTTCGACGCGATCAGCGCGCGAACGCCCCTGATCGCCGACCTGATGCCCGGTGGGCGCTACAGCGCCGTCGAGGTGGACAAGGCCGGTGGCATCGAGCTGATCGCCCAGCGCATGGTGAACGCCGGCTACGCCGACGGCAGCGCGCTCACGGTCTCGGGGCGCACCCTGGCCGAGGAGGCCGCCCTGGCGGTCGAGACCCCCGAGCAGGATGTCATCCGCTCCTTCGCGGACCCGATCAAGCCCCACGGCGGCCTGGTGATCCTGCACGGCAGCCTTGCGCCCGATGGGGCGGTGGTCAAGGTGGCGGGCCACGAGCGCACCTACCACAAGGGCCCGGCGCGGGTCTTCAACTCCGAGGAGGAGGCGATGGCGGCCGTGACCGAGCGCCGCATCCACGCCGGCGACGTGGTGGTGATACGCTACGAGGGCCCGCGCGGCGGCCCCGGCATGCGCGAGATGCTCGGCGTCACGGCGGCGATTGTCGGCGAGGGTCTCGGCGAGTCGGTGGCGTTGCTCACCGATGGGCGCTTCAGTGGGGCGACCCGCGGTCTGATGCTGGGGCACGTCGCGCCTGAGGCGGCTCGCGGCGGCCCGATTGCGGCGGTGGAGGAGGGCGACATTGTGGAGATCGATCTTGACGGGCGTCAGGTGAATCTCCTGGTTGAGCCCGAGGAGGTGGCCCGGCGCCTGGCTACGTGGGTGCCGCCCGCGCCGCGCTACACCCACGGCGTGTTCGCCCGCTACGGCGCGCTGGTGTCGTCGGCCTCGCAGGGCGCAGTGCTGCGAACGCCCGAGGTGTAGGCTGCACTGGCGTGGCTGCTGCTCCCTGTCTCTGGCGGCTGGGCGCGGTGGCGGCTCCTGTCACCGTGATGTCGTTCTGGTACGGCACGCATTGCGGGGGGAAGTTCGGAGGGGGCGCAAGCGCCCCTCTGGCCGGGGAGCGCGAGGGAGGGCCGGAGCCCGCCCTCGCTACACCGCCACCGGCGGCTTTCTCCGCCAGAAACCCGTCGCCTGCTCGAAGGCGTGCGCCAGCTGGAGCACCGCGAAGTCCGCCCGCGGCCGCCCGACGATCTGGAGCCCCACTGGCAGCCCCTCCGGCGTGAACCCGCACGGCACGCTCGCCGCCGGCAGGCCTGTGGCCGAGATGAAGTAGCACGAGCGCATCCAGTCCACGTAGGTGTCCAGCTTCATCCCCTCGATCTCAGTCACGTACGGCTGGGTCACGTCGAACGGCGGCACCTGGCTCACCGGCAGCAGCATGAACTCGTAGGTCTCCATGAAGCGCCGTACGCGCTGGTAGACCTCGGAGCGCAGCCGCTCCGCCCGCGCGATCTGCGGCCCTGTCAGCGCACGCCCCTGCTCCACGTTCCAGATCACTGTGTCTTTCACCAGCTCGCGGTGTTTGTCCACCAGCTCGCCGTAGCTCAGCTCGAAGCTGAGAGCTCGCAGCGTCTTGAAGGCCTCGTCGGCGCCGCTGAAGTCGGGGGCGGCCTCCACCACCACGCAGCCGACCGCCTCGAGGACCCCCCGCTGCGCCTCGAGCGCCGCCGCCACGCGCCGGTCCACTGGCACCCCCGGCAGGTCGCGCAGCCAGGCCACGCGCACGCCGCGGAAGTCGCGCTCCAGCGGCCGCGCAAACGCGCTCCCTGGCTCGTCAATGCTCACCGGCGAGCGCGGGTCTGGCCCTGTCACCGCGGAGAGTGCCAGCGCCACGTCCGCCGCGGTGCGCGCCATCATCCCGTCCACCGAGAGCGTGCCCCAGGCGTTGCTCTCTGAGTCAGACGGCACCCGCCCCGCCGAGGGGCGCAGACCCACCACGTTGCAGAAGCCCGCCGGATTGCGGAGCGAGCCCCCCATGTCGCTGCCGTCGGCGATCGGCAGCATCCCGCACGCCAGGCTCACCGCCGCGCCCCCGCTCGACCCGCCGCAGGTCTTGCTCAAGTCGTACGGGTTGAGGGTCGCGCCGAACACCGGGTTGAAGGTCTGCGAGCCGGCGCCGAACTCGGGGGTGTTGGTCTTGCCGACCATGATCGCCCCGCCGTGCCGCAGCCGCTCCACGATGATGTCGTCCTCGTCCGGCACGAAGTCGCGGAAGATCGGCGACCCGCGCGTGGTGCGGACTCCCTTGGTGTAGATCAGGTCTTTGTGCGCCACCGGTAGGCCGTGCAGCGGCCCCGCCGGCTCGCCGCGCGCCAGGGCCTCGTCGGCCGACCGTGCCCCGGCCAGGGCTCGCTCGGGGAGCAGCGTCACGATCGCGTTCACCTGCGGGTTGACGCGCTCGATCTGCGCGAGGTGCGCCTCCATCACCTCGACGCATGAGACCTCCCGCGCCTGTATCATCCGCGTGAGCGCCGTGGCCTCGAGGAAGCAGATGTCGTTGGTTGTCATGTTGTTTCTCTTTCTATGCGAGGGGGGCACCGGC
>JBDLTZ010000326.1:0-2577 GCA_039805565.1 Chloroflexota bacterium | reverse complement strand
TCACAACAACACGGGTTACGGGACGCGACGCGCGGCCGAAGATGGGATCGTCATCATCGGCGACGACATCCTGGGGCGTTCCCTCCCCGCCCGGTACGTTCGTAGCCACCTCGGCCTCCGGCACGACCGGCAGCGGGTCGGGCTGCACCGTATCCACCGGCGGCGCGGTGGCTGCACCTGGCTGGGCCGCAACCGGCGCCTCAGCCTCCGGCACTGCTATCAGCAGCTCGGGCGCTGCCGCATGGGGCTCGGCGGCGGGTGGTGGAGCGTCCACCGCAACAATCACAGGCCCCTCCTCCTCGGCTGGCGTCATCTCGTCACCCGCCGGGGCCGCGTCGTCGGCGCCCTGCGACGGCACATCCGATGCGGCAAGCGCCTCGGCCTCGACAACCGGCGCGGGCGGCTCCGGTACGGTGGACGCCTCGGCCTCGACAACCGGCACGTCAACGGGCAGCGGGGCCTCCGGCACCGGAACCACCTGCGACACGACCACTGGCGTCGCGGTGACTGGCGGCGGGGCGTCCGGCAGCGGCGCGACGTCCTGCGTCACCACCTCCTCCTCGACGACCAGCGCCGGCGCGTCCCACAGCACGGGCGGGAGCGCGGCCGGCGTGCGGCGCAGCGCCGCGAGCAGCTCAGCGGCCTCGGCCTCGGTCTGCGCGATCGCCCGCCCCTCGACGCGCATCCCGCGCCCGACGAGCCGCGCCGCGTCCCGCCTGGGCCACTCGCCTTGCTGCCCTGGCAGCCACGACGCGGCGCCCTGCCCGCCGCTGGTGATCAGCGCCGGGAGCATCGCGTACAGCTCACGCCCGGCCGCACTGAGCCGCTCCTGCGCGATGAGGAGGTGCACCGGCGCGCTCGGCTGCTGGCGCAGGCGGGCCAGGAGTGCGGTCAGCGCCGCGAGCGCCTCGGCGTCGGGCTCGACGACGAGCAGCAGCAGCGGGCGCACGTCGGCGCGAGAGCCCCCGCCACGCCGGAGCGCGCGGGTCAGCGCCTCGCACGTCACGCGCACGTCGCCGGGGGCCTGGACCTGGTGCGCCACGCCCCGGTAGAGCGGGCTGATCTGCCCCTGGTCGAGCACGGCGAAGGCGGTGTTGGCGGGCGGCTGCGTGTAGAGGAGGCTGGTCACGAGCGCGTGCAGGGCGCCCAACGCACCGCCGCCGTAGAAGCCGAGGTGTCGCCAGGTGCCGAGCGGGAAGTAGCGGGCGACCTTCCCGCCGCGCCCGTGGTGCAGGACCGGGGCGATGAGCGGCCCGCCGGCCCCCGGCAGTGCGCCGGCCGTCTGCACGTCCACGCTCAAGGTCGCGGTCTGCTGCTGCGCCGGGCGCCACCGCGCACGCCACGTCGGGTGTATGGCGGCGAGGCGGTCAGGCAGGGCGGTCAGGCGCTCGTCCTCGTCAGGCACGGCGTCCACCGTCACCACAACCTGTGCTGAGCCGGGGGCGGTGGCCGTGTCGATCGCCAGCACCGGGCTGACGAAGCGCTCGGCCGACCACACCTGGGCGAGCGCGGCGGCGACCGCGAGGGCACGGTCCTCGGCGCTCCAGCCGGCGTCGCTCTCGCCTGGGGATGCGGCCGGGATAATCACCTCGGGCAGCGTGACCTCGTGCGCGGCGAGCAGCGAACCGAGCTCGTCATCGCGCATGGTGCGCGCCGGGTCCGCCTCGACGACCGCCCCGCCGAGTCCGGTGAGGGGTGCGGCGGACGTGGGGGCGGGCGCCGCCTCGGGTGCGACGACCATCGGCGGCTGCACCGGGGCCGTGCGTTCGGGGAGGCGGATCGTCGGGAGCTTCACCGTCGGGAGCTTCACCGTCGGGAGCTTCACCGTCGGGAGCCGCAGGACGCGCTTGCCGCCATGCAGACCCGCAGCGACGGCGAGCTCGGGGGGGAGGTGTCCCTGTGCGTGGAGGTCCTGCATCACACGCAGATTTGCCTCGCGGGTCGCGGCGTCGGAGGCATCGAGGAGCATCCCGACGCTCTGGCCGGTGTAGGCCATTCGGCGGCGACGCACGATCCGCCCGCCCGTCAGACCAAGCCCGCCCACGCCCACGGCGAGCAGCAGGAACGGCCAGGCGACGAGCAGCACGGAGGGCGCAGCCCCGCTCAGCGACGAGGGGGCCGGGACCACCTCCGATGTGGCGACCGTAGGTTGGGGGGCCGTCGTCGGCACGATGGCCGGCTCAGCGCTTGGCGCCGGTGTCGCGCCGAGCGCGCTGACCGGCACGGCCGTCGCCTGGATGTACGTCGGCTGCGGCGGGGGGCGCACGAACAGCAGCAGCACGGCTACCAGGCCGGCAACGAGCATGATCGCGCCAACGAAGAGCACTTCGAGGCGCTGGAGCGAATTACCCATCTGTGTCCTCTTCCTCCTGGCTGTGTAGAGGCGCAAAACTACGACATGCGCTCTTGATGCTCGGGAGCACGACCAGCAGCGGCCGGGTTATCTCACGGGGCTGCGTTGCCAACTGAGCTGCCCTGTCTCTCACAGAAACCTCCTTCCACGCATCGTGTACTTACCCCGAATGCCGCTAGTAAACAAAAAAACGGAAGCCAGAAGAGAGGGAGGAGCCGCAGCCC
>JBDLTZ010000325.1:0-24437 GCA_039805565.1 Chloroflexota bacterium | reverse complement strand
CCCTCTACAGTCAGCCGCGCGTCCCCCTGCGGCGCGACGTCCAGCGTGAAGACCGCCCGCATGGTCTCGTAGCCGGTGCCCTGACCGTAGACCCAGGTGGCGCTGCGGCCGCCGTAGCTGCGCGGGCCGCTCGCCCCGCCGAACCCGCCGGCCCAGGCGTCGTCGTCGAGGGCGATGCGCGTGGCGCCGGGCTCGGGGGCGGTGACGGGGGGCGCCGGGGCAGGCGCCGGCTCCTCGGTTGGTTCCTCCGTGAGTGTGGGGCTCGGCTCATCGGTGGGCAGGGCCGTGGGATCGGGCTTGGGGGTTGGCACGGGCTCCTCGGTAGGCGCCGGCCGCTCGGCTGTCGCCGTGGCCGTGTCCGCGGCTCCGTCAGCGGCGGCCTCCGCTGTCTCCCTGGCCATGCCAGCAGCTGCCGAGCCGGATGCCGCAGGCGGCATCTCCGTCGCAGTGGGCACCGCGGCGGCCCCCTCACCCCGCTGCGCTATTGCCGTCGGTGCTGTCTCCCCCGATACACCCCCTCCACGCAGGGCCAGCACGCCTCCCGCCATCAGCGCCCCAAGCAGCAGCAGCGCCAGGATCGGCAGCGCAAGCCGCCGTCGCGGCGGCTCGTCGTCTGCAGGTGCGGGGAGGCTCGAGGCGGGCGTGGGCCGGAGGTTGGGTAGCTCAACCGTGTCGTACCTCCTGGCTGGGGCGCCCACCTCGCGCGCGAGCATCCCGGCGAGCTCGGACTGCGCGGCGCTGCGCTGCACCTGCTCGATCACCCGGCGCACGTCGGCCAGCATCTCGGCCGCGCTCTGGTAGCGCTGCGCCGGCTCTTTCTCAAGCGCCCGCAGCGCCAGCGCCTCTACGGCCGGCGGCACCGATGGGTTGATGGCGCGGGCGGGCGGCGGCGGCGTGTGGACGTGCTGCATCATCACCGACGCCGGGGAGGAAGCCTCGAACGGCACGCGCCCGGTGACCAACTCGTGCAGCACCACCCCCACCGCGTACAGGTCGGTGCGGGCGTCTGCCGGGCGCCCGAGCGCACGCTCGGGGGCCAGGTAGGCCGCCGTACCAACCATCTGGCCCGGCGGCGTCAGGTGGGAGGTCTCGTCCAGCAGCTTGGCGATGCCGAAGTCCGCCAGGAGCGGCCAGTCCGGCAGCGGCATCAGCACGTTTGACGGCTTCACGTCGCGGTGGATGACCCCCTTGCGGTGGGCGTAGTCCAGTGCGTCGAGCAGGTCCGCCACCAGGCGTAGGGCGTCGAGCGGCTGCACCGGCCCGCCGGTGGCCACGTCGGCCAGGCTCTGCCCGTTCTCGATGTACTGCGTGACGAAGAAGCGGACGCCGCCCTCCTCACCGTAGTCGTAGATCGGCAGGATGTTGCGGTGGTGGAGCTGCGCTGCTGCCTGCGCCTCGCGCTCGAAGCGGGCGTCGAACTGCGGGTCCAGGTTGGGGTGCAGCACCTTCACGGCCACGTAGCGGCCCAGGGATTGCTGATAGGCCTGGTAGACCGTGGCGGTGCTGCCGCGGCCGACCACCGCGACGAGCGCGTACTGGCCGAGCGCGCGGCCCTTCAGATGATCCATTGTGATCTCTGCGCTGGAGGGCTGGAACTGTGGCGCGCACTCCCCTCTGAACATCCGCCATCAGCTCACGAGCCCCACCTATGCCTCGAACCAAGCCAGGAGTATTGACCTTCAGCCGCCCTGACGGCGGGCGGGACGAGCTCCCGCTGATCAAGGACGTGATCACAATCGGGCGATCCGAGTCGTGCACGATCGTAATTCCGCTGCCGACGGTCTCGCGCCTACACGCCACAATCGAGATCCAGCACGACCGCTACCTGATATCGGACTCGGGCAGCGCGAACGGGACGTTCGTGAACGGCAGGCGGATCGAGCAGGGCTACCAGCTCGCCACCGGCGACGTCATCTGGCTCGGGTCGCAGGAGGTGGCGCTGGGCTTCTCGGATCCAGACGAGACGCTGTTCGTGCTGAGCGTAACGCCGCCGCCGCTGCAGATCGACGAGCGGGCGCGCGCCGTGCAGGTCTTTGGCCAACCGGTGACGCTGAGCCCGCTGGAGTACCGGCTGCTGCTGCACCTGGCGACGCACCCCGGCACCGTCTGCACGCGCGAGGCCTGCTTCCTGGAGGCCTGGGGCCAGCCGTACGACCACCTGACCTGCGAGGACGCGCTGAACGCGTGCGTCACCAAGCTCAGACGCAATCTACGTGCCAGTGCCGAGCTGGCGGGCGCGGAGCCGCCCCAGATCACCACTGTGCCGCGCGTCGGCTTCCGGCTCGACTCCGAGGTGGCCTTCATACCGCGCGCCGACGAGCCCCCGCTGCGCGAGCAGTCGGTGGGGGGCTAACCCCAAGCGGATCACCTTTAGATCACTCTCGGTTACCCCAGTACTACCTCTTGGATAGTACCATTCGGCCATCGTGCTCGGAGCGGCCGGGCGCGGGTGCGAGTGGGGCGACGCTGTGACCACCTCCCGAATGGTACGGTCCCTAGGGCTGCGGCTGGCCCGCCCGCTGCGTTTCGGCGCCGTGGGGCTGAGCGGCCTAGCGGTGAACACGCTGGCGCTGTGGTTGTTGGCGGCGCGCGGCGGGGTGCCCGTGTGGCTTGCCGGGGCGCTGGCGACCGAGGCCGCCATCCTCTGGAACTTTCTGCTGAACGACCGCTGGACCTTCCGCGGCGTGACGGACTGCCCGCCCCTCAGGCGCCTGCTACGCTACAACGGCGTCGCGCTTGGGGGCATGGCGATCAGCGTGGCGCTGCTCTCGCTACTGACGTCCGTGGGCGCGCCGCTGCTGTCCGCCAACCTCGTGGCGGTGGGCGCGGCCACCGGCTGGAACTACCTCGCCAATGCCCGCTGGACGTGGGGCGCGCGGGGCGCCGGCAGGATGGATCACGTTTAGTTCACTTTCGGTCAGCCGATGTCTGCTCCGTGGGCGACGAAGTTGCTCCAGTGCCGCTCGGTGGAAGAGTCAAGGATATGACAATGCGAACGCTTGTGATTATACCGACGTACAACGAGCGCGAGAACCTGGGCCGGCTGGTGCCGGAGATTCTGCGGCAGGACCCGGCGATCGACGTGCTCGTGGTGGACGACAACTCGCCCGACGGCACCGGCGACCTGGCGCGCTCGCTCTCGGCGCGCAGCCACCGGGTGCGCACGCTGCACCGCCCCGGCAAGCAGGGACTCGGCACCGCCTACCTGGCTGGCTTCCGCGAGGCGCTCTCCAGCGGCTACCAGCAGGTGGTGGAGATGGACGCCGACTTCTCGCACAGCCCGGCCGACCTGACGCGCCTGATCACCCCGGTGCTGGCGGGCGAGGCCGACCTGACGCTCGGCTCGCGCTGGGCGCCTGGCGGTGGCACGCGGCGCTGGCCGGTGCGGCGGCAGCTTCTGAGCCGCGCCGGATCGCTCTACGCGCGCACGGTGCTCGGCGTGCCGGTGCGCGACCTGACCGGCGGCTTCAAGTGCTTCCACCGGCGTGTGCTGCTGGCGCTGGACCTGGACTCGGTGCAGTCGGCCGGCTACGGCTTCCAGATCGAGCTGACCTACCGGGCGATCCAAGCCGGCTTCCGCGTGCGCGAGGTGCCGATCATCTTCACGGAGCGCGAGCACGGCGTCAGCAAGATGTCCGGCGCGATCGTGGGCGAGGCGATGCGGATGGTGTGGGTGCTGCGGCGTGCCGGAACGCTGAACGCTGAAGGAAGAACGCTGAACAGGACGGCTCTGGGCTCCGGCACGTCTGTGCCGAACAGCCTCCAGGCCACCGCCCTTCAGAGTGCTGTTACTAGCCATGACCTTATGGAGCGGGAGGTGGGCTCGTGAACATCTGGCACATCGCCCTTTCCGCTTGGTCTGTGCTGCTGGCGGCGCAGTCGGCCTACTCGGCGGCGCTGATGCTGTACGCCTGGGAGGATGACGCCAAGCGCGACCAGAACCGCGCGCCGCGCACCTTCGCGCCGCCGCGCCGCAGCTTCACCGTGCTGCTCCCGGCTCGCCACGAGGAGGAGGTCATCCAGGAGACCATCCAGCGCGTGGTAGAGCTGCGCTACTCGCGCGAGCTGGTGGAGGTGCTGGTGGTGATCGAGGCCGGCGACCACGGCACGATCGCCAAGGTCGAGGAGAAGCTCGCCGAGCTGCGCGCGCGCGGGGTGAGCCACGTGCGGCTGATCACCTTCGACGACCCGCCGATCAACAAGCCGCACGGTCTGAACGTGGCCCTGCGCCATGCCACCGGCGACGTGGTGACAATCTTCGACGCCGAGGATGAGCCGCACCCCGACATCCTGAACGCAGTGAACACCGTGATGGTGCGCGAGGACGCGCCGGTGGTGCAGTGCGGCGTCCAGCTGATGAATTACGCCGACCGCTGGTTCTCGTCCTGGAACGTGCTCGAGTACTTCTTCTGGTTTAAGAGCCGCATGCACTATCACGCCAAGGTGGGCATGGTGCCGCTGGGCGGCAACACCGTGTTCATCGAGCGCGCCCTGATGGAGCGCATGGGCGGCTGGGACCAGGAGTGCCTCACCGAGGACGCCGATATCGGCGTGCGGCTGAGCGCGGACCGCGTGCCGGTGCGGGTGCTGTACGACGACGACTACGTGACGCGCGAGGAGACCCCGCCGACGGTGGGGCAGTTCATCAAGCAGCGCACCCGCTGGAACCAGGGGTTCCTCCAGGTGCTGGGCAAGGGGGACTGGCGCCGTCTGCCGACTCTGAAGCAGCGGCTGCTGGCGCTCTACACGCTGGCCTTCCCGCTGTTCCAGGCGCTGACGATGCTGTACGTGCCGGTGAGCCTGGGGCTGATGCTGCTGGTGAAGCTGCCGGTGCTGGTGGCGATACTGACGCTGCTGCCGGTGTACATGCTGATCATCCAGCTCGGCATCAGCCTGGTGGGGCTGTACGAGTTCACCTCGGTCCACCGGCTGCGGCCGTCGCTCCTCTCGCCGCTGCTGATGCTGGTGACCTACCTGCCGTTCCAGTGGCTGCTGGCGGCGGGGGCGCTACGCGGGGTGTGGCGGCAGCTGCGCGGCATGAACAGCTGGGAGAAGACCAAGCATATCGGGGCGCACCGCGTGGGCGGCTCAGCCATGCTGAAATCGGTGAACGAGCGACGCGCAATTGATATTTCGTAGAGACGTACGGGGATACTGAACAATGGCACGAACTGTTTCCACCCGCCCCGCCCGGCTCGCGTCCCCGAAGACGTGGGGGCAGGGCTGGGCCGCGGCCCTGGACGAGCGCGCGCTGCTGCTGGCGCTGGTGCTCGTCTCGCTGGTGGCCCACGGGCTGAATATGCTTAACAACCCCGGCCAGGCCGGCCTCGGCGACGAGGGCATCTATATGTCGCAGGCCTGGGCGGTGCTGCGCGAGGGGCGCCTGGCGCCGTACACCTACTTCTACGACCACGCGCCGGCCGGCTGGATCATGCTGGGGGCCTGGATGGGCCTGACCGGCGGACCGTTCACCTTCGGCAACGCGATCGACGGCGGCCGCGTGCTGATGCTCCTGCTGCACCTGGCGATGGTGCCGATGCTCTACCGCATCGTACGCAAGCTCGGGTGCGGCGCCCCGGCAGCGGCGCTGGCGGTGCTGCTGTTCTCGCTCTCGCCGCTGGCGGTGTTCTACCAGCGCCTGGTGCTGCTCGACAACATCATGCTCTTCTGGCTGCTGCTGAGCATCAACCTGGTGCTGGACGGCCACGGGCGCCTGAGCCGCTTCGCCCTGAGCGGCATCTGCTTTGGGCTCGCCGCGCTGAGCAAGGAGACAGCGGTCTTTCTGACGCCGGCGATGCTCTACCTGGCGTGGCAGCAGCGCCGGCCGCACCACGGGCGCTTCGCGCTGCTGGGCTGGCTGGTGCCCACCGCCATGGTGCTCAGCCTTTACCCGCTGTTCGCCGCGCTGAAGGGCGAGCTGCTGCCGGCCGGCTCGGCGTTCGCCTTCTTCCTGTTCAACAGCGGCGGCGCGCACGTCTCGCTGGTCGAGGCGCTGACCTGGCAGGCCACGCGCGGCGGCGGCGGCATGTTCAACCTGGACAACCAGTTCTGGACGTATGTGCGCGAGGACTGGATGGCGCGCGACCCGCTGCTGTTCGCCGGGGGCGCGGGCGCGGTGCTGGTGAACTTGGTGCGCGGCGTGCGCAACCGCCAGGCGCTGGTGGCCGGGCTGCTCGGGCTGCTGCCGCTGTACTACCTCGGGCGCGGCGGCGTGGTGCTGGTGTTCTACGTGCTGTTCGCGATCCCGTTCCTGTGCCTCAATCTGGCGCTGGTGGCGAACATGGTGCTCTCGCTCCTGCCCGCGCGCGCCGCCGGGTCCGCCGCGGCTGTGGCGACTGCGGCGCTGGTGGGGGGCTACGCCGCCGCCGGCACCCTGCTGCCGCTGTACGTCGCGCGCCCGGCCGAGTCGGCCCGCGAGTCGGTGGCCTGGGTCAAGCGCAACGTGCCGCCCGAGAGCCGGATGGTGATCCACGACGACCCCTGGACCGACCTGCGCGAGGCGGGGCTGGGCGGCCCGGCCTTCCCGAACGCCCACAACCACTGGAAGGTGGCGCTGGACCCCGAGATCCGCGGCGGGGTGTTCAAGGAGGACTGGCGCACGGTGGACTACGTGCTGACTCTGCCCGGGATCGAGGGGATCTTCGAGCAGACCAACAACACCGTGACGATCGAGGCGCTCCGCAACGCGCACCTGGTGCGGCGCTGGGAGACCGACGGCGACGTGATCGAGCTGTGGAAGGTGGCGAAGCCGGGCCTGACGGAGGAGCGGCTGCTGGCGGATGGCGCGGACGCGATCGCGCAGCGCTTCGAGCAGGCGGGGGCCTACCCCGACGCGAGCGGGCAGGTGACCTCGGAGGCGCAGTCCTACGCGATGCTGCGCGCGGTGTGGTCCGGCGACCGCGAGGCCTTCGACCGGGCCTGGGCCTGGACGCAGGCGAACCTGGTTGACGAGGGGGGGCTGCCGGCGTGGCTCTGGCAGGACGGCAAGGTGGTGGACGCGCACACCGCATCCGACGCCACCGTGGACACGGCGCTGGCGCTGCTGATGGCCGGGCGGCGCTGGGACGCTCCCGCGCTGGTGGAGGCCGGCACGCGCATGGCGCAGGCGGTCTGGGAGCGCGAGGTGGTGACGGTGGACGGCCGGCCGTACCTGGCGGCGGGCGACTGGGCGACAAGCAAGGAGGTCGTGGCGCTCAACCCGAGCTACTTCGCGCCCTACGCCTACCGCGTGTTCGCCGAGGCTGACCCGGCGCACGACTGGCTCGCGCTGGTGGACACCAGCTACGAGGTGCTGTTCGAGGCCTCGCGCTCGACGCTGGGGGCGAAGCGCACCACCGGCCTGCCGCCGGACTGGGTGGGGCTTGAGCGCAACGGGGGGGAGCTCGTGCCGCTGGCGCTGGAGGACAAGGACACGACCCAGTACGGCTACGACGCCGCGCGCACCTACTGGCGGGTGGCGCTGGACGGGCGCTGGTCCGGGGACGGGCGGTCCGAGGCCTACCTGCGGCAGGCGGGCTTCCTGCGGGACGAGGTGGCGCGCAAGGGTGAGGTGAGCGCGATCTACGCCCGCGACGGGCGGATCGTCGAGGCTGCGCCGAGCACGGTGAGTGACGCGGGCGCGCTGGCGGCACTGCTGACGCTTGACCCCGGCGCGGCGCACCGGCTGTGGAGCACGCGCATCGGCAGCGTTACGCGGGATGAGCTCGGTGTGGTGTGGGGTGACCCGCGCGACCTGTACGCGCAGGAGTGGGGCTGGTTCGGGACGGCGCTGTACGCCGACGCCCTGCCCGACCTGTGGCACGCGAAAGAGAGATGAAGATGAACCGATCGCCGATCTATCAGACGTTCTCGACCCGCATCCTGGTCCTGCGGCGCAAGCGGCCGCGCTGGCACTTGCCCGCGGCGCTGCTGGGCATCGCCGCGCTGGTCATCGTGGGGCTGATCCTCGGGCAGGGGTTCGCCACGCCGCGGCCCGACTTCGGCACGAAAGGCGCGACCTCATCCAACCCGTCGAGCGCGCGCTCCGACATCCTGCAGCGTTTCGAGCAGGGGACCGCGACGCCAGCGGCTCCTGCCCCCGGCGCTGCGGCTCCCGCTCCCGGCGCTGCGGCTCCCGCGCCCGCCGCGACCGCCGAGGCCGTGCAGTCCGCCGCCCCGTATCTCGTCGCGGGCACCGAGGGGCTGGGCCTCGTGCTACGTGCTGACCCAAGTCCCCAGAGTGTGCCGCTCGCGACGCTGGCGGACGGCACGCCGCTCACTGTGCTGGGCGAGGAGGTGATCGCCGAGGGGATGGGGTGGCTCCCGGTGCGCGACGCAGCAGGCATCGAGGGCTGGGTGGCCGCGGAGTACGTGGCACAGTCGTAGGAAAGGGTTGACAGTCTTTCGATGACACAACTGTCATCCTACGAAGGCGAATGGTAGAAGCTGTGCGGCACGCATCCTGCGCTTGTAAATGGTAACGGTTCTGGATGTGGATGATAGGCAATGCTATGGTAGACCAGCAGCTTATTGGTCAGACAATCGACAGCTACACGATCGAGGCGCTGATCGGCAGGGGCGGGATGTCCCGCGTCTACCGGGCCTTCGACCGCAAGCTTCAGCGCCCGGTCGCCCTCAAAGTGCTCGCCGAGCCAACGGCCTCGCAGGAGTTTGCGCAGCGCTTCCAGCACGAGGCGCTGGTGCTGGCGCGGCTGCGCCACCCCAATATCGTTGCCGTGTACGACCTGGGGCTCTACGCCGGCGTATCCTATATGGTGCAGGAGCTGCTGCCCGGCCCGACGCTGGAGCAGCAGCTGCACGGGCTGGCGGAGCGCGGCGGCCGTCTGGGGCGCGCGGAGGCGGTGGCGATCGTGAGCCAGCTTGCGGCGGGCCTCGACGCGGCCCACGCGGCGGGCGTGATCCACCGCGACGTTAAGCCGAGCAATGCCATCTGGGGCGCAGCGGGGACGCTCGTGCTCACCGACTTCGGCATCGCCAGGAGCCAGCTCGCCGACGCGCGGCAGACGCAGACGGGCGTGATCTGTGGTACGCCGGCCTACCTCTCGCCCGAGCAGGCCGAGGGGCGGCCGGTGACCCCCTCGAGCGACATCTACGCGCTGGGGGTGGTGCTGTACGAGCTGCTGGCGGGCCGGGCGCCGTTCGAGGGGCCGACGCCGCTGTCGGTGCTGATGAAGCACCTCCAGTCGCCGCCGCCGCCGCTCGAGGAGCTGCGGCCGGATCTCCCCCCGCCAGTGTACGCTGTGGTGTACGCGGCGCTGGCGAAGGACCCGGCGCAGCGCTACGCGCGGGCGGTGGACCTCGCGCGGGCGCTGGTCGAGGCCTGGCCGGCGGACGCCGAGGGCGTGGAGTCTCTGGCGGCGAGTTCGATACGGCCGGTCTCTGGCGCCACCGTCACCCCGCACGACATCGCAACGATCGCGGCCACGCCAAGCGAAACGCTGCTGAGCGAGGCAGGGCGCACGCCGCCGGTGCCAGAGCGGCTCGATGCCGTGAGGGCACTCCTCGCGTCCGAGCGACTCCACGGCGCGCCGACGAGCGTATGGGAGCGGAGCGCGGCGCCCGAGCGACACAGCGCTTGGCGCGAGAAGCAGGGGGCAGGCCGGTGGCGGCGAGTCTGGCCGAGCCTGCTCGTCGTACCGGCTGTGGTTGCCGGGCTGCTCGCCAGCGCAGGCGCGCCCCCGGGCGGCGATGGTGCGACCCCAGTGAAGAGCGTCCTGGCCGCCGATGAGCCGCGTACCATGCCTCCTGCAACAGCGATGGCGACGGCGACAGCCAGCGCGACCGTGACAGCCAGCACGACCCTGACGGCGACGGCGACAGCCAGCGCGACCCTGACGGCGACGGCGACAGCCAGCGCGACACCAGTCCCACCGAGCGCGACACGAGTGCCGCCCCCGGCGTCGGACGCCGCGCCGCCGGTCAACGTCGTGGCGCCTCCGGCCCCGGTTGAAACCGTGCCGGCCCCAGCCGAAGCAGCGCCACCCATCCCACCGCCGGGTCACGGCGGCGAGATCCCGGGCAGGGGTGACGAGCAACGCCGGGACAGCGAGGAGCGGAAGGACGAGGGCAGGGGGAGCGAGGAGCGGAAGGGCAAGGGGAGCGAGGAGCGGAAGGACACGTAGGGGCGCAGCAGCATCGGGATCGTTTTGACGGGAAGGATCGTGGTGGCTGCTGCGCCCCTACGCGGTCAACGCGCTCCAGCGCGGGCGACGTGGGTGATCCGTAACGCCGCCCGAGTCGCCTAGAACGTGCTTATCAATTCCTGCGCCTGTCCCGTGGCCGACGCGCGCTGCGCCGCCTCGATGATCTCCACCACGTGGCGCGCCTGCTCCCCCGTAGCGCGGGGCGCGCGTCCCTCGCGGATAGCGTCCGCAAGGTCCATGATATCGCAGTAGACGTGCCCCTCCTCGATCTCCAGGTGCGCCCCCGTGAGGTACGGCTGGTTCGGGAGGGCGCCCTTGTGCTCACGCGGGTCTCGGCCGCGCACCGTGAAGCTGAGCGGGTAGCCGGTGGCCTGGTCGACGTCGGTCACCTCCAGCGAGCCCTGCGTCCCGTACAGATCCAGCGCACCCCACTGCGCCCGCCTCGTCCCACGCACGTCCGACCCGATCGCCGTGCAGATCGTCCCTGAGGCGAACTCCATCAGCACGAGGTTGTTGTCCGCTACCTCGATCTGGATCGTCTTGTCGCGCCAGGTGCGCTCGGGGACCAGCCGGTTGGCCAGCGCTGTCACCCGCCGCACCGGGCCGAGGACGCTGGTGGCGAGCTGCAGCGCGTAGACCGTCACGTCGGGCAGCGGGCCGGCGCCCGGGCGGTAGTACCAGCTCGGGTCGATCGCAGCCAGCGCGCCCTCCTGACCCCGGATTGGCTCGTGCTCGTGGCCGAAGCCCATCGTGTAGGTCTGCGCCACGCCCACCCGGCCGAGCGCGCCCGACTGCACGACCTCACGTATGAGTGCGGTGGTGGGGAAGAGCTCGAAGCCGGGGGCCGCGGCGAGCTTCACGCCGGCCTGGTCACGCGCCGCCAGCAGCGCATCGGCCTCCGCAAGCGTCACCGTCATGGCCTTCTGCACGTAGACGTGCTTGCCGGCGGCGATGGCCTTCATCGCCTGCTCGTAGTGCTGTGTGATTGGCGTGATGATCAGCACCACGTCCAGGTCGGCGCCCGCCAGCATCGCGTCGATGTCGGTGAACCAGCGCGGCACCTCGTAGCGCGCGGCGGTCTGGCGGGCGCGCTCCTCCACCACATCGGCCACCGCCTCGAGCCGGATGGTCTCGCGGGCGTCGGGCTGGCTCAGGTGTGGCAGGACGCCGCGCTGCGAGAGGCTGCCGAGCCCCACGAGACCGGCGCGCAGATAGTTGCTCATGGCTCATTTCCTCTCAAGGTATGCTAGAGCGGCCGCTCGTCACGCCAGGAGTGCTGCGGCGCGTAGCCGAAAGCCTGCTGGGCGCGGCGCCAGCTGAAGACCGAGTCGTGGCCGACGAGCGCGCCGGCGCGGTTGGCGAGCTGCGGATAGTGCCGCGCGATCAGCTCCGCGGTGGGTTCGTCGGCCATGGTGTCGGCGGCGTTGATGTAGACCGGGACGCAGGCGGGGCGCGCCATGGGAAAGGCGTGGAGCGCCTTGCGGAAGGCCTGCGCCACGTCACGCATGTCGACGTAGCACCAGAACCCCCCCGCGTGTCCGGCCGCATCGTAGGGCTTCTCGAAGCGGTGGCGGTACTCTTCCGGCCCGCAGCACCACCCGAGCCGTAGCGCGTAGCTCTCGATGCCGTGGCCGCGCGCGAAGGCCGCCAGCGTCTCCTCGTTCACCAGCTTAGAGAGGCCGTACTCGTCCTCCACTCGGCTCGGGTGCGTCTCGTCGATCGGCAGCGTGTCGGGTACGAAGCGGCCGCTGGCCGGGGCGCAGTGGCCGAGCGCACAGTTGCTCGAGGCGAACACCATGCGCCGCACGCCCGCCTGGCGCATAGCCTCGAGCAGGTTGTAGGTGCCCACCGTGTTGTTGCGGAAGGTGTCTGGACCGAGCCAGTTGTTCGCGCCGATGTGGGCCACGGCGTCCACGCCTTCCACCGCCCGAGCGCAGTCCTCGGGCGAGGTCAGGTCGCCGCGGATGAAGGGCACGTCGGCCCGGAGGCCGTGCCCTGAATCAGATGGGTGCCGGCGCGAGAGCAGCACGATCTCGTGGTCGCGCCGCAGGTCCTCGGTGACGAACCTGGCTACGTAGCCGCTCGCGCCGGTGACGAGTATTTTCATGAGCTGCGCTCCCTCTTGCACTAGAGTGGTGGGGCTGTATGTTCGGGGGCTGTGCTCCCAAACCCTCGCTGCGGGCTGACACCCTTACGTCGCGAAGAACGAGGCGGGTGGCAGGCTCGGCTCCAGCCGCTCAAGCAGCGCCGGTGTGACCGTCACGCCGGCCAGCTCGAGCGCGAGCAGCACAGCACCGGCGGCCGGCTCGAGGCGGATGCGCGTCGGGACAGCTCCGGGCGCGCGTTCGAGCACCCGCGCTACCAGGGCGTCGCGCAGCATCGGCGAGGGGTGACGCAGCACGCCGCCGGCCAGCACCAGCGGGAAGTCCTCGTGCTCCAGTCCCACCTGCCGCGCCGCCGCCAGGGCATCGTCCCCCAGCGCCGCGCCGTGCTCCACAACGATCCGCCGCGCTGTCGCGTCCCCGTCGGCGGCGGCGTCGAGGAGCACCCGTCCCAGCCTGCCGATGTCTGGTCGTTCGTCCTCGGACAGCTCGCGCCGCGTGCGGGCGTGCAGCAGCGCGGCGACACTCGGCATACCGAGGAGCTCCAGGGCGCGCTCGGTCAGCAGCGTGGGCGGGTCCACGCCGAGCTCGGCGCGCATCATCGCGCGCAAGGCCTTCTCGCCGAGATGGTCGCCGCCGCCGTGCTCCTGCCAGAAGCTGCTGTGCCAGATGCGCCCGTCCCTGCCGCGCGCGCCCACGGCCGCAGCGGTGCCGCAGGCCACTACCACGCCCCACCCCTCGGGCGCGCCGGCCCTGAGCGCCCCGATCGCGTCGTTGTAGACCGCCACACGCCGGCCCAGGCCGCGCTCGCGCGCCGCACCCTCCAGCAGCGCGAAGTCCTCGGGCCAGTCGGCGCCGGCCATGCTGAACGCGCCGGCCTCCAGGTCCTCAGGTCGCGTGCCGGCGGCGTCGAGCGCGCGCCCCACCGCCAGGTCTACCTGCGCCAGCGCCCGGTCCGGGTGGCCCGCGCCGTAGATGTCGCCGCAGCTGGCGCGCCCGCTGCCGAGCACCGTGCCGTCGGTGCGCGCCACGAGCGCGATCGTCTTGGTGTTGCCGGCGTCCACGCCGAGGATGTAGGTCATGTCTTTCCCTGCTGCAGTCCTCGCCGCGCTATGTGAGCAGCCGCTCCGGCAGATACTGGCGCTGCGCGGCGGCCATCTCGTCATAGATTGTCTCGGCGAGCCGCAGCGAGAAGACCAGCGGGTGGCTGGCGAGCGCGCGGATGGCGTCCTTGCGTGTCCCGCACCAGGCGGCCTCGCCGGCCAGCCACTGGTACTCCCCGAGCATTTTGAGCAGGCCGAGCACCTGGCGCGGCATGTGTCCCTGGGCCAGCGGCGTCACCCCGCGGCGATCCACGTACCCCAGCACCTCCACCACCAGGTCGTCGGGGAAGTCGGCGATCGCGCCGCGGTTCGGCACGTTCACCGGCAGCACCTCGCCGCGGTCGTTGTAGAGCGCGTCCATCACGTCGATCGCCAGCTCCAGCTCGTGGATGCCGCCGCGTGAGCGGGCCGGGTCCAGCTCGGGCTCGTCGAGCGCCGCCTGCTCGCGGTAGTGCGCCCAGTAGTCCGGCACGCGCGCCAGGATGTCCTGCGAGCGCGTGGTCGGCTTGGCGCGCAGCTCGGCCAGCACCTCCTCCTTGAAGTAGTAGTACTGGAAGTACTCGGCCGGGATCGCGTCCATCATCGACGCCAGCTCAAGCATCCGCAGGGCGTGGCGGCTCGCGCCCGGTGTCTCGCGCAGCCGGTCGAGCGCCTCGCGCAGCAGCGGGATCACGTCCTGACCCTCGTACTCGTGGCGCACGCTCCAGCAGGCGTGGTTCAGCCCGATCATCGTCGCGTCGATCCTGTCCGGGTCCAGGCCGGCGGCGCGCACCACCCCGCGCGAAAAGACGATCGGCCCCTCGCAGAGCGAGACGATCGGCACTGGGCTGTGGCGCGTGACCGCCTGCGACACCAGGTTGATCGGGTTGGTGTAGTTGAACAGCCGCGCGCGTGGGCAGACGGCCTCCATGTCGGTGATGATGCCCTGCATAGCGTGGACCGAGCGCAGCGCCATGAAGAACCCGCCTGGCCCCTGTGTCTCCTGGCCGATGACGCCGTGCCGGAGGGGGATCGACTCGTCGAGATAGCGCGCCTCGAAGCCGCCCGGCCGGTAGCTGCTCAGCACCGCGTCGCACCCCTCGAGCGCGGCGCGCCGGTCGGTGAAGGTTGTCACCGTCAGGTCGACGCCGTGGGCGCGGGCCATCTTGTCGGCGATCGTCTTGACGACGCCGAGCTTCTCCGGGTCGAAGTCCACCAGCGCCACCTCGGAGCCCTGGAAGTTCTGGCCCTGGTGGATGATCGAGGCGAGCGTGCCCGGCGCCCGGGTGCTGCCCCCGCCGATGTAGGCGATTTTGATTCGTGCCATAGGTTCCTCGGCGGGGCGCAGCAGGCTGGTCTCTTACCACGGGGTGGTTGTGTGGGCCTGCTGCGCCGTTACGGCGTGACCACTAGGGCGGGCCCGCCGCGCCGTTACGGCGTCGGGTGGAGCGCTAGTCCACCCGGCCGCTGGTGCGGTCGTGGACCAGGTGCGCGTGGCGGCTCTCGCCATCCTGGAAGAACTCGGGCGGCGTGAAGCTGCTCTCGATCGTCTGGGCGCGCCCGGTGCGGCCGGCCTCCATCGCCTTCAGCATCACCTCCAGCACGTGGAAGCCGTGCTCGGGCGTGACGATCGGCCGGGTGCCGGCCTGGATGCACTCCACCAGGTGGCGCAGCCCGTCGGTCCAGGGCCAGTCCGGGTCGGTCTCGCCGTGGATCTGCCAGGCGCCGACGCTGTTCTGCCACAGCTCGTACCCCTCGGGGTCCCAGTCGTCGCCGAGCATCTGGATGGTGCCCTCGCTGCCGTAGATCTCGATCGCCGGCACGCGGTAGGCCTGGTAGGTGAAGCCGGTGGAGACCACCGAGAGCACGCCGCCGTCGTGCTCCATCAGCACGTGGGCTGAGTCTTCGGTCTCGATGCGGATCTTCTCGCCGTCCACCACGCGCTCGGGGCGCGCCTGAGCGGTGAGGGCCGTCACGCGGCGGGCGGGACCGAGCAGGCCGGTGAGGCTGGTGACGTTGTAGACGCCGAGGTCGAACAGCGGGCCACCGCCCTGCTTGTAGAACCACTGGCCCCACGATGGGCCGTTCCAGCCGTAGAACGCGCGCGCCTGGAGCGGCTGGCCGATGTCGCCGCGGTGGATGCGGCGCCACATAGTCTGGTAGGTCGGGCTGAGCACCACGTGCGGGGCGGGGTGCAGGATCTTCTCGCTCCGCTGCGCCAGGGCCAGCAGCTCCGCGCCCTCCTCGAGCGTCGGCGCCATGGGCTTCTCAACCAGGCAGTGCTTGCCGGCCTGGAGGGCCGCCTTGGCGATCTGGCCGTGGGCCTGCATGGCGGTGAGCACCAGCACCAGGTCCACGTCGTCGGCCTCGGTGACGCTGCGGTAGTCGGTGCTGAACGGGATCTCGCCGAAGCGCTCGCGCACGATGCCCTCGCGGTCGGCCACGGTGTCGGCGGCGCGGGTGACCTTGATGTTCATGCCGCGGGCGAGCATGCGCCGGATCTGGTTGGTGTACGGGCCGCGCATCACGCTGCCGCAGCCGACGATACCTATGCGGACGGGGTTCGTGGTCATGTTTCTTCATCTCCGATCGGGGGCGCAGCAGCGCCCGGCTGATGGCGAGCGACGGGCGCAGGGAGCTGCTGCGCCCTGACGCTGATGACGTCTCGACTGGGCGCGGCAGCGCCCGGCTGATGGCGAGCGACGGGCGGAGCTACTGCTGTGTCCTAACTTATCCTCCCTTGAGGCCGGTGAGGGTCACGCCCTCGATGAAGTAGCGCTGGGCGGCGAAGAAGAGCGCGATGACCGGCGCGATCACCGCTAGGCTGGCGGCCATGATCAGCTGCCACTCGATCGACTGGCCCTGGCGACCGCGGAAGGTGTACAGGCCGAGCACCAGCGGGTACTCCCTCACCTCGTCGAGGTAGATCAGCGGACCCATAAACTCGTTCCAGGTGGCGAGGAAGTGGAACAGCGCCACCACGATCAGCGCCGGGCGGACCAGCGGCGCCATGATGCGGAACAGGATCAGGAGGTCGCTGGCGCCGTCCACGCGCGCGGCGTCCGTCAGGTCGAGCGGGATGGTCATCATGAACTGGCGCAGCAGGAAGATGTTGAAGGCTCCGCCGAACCACATCGGTATGACCAGCGGCGCGTAGCTTCCCACCCAGCCGAAGGTGCTGAACATCACGTAGGTCGGTATGAGGGTCACGATGCCGGGCAGCATCATGGTGGCGAGCGTGACCGCGAACAGCAGGTCGCGGCCGCGGAACGCCATGCGCGCGAAGGCGTAGGCCACCACGGCGGAGGATAGGGTCATACCGACGGTGGACGTGATGGCGAAGAACAGCGTGTTGCCGAGCTGCTGGAGGTACGGGAAGCCGGGGGTGGTGAGCGCCTTCGGGTAGTTGCTCCACATGATGGGGTCCGGGATCCAGACCAGCGGATCGGTGAAGACCTGGCTCTTCAGCTTGAGCGAGGTGATCACCAGCCACAGGAATGGCACGGCGAATAGCGCGCCGACGCCGATCAGCAGCCCGTGCGCGATCAGTCCGCGGATGAGCTTGCGCGTGCCAGCTCCGCGCCTGGCCTGGGCCGGCGCGGCGGCGCGCCCGGCGATCTGGTGGGCCATAGCAACCCCCGTTGTGTCTCCCGCGCCGCTTCGCGCGGGCTCCGTCCTGCAGCCAAGCTCAGCGTCTTGGTGCCCCCTCAAGTGGGGTTGATCGTGTCTGCTGGCTGTACAAAGCTTCCTCGTGGCCCGAAGCGTTCGGCGCTAGCGCTGCGGGCCCCCCTCGTAGTGCACCCAGTAGCTGGAGGAGCGCACCACCAGCAGCGTCAGCAGCACCAGCACTACGAACAGCACCAGCGCCAGCGCTGAGGCGTAGCCCATCTCGAAGTTGCGGAACGCGCCGCGGTAGAGCAGCAGCATGTACATCAGCAGTGAGTTGCGCGGCCCCACCGACCCCCCGGAGCCTCCGGCCACCAGCGCCTGCCCGAAGATCTGGAACGAGGCGATGATGCCCATGATCAAGTTGAAGTAGATCGTTGGGGTGAGCAGCGGCAGCGTCACGTGGCGCAGGCGCTGCCAGCTATTGGCGCCGTCGATCTCGGCTGCCTCGAGCAGGCTCTGCGGCGTGTCCTTCAGCCCTGCCAGGAAGATCAGCATCGCGCCGCCCACCCCGGTCCAGAGCGACATCAGGATCATGCCGGGCTTGGACCACTCGGCGCTCCTGAGCCACCCCAGGCGCGGCAGGCCCACCGTCTCGAGCACCGCGTTGACCAGGCCGCTCTGCGGGTTGAGCAGCACCAGCCAGAGCATCGTGCTGGCGATGGCCGGCACTAGACTCGGCAAGTAGAAGACCGTGCGGTAGACACCGATGCCGCGCACGCTCTGGTTGAGCAGCATGGCCAGCAGGAGCGCCACCAGCAGGCTGAGCGGCACCGAGATCAGCGCGTAGTAGGTGGTGTTCGACACCGCGATCCAGAACAGCGGGTCCTCGAAGAACATGCGCTGGAAGTTCTCCAGCCCCACCCACTCCGGCGGCTCAAGGATGTTGTACTTGGTCATAGCGAAGTAGAACGACGCTATGACCGGGTAGGCGGTGAAGGCCAGCAGCGAGATGATCCATGGCGCGACGAAGAGGTACGCCCGGATGTCGTCGCGCAGCTGCTTGCTGATCCGCGGTCGCGCGCCTGCCCGCCGCGTCGGTGTCGCAGTCGCCATCGGCCAGCTCCTTACCCGAGGGGCTACAGGGGCCGCAGGCCCCCGAGAAACATAATCGTCTGGAGGGGCGGAGCCCCTCCAGAACTCCTCGAAAGGCTACCCCTTGAGCGTCTCGTTGAGCTTGTCCTGGCAGAGCTTGTTGGCCTCGGCCAGCGCGTCTTTGGGCGACTTGACCTTGGCGAGCACGTCGGCAACTGCGGCGCCGAGCGTCTCCTGCGCGAAGCTCTCCACCGGCGAGTTCCACATATCCACCGCGTCGTTCAGGTAGTCGGCGAAGAATCCGTTGATGTTCTCGGCGCGCTCCTGGCTGGTGTTCTCCACGAGCTTGGCCGTGACCACCGTCTGTGGGATCTCTTTCCAGGCCGGCGTATCCAGGATGAAGCGGTACCAGGTCTCCCAGCCCTTGGTCGCCACCCACTCCACGAGCTTGAAGGCCTCGTCAGGGTGTTTGGTGCCCTTCGGGACGGCCCACCAGTTCGGCCAGAAGGCGGTGTAGGATTGGCTGCCGCCCGGCCCGAACGGGAAGCGCACCACCTCCCACTCGAAGGGGATGTCGGCGTCGCTGGCGGCCCAGCTGCCGCTGTTGGTCATCGCGAGCTTGCCCAGCTGGAACTGGCTGTCCGGGTAGGCGTCGTCCCAGTTGCCCGCGGCCGCCAGCCGCTCTATGTCGCCGCCGTAGTCCTCGTCGAGCCAGCGCAGCCAGTAGTCCAGCCAGGCCACGTTCTCGTCCGAGTTGAGCGTGTAGGTGTTGCTGGCGGCGTCGTAGAGCTTGCCGCCGTTCATGGCTGCCCAGGCGGGGTAGAGCCACGAGCCGCCCACGAACGGCGTGTAGCCGGCCTCGATGACCTCGCCGCCGTCTGTGACGATGAACTCCTTGGAGAGCGCGCGCACCTCGTCCCAGGTCTTCGGGAAGGACTCGCGATCCACCGTGATGCCCTTCTCCTTGAACTTAGCTACGTTCAGGTAGATCGCACCGGCGCCGGCCGAGGAGGGCAGGGCGTAGGTTTTGCCCTGCCACTGGCAGGACTTGAGCGGCGCGCTGTAGAAGGCGTCGGGCTTGGCCATTGCCGCGCCCTGCATGTACTGGTCGATCTCGAGCAGCGAGCCGCGCGCGGCAAACTCCGCCGGGGTGCTGAAAAGCGTGGCCATGTCAGGCGGGTTGCCGCCGGCGATGCGCGACAGCAGCGCCTCGGTGTAGCCGTCACCCATGCCGGGGTTCTGATACTTGACCTTGATGCCGGGGTTGGCCTCCTCGAACGCGCTGATCATCAGCGGGATGGCCTCCTGCGTTGCGGGGGTGGTGTAGGGGTTGACCCACTCGATCTCCACCGGCCCGCCGGATGCCTGCGCGGGGGCAGCGGTGGCTGCCGGAGCGGCTTCGCCCTCCGATGCGGGCGCGGCGGTGGGCTCCGTGGCGGCCGGGCTGCCACCGCAGGCGGCGAGAATGGCGGCCCCGCCCGCGACGGCGGCCGCGCGGAGGAAGGCCCTTCGGCTGACAGGTGTCCGACGTACCTCGTTGTCCTCGGTTCGCATGGTCAGCTCCCTTCGCTAGGTATCTTCTTCCCTCGGCCTCCAGGCGGGCCGATGGGGACATCCCTCCACCGGTGTTCTGAAAGAGATTCTCGGAGGGCGGAGGCCCTCCGCCATGCCTGCGCGCTGTGCCAGCCTCTTCCCTGCTAGGCCACGGTCAGCGCCGCGCCGACCAGCCCGGCGTCCGGGCCGAGCGCCGCACGCAGGATCGGCAGGCCGCGCGTGGCGTCAGCCCAGATGTGCGTGTGGGTCGAATCGGTCATTGTGTCAAAGTAGGGCCCGCCGGCAGCCCCTAGCCCGCCGCCTACTACCACCGCCTCAGGGTCGAGCACGTTTACCAGCCAGCCCAACGCCACGCCTAGGGCGGCGCCAGCGCTTGTTACGACGAGGGACGCATGCGCGTCTCCGGCCTCCATCGCCGCCAGCACGTCCTCACCACGGGCCGCGTGCCCGCCGTAGTCCCGGTTGTAGCGCGCTACTAGCGCCGGGCCGGAGGCGTACTCCTCGAGGACCGGGCGGTTCACCGTGCCGCAGCGCTCGCACACCACTGTGGTCGGGCTGCTCGCCAGCACCAGTGCGTTGCCGCGTGCCCCGGCGAGCGGACGCCCGCCCTGCACCAAGCAGGAGCTGATCCCGGTGCCCACCGTGACAAAGACGAACAGATCCAGCCCGCGTCCGGCGCCGAAGCGCGCCTCGGCTAGCGCGTGTGCCCGGACATCAGCCTCCACGGCCGCCGGCCCGATCTCCTCGAGGCGCTCGCGCACCGGCAGGCCTGCCCACTGCACCGCGTGGCCGCTGGTCACGTGCCCGGCCGGGTCCACCAGCTCGCAGACCCCCACACCCACGCCGCGCGCCTCGACGCCGAGCGCCCGGGCTTCACTGTGGAGGGCGCGCGCTAGCTCGAGCGTATCCGCCAGCACAGGCTCGCCGCCGCGCTCAGGACGGGTGGGCGTGGAGCGGCGCACCAGCACCTGGCCTGTCTCCAGGTCCACCACGCCACCCGCGATTTTGGTGCCGCCGACGTCGATTCCGAGTGCGTAGCTCATAGGGTCCTATCGGGTTGGTGAGTGGTTTCTCTCGGGGGCTGCGCCCCGCAGGCCGCTCACTCGCCCTGTGGTCGCGGCAGGTAGTGCGGCGCGACGCCGAAGATCATCTCCGCCGGCGCGGCCCCGACGTTGTAGTACTGGTGCGGCACGCCCTCGGGGATGTAGAAGCCGTCGCCGGGCTTAAGCTCGAACCAGCGCACCCCCTGCGCTTCCGGCAGCCGCACGTTCAGCGTCCCCTCCAGCACGTAGAGGCTCTCGTCGCCGCCGTGCGCCTCGGGCTCGCTACTCTGGCCCGGCAGGAGCCGCAGCTTGCCCACCGTCAGGTGCTCGGTGGCGCACAGCAGCCCCACCGGCACCGGCCGCTCGCTCCCCTCCAGACGCCACAGCAGGTCCGCGTCGCGCACCACCCGCATCGTGTCTGTGCGCTGGGTCTCCCCCTGCGCCATCGGCCACTGCCCCAGCAGCTCGTCGCGGGTGTAGCGGGGTGTGTGCAGGTAGGGTTTGGTGCGGGAGTAAGCGCCCGAGGTGCCCTGCGATGGGGGCGGCGCGAAGTACTCCAGCACCCGCAGCGGCTCTGCCGAGGCGCTCATCGCGTGGTGCCAGGTGTCGCGCCGGAAGAACACCGCCTCGCCGGCCAGCGCGCGGTGGACCTCGCCGGTCTCCGGGTTGCAGCAGAGCATCGCGCCGCTGAGCACGTAGTAGATCTCGTCGGCGGCGAACACGGTGCGGTGGGCTTCGGAGTGGCGGAACATCGCGCCGGACGGCAGGCCGAACACGAGCTGGTGGATCTTGTCGCTCGAGACATAGATCCAGTCAGCCACCTCACCCGAGACCTCGTCGCCCCACAGGTGGCGGCGGGCGGCCTCGTATGGGATGTGCGCCGCGCCGTCGAACGTCGGGCGCGGCGAGGGGGTGTAGGTCATCGGTGACCTCCTCACAAACGCTGCGGTGCAGCGAGCGGGAGCTGCGGGGGCGCAACCCCCGAGATGATTTAGGCCAGAACAACGCTGAGGCGCGGGCCGCCGGAGGACTCGGCGCCGCCGCCGCGCTCGCTCTCGAAGGCAAACTTGAAACGGTCACCGCGGTAGACTGCCTTGAAGTACTCCGCCGGCCGATCCTGGTCGTCGTACGTCACGCCCTCGAGTAAGATCATCGCGGTCCCCGGCGCCACGCCAAACAGCTCGGCCTCGTAGTCGTTGGCAATCGTCGCCTCCAGCGCCTGCCGCGCGTGCATCAGCCGCACGCCCCACCGCTCCTCCATCACGGCGTAGAGCGAGTGGGTCGCCAGGTCCTGCTCCGCCAGCCCCGGGCAGAGCGCCGCGGGCACGAACGTTGTCTCCAGCAGCAGCGGCGTCTCGTCGGAGAGGCGCAGGCGCACGATCTTGGTGCCTTTGGCGGTAGGGGCGAGTCTCAGCCCCTCCGCCACCCGCGCCGGGGGAGTGACCAGCTGCTGTTCCAGCACGCGTGAGACGACTGTGCCGCCCCGGCGCATGCTCTCCTCGGTAAACCCCAGCAGGTGCAGCGCGTCGTAGGTCAGCTTCGGCTCGGCCACGAAGGTGCCCAGGCCGTGCTTCGCCACCACCGCCCCCTCGCGCACGAGGTAGCTGATCGCCTGGCGCGCGGTCATCCGGCTGATGCCGTAGTGCTCGCTCAGCACGCGCTCCGGCGGGAGCTGCTCGCCGTGCTGAAGCTCCCCCTGGCGGATCTGCTCCTTCAGCAGCTCGACCAGCTGGTAGTACAGCGGCACCGGACTCTGCTTGTTCAGCGCCACGCTCTCGCGCTCCCAGCCGCGCCCGTGTGGAGTGCGGCGATCGGTTCTCTAGTGGTCTAGACCAATTGCTGGATTGGCGGTATAATACTCCGCACCCACGGTAGTGTCAAGCAGTGCGAAGAGGCGGTATGTTCCGCGTAGCGAAGGAGCGCGCATGACCGAGGCCACCGACCGCAGGAGGGAGCGCCGCGCCCGCCAGGCCGCCGCGTCGTCACCGGCCGCCATGCACCCGATCCGCTACGACCTCCCAGTGTACGATCTGCTCGCGCCCGAGGGGCTCGAGCGGCTGCACCAGGCGTCGCTGCGTATCCTGGCCGAGCTCGGCATCGATTTCTACGACGACGAGGCCCGCGCGATCCTGCGCGACCACGGCGCCGACGTCCGCGGCGAGACGGTCTTCTTCCCGCCGGGTCTGGCCGAGGCCTACGTGGCGAAGGCCCCGCGCAGCTTCACTCAGCTGGCGCGCAACCCCGCGCACAGCCTCCAGATCGGCGGCAACCAGGTGGTCTTCGCGCCGGTCTACGGCCCGCCCTTCGTGCAGGACTACGAGCGCGGCCGGCGCGAGGCGACCCTGGCCGACTTCCAGAACTTCGTGCGGCTCGCCGGCGCCACGCCCTACATCCACCACTCCGGTGGCACGATCGTCGAGCCCACCGACGAGCCAGTCTCCACTCGCCACCTGGACATGCTTCTCAGCCTGATCACCTACGGCGACAAGGCCTTCATGGGCTCGGTCACCTCCGGCCCGAACGCCGCCGACAGTGTGCGGATGGCCGAGATCCTCTTCGGGGCGGGCGCCATCCGTGTGAACCCCGCGCTGCTCTCGCTGATCAACGTCTCGAGCCCGCGGCGCTACGACGAGCGCATGCTGGCGGCGATCAAGGTCTACGCCCGCGCCCGCCAGGCGATGATCATCACGCCGTTCATCCTGGCCGGCGCGATGGGACCGGCGTCGATCGCTGGGACGCTGGCGCAGCAGAACGCCGAGGCGCTGGCGGGGATTGCGCTCTGCCAGATGATCGAGCCCGGCACGCCGGTGGTCTACGGCTCGTTCCTGACGAACATCGATCTGCAGAGCGGCTCGCCGGTGTTCGGCTCGCCCGAGAGCCAGGTCGGCCTCTACGCCTCGTCGCAGCTCGCCCGGCGCTACGGGCTGCCCTTCCGCGGCGGCGGGATGTTCTCCTCCTCCAAGCTGCCCGACGCGCAGGCAGGCTATGAGTCGGTGATGGTGATGCTTCCTACGGTCATGGCCCGCACCAACTTTGTGCTGCACGCGGCCGGCTGGCTGGAGAACGGCCTGGTGGCGGGCTACGAGAAGTTCGTGCTGGACTGCGAGGTGCTCGGGCAGCTGCATACCTGGGCGCGCGGGCTGGATCTCTCGGACGAGGGGCTGGCGCTCGACGCGATCACCGAGGTGCCCCCCGGCGGGCACTACCTGGGCTCGGCGCACACCATGCGCCACTTCCGCGACGCGTTCTACCGCGCGGAGCTGTTCGACTACAGCTCGGCGGAGCAGTGGGAGCTGGACGGCTCGCGTGACGCCTACGCCCGCGCGAACGCGAAGGTGAAGCGGATCCTGGCGGAGCACGAGCCGCCGCCGCTCGACCCGGGCACCGCTGAGGAGCTGCGCGCCTTCGTGGCCCGGCGCAAGATGGAGATCGCGGACGAGCCGCACGATTTCTAGGGTGCTCAGGCGCCGCGGGGCTGGGCGCCGCTTGGCGCGGCGGTGTGTTCTTGCAGGGCGGCTCCGCCCCCTGCACCCCCGCTGGGGGCGGCGCCCGCCCCCAGACCCCCTGCAACGGGAGCACGAGCAGACCGATATCGGTCGGTACGATGACTGAGCCTCCGACCTACAGGATCGGGAGCACATCTTGTGAGATGAGGCCGGGACACGTACTCAGTAGTGTGTCACCGTGATATCGGTCCGGTACGGATCGCATTGCGGGGGTGGTCCGGAGGGGGCGCAAGCGCCCCTCCGGCGGGGGGAGCGCGAGGGGGCCGGTGCCCCCCTCGCATAACACGCAGCACAACACGCACGCTGC
>JBDLTZ010000324.1:0-26594 GCA_039805565.1 Chloroflexota bacterium | reverse complement strand
CAGAGCCCACAGAGACCAGACGAGCCTGGTCGGTCTCTGTGGGCTCTGCGTCCTCTGCGGCTCACAGTTGCCTGCCTATCAGTGGAACTGCTCCGCCTCCGTCGACCCAGCCAGCGCAGTGGTGGACGACGTCCCGCCGGAGATCACCGTCGCGACCTCATCGAAGTAGCCGGTGCCGGCCTCGCGCTGGTGTCGCGTGGCGGTGTAGCCGTCCTTCTCGGCGCCGAACTCAGCCTGCTGGAGCCGCACATAGGCGCTCATGCCCTCGGAGGCGTACTGGCGGGCCAGCTCGAAGGCGTTGTAGTTGATCAGGTGCCAGCCGGCCAGCGTGATGAACTGAAACTTGTAGCCCATCTCGCCGAGCCGGCGCTGGAACGTCGCGATCGTGGCGTCGTCCAGCTTCTTCTTCCAGTTGAAGGAGGGCGAGCAGTTGTAGGCCAGCAGCTTGCCAGGGAACTTCTCGTGGATGGCCTGCGCGAACTCGCGCGCCTCGCCCAGATCGGGCGTCGAGGTCTCGCACCAGATCAGGTCGGCGTAGGGGGCGTAGGCCAGGCCGCGGGCGATGGCCGCCTCCAGGCCGGACTTCACGCGGAAGAAGCCCTCGGATGTGCGCTCGCCCGTGACGAACGCGTGGTCGTAGGGATCCACGTCGGTAGTGAGGAGCGCGGCGGCGTGCGCGTCGGTGCGCGCCACAAGCAGGGTGGGCACGTCGAGCACGTCGGCGGCGAGCCGGGCCGCCGTGAGGGTGCGGACGAACTGCGAGGTGGGCACGAGCACCTTGCCACCGAGGTGGCCACACTTCTTCTCCGAGGCCAGCTGGTCCTCGAAGTGGACGCCCGCGGCGCCGGCCTCGATCATCGCCTTCATCAGCTCGAAGGCGTGGAGCGCGCCGCCGAAGCCCGCCTCGGCGTCGGCCACGATCGGCGCGTACCAGTAGATGTCCCCCTTGCCCTCGGCCGCGTAGATCTGGTCGGCGCGCTGGAGCGCGTTGTTGATGCGCCTGACCAGCGCCGGGACGCTGTTGGCCGGGTAAAGGCTCTGGTCCGGGTAAGTCTGCGCCGCGAGGTTGCCGTCGGCGGCCACCTGCCAGCCGCTCATGTAGATCGCCTTGAGGCCCGCCAGGACCATCTGGGTGGCCTGCGCGCCGGTGAGCGCCCCGAACGTAGCGATGTACGGCTCGCTGCGGAGCAGCTCCCACAGGCGTGCAGCCCCGGCGCGCGCTAAGGTGTGCTCCACCCGCAGCGTGCCGCGCAGGCGCACGACTTCCTCGGCGCTGTAGTCGCGCCGTACCCCCTGCCAGCGCGGGTCCACCCGCCAGCGCTGCTCCAGATCCCGCGCCTCCCGCTCTCGCCCGATGGTGCTCATGGTCCTTCCCCTCGTTCCCCTTGCGGGGAGGTTGGGAGGGGCTGCGCCCCTCCGGCACGAAAGAAGAATGAGATTTTCTCTGGGGGCCTGCGGCCCCCAGACCCCTCGGCCTGAACGTAGGAGCAGATTGTCTCCGAGGGCTTGCGGTCCCGGCCCCCCGCTTTCCCCTAGTCCAGCCGGTGATAGCCCGGCACAGTGAGGAACTCGATGAACTCCTCGCTCAGCACAAGCTCGTCGAGCAGCTCGGCGGCCTGCGCGAAGCGGTGCTGCTCACGGCCGGACACCAGCGCGTGCAGCTCCTCGTCGCGCAGAGCCCTGTACATGGCCGCGTCCACCGTTCGGCCGTCGTCCAGCTTGGCGCCGTAGCGCACCCACTGCCAGAGCTGCGAGCGCGCGATCTCGGCCGTTGCCACGTCCTCCATCAGATTGAAGATCGCCACCGCGCCGCGCCCACCGAACCAGGCCTCGATGTACTGCAGGCCGACGCTGATATTGTTCCGCAGGCCGGCCTCGGTGATCTGCCCCTCCGGGATCGCCAGCAGGTCGGCGGCGCCCACGGTGGTCTCGGGCACGCGCGCGATCTGGTGCGGGCCCTCGTAGGCCGCGTTGAACACCGCCTGCACCGTGGGCACCAGGTCCGGGTGCGCCACCCAGGCCCCGTCGAAGCCCTGCCGCGCCTCGCGCTCCTTGTCGGCCCGCACCGTCGCCAGCGCCTTCTCGTTCACCTCGGGGTCACGCCGGCTCGGGATGAAGGCCGACATGCCCCCCATCGCGTGCGCGCCGTGCCTGTGGCAGCTGTAGACCACCAGCTCAGCCGCCGCGCGCAGGAAGCGGGTGGCCATCGTGACCTGCGTGCGGTCTGGGAAGACCATGTCCGGCCGGTGGTTGAAGGCCTTGATGAAGCTGTAGATGTAGTCCCAGCGGCCGAGATTGAGCCCGCTGCTGTGCTCGCGGAGCTCGTAGAGGATCTCCTCCATCTCGAAGGAGGCCAGGATGTGCTCGATCAGCACGGTGGCGCGGATGGTGCCGCGCGGCAGGCCCATGCGCTCCTGCGCGAAGAGGAAGACGTCATTCCAGAGACGCGCCTCGAGGTGGCTCTGCATCTTGGGCAGGTAGAAGTACGGGCCGCTGCCGCGCGCCAGCAGCTCGCGGGCGTTGTGGAACAGGTACAGGCCGAAGTCGAAGAAGGCGCCCGCGACCGGCTCACCATCCACATGCACGTGCTTCTCGACCAGGTGCCAGCCGCGCGGGCGGACGGCGAGGGTGGCGACCTGGTCCTTCAGCCGGTACTCGCGGCCGTCGGGCGTGGTGAGGCTGATCGTGCGGCGGATGGCGTCGCGCAGGTTGAGCTGCCCGTCCACCAGGTTCTCCCAGCTCGGCGCGTTGGCGTCCTCGAAGTCCGACATGAAGACGTTGGCGCCGGAGTTGAGCGCGTTGATCACCATGCGCCGGTCGGTGGGGCCGGTGATCTCGGTGCGGCGGTTGGCGAAGTCGGCCGGGATGGGGGCCACCTTCCAGTCCCCCCCCCGCACGTGGGCAGTCTCCGGCAGGAAGTCCGGCAGCTGCCCGGCCTTGAGCGCGGCCCAGCGCTCGGCGCGGCGGGCCAGGAGCTCGCGGCGCCGCGGCTCGAACGCGCGCGCCAGCGCGGCGACGAAGTCCACCGCATCAGGCGTCAGTATCTCCGACCACTGCCCGGCCACCGGCCCCAGTATCTCAACCCGTTGTGTGGTGACCACACCGTCCTCCTTACTCAGGGATGCTTGAGTCTCCCGCAGGTGCGGGGCGCCTATTGTACGCGACCGCACACCGGCTCATCGCCGGACCGGAGACCGATGGGTGAGGACATGGTATCGGGGCGAGTTACAAACATTGCGCAGTGCGTCAAGAGGCGCGCAGGACCGCAACAGAACCGACTCTGATTCGGTGATGCTGGCCGGGGCCGGGCCTGCTACGATGAAGGGCGAACAGCGCCACACGCAGGGGTAGTGCATGACATCCTCATACTCCACGAACATAGACAGCCCTTCAACTGCCACAGACCTGACGACCTTCGGGGTATTCCTCGATGCTCACCGGCCGGCGCTGGCCGCCGCTATGGCGCAGAGCCCCGGTCTCGGCCCCATCCCGGCCGAGCGCCGGCTCGCGCTATCCGATCGCACCGTGGGCGCGCTCATCGCCACGCTCGGCAACCCGGATGCGGCGGCGGCGTGGTGCGGCGAGCTGCTCAACGACCCGCAGGGCCCGGGGCTGCCCGCCCTGGAGACGCACATCTTCCTCGACGCGGCCCGCGAGCAGCTGCTCGCCGCGGCGCTCGACGCCCTAGTGGCAGGCGTCGGCGGGGCGAAGGAGGGGGTCACCACGATCATGCATCAGCTCGACGCCGTGCATCGCACGGTGACGATCTACTTCCAGAAGGAGCGCGAGGCCGAGACGCGCCGGGTGAACGCTCGCCTCGAGCAGAGCCTGGCCACCTCGCCGCTGGCGACGATCGAGTGGGATCGAACGGGCTCGATCCTGCGCTGGAACCCGGCCGCTGAGCGTATCTTCGGCTGGAGCGCTGACGAGGCGGTGGGGAAGAACATCATCGCGCTGCTGGTGCCGGATATACAGGCGGCCGATGCGCGCGCGATCTCCGCCAGCGTGCTGCGGAACGAGAACCTTTCGAGCCTGCGCCACGAGAACAAGCACAAGGACGGGCGCGTGCTGACGTGCCAGTGGTACAACGCTCTGCTGCGGGATGAGCAGGGTGAGGCGATTGGCGCGCTCTCACAGGTGCAGGACGTGACCGAGGAGATCCGCGCCGAGGAGGCGCTGCGCGAGAGCCAGGAGCAGCTGATTATGGCGCAGCAGGCGGCGCTGCGCGAGCTCTCCACACCGCTCATCCCGCTGGCCGACGGCCTGGTTGCGATGCCGCTGATCGGCTCGATCGACAGCACGCGGGCGCAGCAGGTGATCGAGGGGCTGCTCGAGGGGGTGTCGGCCAACCACGCGCGCGTGGCGATCCTGGACATCACAGGGGTGCCGGTGGTGGACACGCAGGTGGCTAACGCGCTGCTCCGGGCGGCGCAGGCGGTGAAGCTGCTCGGGGCGCGGGTGGTGCTGACCGGCATCCGGCCCGAGGTGGCGCAGACGCTGGTGGGCCTGGGCGTGGACCTGACGAGCATCGTGACGCGCAGCTCGCTCCAGGCAGGGATCGCGTACGCGATGGGGAAGTGACGCTACGTTCCCCGCTCAGTAGGCAGCCAGCGCCCGCATCGCCGCCAGGACCTTGGCGGGCGTCAGCATGAAGTGCGCCTCGAGCTCGTCGCTGAAGGGCGCGCTGAAGACGTCTGGGGCCCCGATGCGCCGCACGGGCGCATCCAGATACTCGAAGGCGTGCTCGCCGATCAGGGCGGCCACCTCGCCGCCGACCCCGCCGGTCAGGTTGTCCTCGTGGAGCACCAGCGCCCGGCCGGTCTTCCGCACCGTGGCCAGGATGGCCTCGCGGTCCAGCGGCGCCAGCGTCCGCAGGTCCAGCACCTCGGCCTCGAGGCCCTCGCGCGCGAGGGCCTCGGCGGCCTCCAGAGCATAGTGCGTCATGAGCCCGTAGGTCAGCACGCTCATGTCTGACCCCGCGCGCCGCACCACAGCACTCCCCAGCGGAACCTCGTACAGGCCGGCGGGCACCTCGCTGCGCAGCGAGCGGTAGAGCCCCTTGTGCTCGAAGAACACCACCGGGTCCGGATCACGGATAGCTGCCACTAGCAGACCCTTGGCGTCGTGGGGCGTTGACGGGATGACCACCTTGATGCCGGGGGTGCTGGTGAAGAGCGCCTCGGTGCTCTGCGAGTGGTAGAGGGCGCCGTGGATGCCGGCGCCGAAGGGGGCGCGCACCACAATCGGGCAGCCCCAGTCCCCGTTCGAGCGGTAGCGCATGCGCGCGGCCTCGTTGAGGATCTGGTCAATCGCCGGGTGGATGTAGTCGGCGAACTGGATCTCGGCCACCGGTCGCATGCCGTGCAGTGCCGCGCCGCTAGCCGCGCCGACGATGCCGGCCTCGGCGATCGGCATGTCGATCACGCGCAGGTCGCCGAAGCGCGCCAGCAGCCCGTCGGTGGCCAGGAACACGCCGCCCTTGACGGCCACGTCCTCGCCCATCACCATCACGCGCTCGTCGGCGGCCATCTCGTCGGCCAGGGCGGAGCGGATCGCCTCGATGAATGTCTGCTCTGGCATGGGTGTCTCAGCTACGCTGTTCAGCCGGCACCTTCGCCGGGACCCGCTGCAGGGGAGATATGGGAGCGCAGCGCCCTACCCCGCCGCTCCCGCCGCCTCGAGGAGCGTGCCACTGCTGTCTGGCAGCTACGTTAGGCAAACGAGGCGAGCATGCCGCCGTCGACGAGGTAGGCGCCGCCGGTGCAGAACGAACTGCGCGGGGAGGCGAGGAACAGCACCATCTCGGCGACCTCCTCGGGCCGCGCCACCCGGCCGAGCGCGTGGAGCCCACCCCAGCTCCGCACGGCCCCCTCCGGATCCCCCGCACCGAACTGGTCGGCGGCCCAGCGAAGCATCGGCGTGTCCACCGAGCCGGGGCAGACGCAGTTGACGCGGATGCCGTCGGCGGCGAAGTCCAGCGCCATGCTGCGGGTCATGGAGACGATGCCGCCTTTGGATGCGGCGTAGGCCGAGACGGCGGGCTGGGTGGCGAGCGCCTGGATCGAGGCAATGTTGACGATGGCGCCGCCGCCGCGCCGGCGGATCTCGGGCACGGCGTACTTCGAGACCAGGAAGACGCTCTTGAGGTTGACGCCGAGCGTCCGGTCCCACTCCTCCTCGGGCATGGTCTCGACGGTGCCGTAGGTCTGGATGCCGGCGTTGTTTACCAGCAGGTCCACGCCGCCGAAGCGCTCGACGGCCGCGTCGACGAGGCGCCGCGCGTCGTCCGACCGCGAGACGTCGGCGCGTACGGCGAGGGCCTGGCCGCCCGCGGCGCGCAGCTCCTCGGCCAGCGACTCGGCACCGGCGGTGTCTACGTCGGCGATAACAATCGACGCCCCCTCACGGGCAAGCGCGCGCGCGACGGCCGCGCCGATCCCCTTGGCGGCGCCAGTGACGATCGCCCCTTTGCCGGCAAGCTCCATGGTGGTCCTTTCTGACTCGGAGTGCGCGCGGCGACGCACCTCGCGTGGCGGCGCGCTGCCGTCGCGGCGAGATGCTTCGCTCCATCGGCCGCAGACGATTGGTGCACTGCAAGACAGCCAGAGGGCACGGCCTACGTCGCTCAGCATCACAGGGCGGTGGTGTCCGGCACGCTTGGCTGCGCCGAAAACACTTTCGGCGTGCAGCCCTCAGCACTCAGCACTCAAGCCTCAAGGCACACCACCGTCCCGTCCTCGTCCACACCGGTCACCGGCCCGCGGCCCTGGTAGGCGGACGCGACCAGGCGCGTAGACACCGTCTCGCCCACACCCAGCGTGAGCTGCGTGCCGCGCCGCACGGCCTCCGCGAGGCCCAGGGTCGGGTAGCTGGTCCAGGGCTCGAGCGCGACAGTGTGCGTGCGCCCCCACCAGGGGTAGCCGCGCGCCTGGCCGAGCTCCTGCCACAGCCACAGGTAGCGGAACAGGTCGCCGTCCCAGCGCATGGCGAAGCCGGCCCCGTGCGTCGGGCTGCCGATCGCGTACCACGCCGGCCCGTCGAACTCGGTGAGATAGCACATCTCGCGCCCCTCGGCCTCGGCCTGCGCGGGCACCACGCTCATGTCGACGGTCCCGCCGCCGCTCCCGGGCGCGTGGGGCCAGGCCCCCTCGTGGCCCAGGGCGAGGCGCCGCGGGGTGAAGCCGGGCATCTCCTCGTGCACCAGCAGCCGGCGCGCCGAGGTGGCGATCGTCGCGCCGTCGCCCAGGAACGGCAGGCCGAAGGCGATGTGGTGGCCCCACATCACGTCGAGCGGCTCGCCGGCCTCGTTCGTCAGGCGCTCGTCGAGCACCAGGGCCGCGCGGCCGCGCTCCAGTGTCATGGTGCGCTCAAGGCGTAGCGGGGTGCGGAGCGCGCGGATGGAGCAGCGGAGGCTCACCCGCTCAGGCGTGTCCTCGAGCACCTCGGAGACCCACGGCACCAGACAGACCTCGCCGTGCTGGCCGTACTCCGCGCCCTTGTACGAGGTGGGTGGCCCGCCGTTCGGGAGGATCTCCTGCCACCCGCCGGCGTAGTAGTCCAGGTACGTGCCGCTCCCGCCCGCCACCGACGGGACCACGCGCGCCGGGTCGCGCAGCTCCACCGGCAGGCGCAGCAGCGGGTCGAGGTCCAGCGGCTTGTAGCGGAACTCGACGATCTCCGCGCCGCGGTCCAGCAGCACCAGCACACGCAGGAGCTCGTTCTCCAGCACGGCGGCGCGCATCCCGCGCAGCGTCCACTCATCCGAGACGCGGCAGCCGTGGGTGTGGATGGAGGTGTGGGGCATAGGTCTCACGACATCGACGGGTACACGAGCGGTAGGCCGGGCGTCTCCACGGTGGCGCAGGCCAGGTGCCAGCGGGAAAGGCTCGCGACCACGAGGGTGCGCAAGTCCGGCCCGCAGAAAGCGATGTTGGCCGGCGCGGCGATCGTGGTGGCCTGCCAGTCTTCGGCCAACAGTTCGGGCGCGCCGCCGGGCTTGACGCAGTAGATAGCGTTAGGAGTGTAGCACGAAATGAAGATGGCACCGTCGGCGTCGAACGCCACGCCGTCAGGGACGGTGTGCGGCAGGTCGGCCACGCGCTCGGGCGCGCCGAGCGACCCGTCGTCGCGTAGGGCCAGTCGCACCACCCCCGGCGCAGTGGTGGAGAGCACGACGTACAGGTGCTCGCCGCCGGGGCCGAGCGCCATGCCGTTGGGGAACTGACGCGCCTGCGTGCTCACCACCTCCGTCGCGCCGCCGGGCCTGATGCGATAGATGCAGCCGTCGTCCCTGAGCCAGCCGCCCGAGTCGGAGACGTACAGGTTGCCGTCAAGGTCGAAGACTGGGTAGTTCGGGTTGACCATCGGGCGCTCAGGCGTGCCGCGCGAGTAGGTGGTCACCTCGCCGCCCGGCGAGACACGCAGCACCGCGCGGTGGCGGATGTCGCACACGTAGATGGTGCCGCCCGCGTCAAGGCAGAGGCCGAGCGCGAAGCCGCCAGTGCGCGCCACCTCGCTGTGGCTGCCATCCATCCCGATCCGGTAGACCTGGCCGGCCTCGCCCCCGGCGTACACGTAGCCGTCCGGCCCCCATGTCACGCACTCGGGGTGGTCCAGCCCGTCGACGAGCGTCGCGAAGCTGTCCAGGCTCATCAGCGCGTCGGACATACAGCACTCCTCACGCCGGATCCAGCACGACTCGAAGAGCCTGCAGGCGACGTGGCTCGATCCACCCGCGCACCTCGCCGCCGGAGATACTGAGCGTGGGCCCTGGGACAGGCACGCCAGACGGGTCACACGGCTCGGCAGAGACGACCCGGCCGTGGGTGAAGGCCAGGCAGAACTCCGCGGCCGCGCCGGCGATCTCCTGCAGCAGCACGATCACGCCGCGCGCCTCGGGCGCCGGCCGCAGCCCCGCGAGCTGCACGTGGTCGGGCGCGAGCGACAGCAGCGAGGCGCGCTCGGGGAGGCTCGGGCCCGCGGCCTCGGCTGGCTCCAGCCCTGCGGGATGCGTCCAGAGCGGCCCCACCAGCGGCTCCACCGACGCCTCAGCGCCCAGCCGGGCGGCCGCCACGGGGTCGAACGGCGCGTGGTGCGGCAGCAGGCGGTAGCGCAGGCGCACCCAGCCGCTCTGGGCGACGCAGAAGTTAGTGAACCAGTGGTTGTTGAGCGGCCAGCTCACCAGGAAGGGCTGCTCCATCGCCACGCGCTGGAGGTAGCGGTGGTTGGTGAAGCCGCCGAAGTGGAGAATCGGCGCGTCGGGCAGCGCCACCGTCACGCCGCGCCGCTCATCGCTCAGGTCCACCCAGCTCTGCACCGCGTAGAAGTCGCGGCAGGCGATGTCGATCTGCTGGCGCTCGGCCTCGACGATCGCGGCCGCCGCCTCGTAGCGCGCCACGGGCGCGTCGAGGCGCAGGGGGAAGGCGATGTACAGCGACTCGGGGTCCGTCACCGGGAGCTTCTTGATGTCGTACACCAGGTCCAGCCAGGGCAGGTCGTCGTACAGCACCACCTGGACGCGCAGGTCCGCGCAGCCGGGTGCCTCGAGGCGCATCATCAGGCGGCCGCTCCCCACGCCGGGGACGAACTGGCTGCTGAGGACGCGCGTCGGACCGTGGCGCTCGGGCGCGAGGTCCGGCTGGTGATCGTAGTCCGGCTTGGCGGGGTCGTGCATCTCGAGCTGCATGTCGCCGCGGCCGCGGGGCGAGCGGTTGGTCTCGTAGACAACGTGTCCGAGGCGCCAGGGGGTGCTCGCATCGACCCACTCGTGGCCGGCAGCCGTATCCACCAGGCTGCGGATCGCGCCGCTGACCGAGTCGACCGTCAGGTGGTAGTGGCGGTTGGACAGCGCCCAGCCATGGTGATGGACGCTGGTCTCGGCGGTGCGGCCGCGTGGCGGGCGCGGGGCGAGCTGCGGCGACTGCGGGCCGGGGGCGACCGACTCGCCCTCCACCGGCAGGGCGCGGGAGTCGACCTGCTCCAGCACGAGCGGCAGCGTGACGTAGCCGCAGGGCGGCAGATCAACAACGCCGTAGTCCACCAGCGGCGCGAAGGGGCCGTGCGGGTCGGCCAGCTCCAGGCTGCGCTCGAGCTCGGCCTGCTCCCAGCCGCTGGGCGTGACGCGCGGCAGGAGCAGCGGCGCGCGGCGGGCCCACGGCAGCGGGTTGTAGACCAGCGCGTGCAGGCCCTCGGGCTGCGGCAGGCGCGCGGCCAGGTCGCTCAGCGCGTGCTGCACCACGCGGGTAGTGGCGGCAGCGCCCTCGTAGGCGAAGCCGGCCTTGCGGTGCCACTGGCCGCGGACGTTGGCCGAGTCCGGGAAGGTGACGCTGTCGAACCCGCCCCAGGTGTGCTCGTCGTAGAGCGCGAGGCCTCGCCACGCCAGGCGGTCCTCGGCGTGCGGGTAGGGCGCGGGGGCGGGCTGCGCCTGGAGGAGCGCCGCGAGCCCGGCCGCGCCGAGGAGCCGGCCGTGGCCGCGGCGCGCCAGGGCCGTCTCGTAGGCGCTGCTCGCCACCCCGTGCGACCACCAGTCGGTCCAGTCGCCGGCGCGTGTTTGGAGCGCGGCGTCTGGCTGGGCGCCCAGGCGCTCGAAGAGGTCGGCGAGGCCGATGATCCGCATGCGCGGCTCCCAGCCGCGGGCGTTCCACTCGCGCACGAAGCGCACGAGCTCCTCGTGCGGGCCGCCGTTGTCCCACATGAAGGTGCTGGTGATCTGGAAGTACGCGAAGTCGAACGGGTACTCCTGGGTGGCGAGGCGGTCCATGTAGCGCGCCAACCCCTCGCGGGCGCGATCCAGGTCGTACACCCAGCGGCCGCCGACGCTGGCGCGCGGGATGCCGAGGTGGTGGCCATAGCCATAGTGCTCGCCGTGCCAGGCGAGGATGCTGCGGCCGCTCGGCCCCTGCCAGCGGAAGCCGGTGGGCCGGGGCTGCGGATCGCGCGCCATCACGCGGTTGATCGCCATCGCGATCCCGCCCACCCCCGCGTCGAGCAGCAGCTCCACCAGGCCCCAGCTCTGCCCGTTGACATCGCAGTTCAGGGCGTAGCGCGCGTCCAGCCCGTAGTCGCGGCGCAGCTCGCCCCCCACCGCCAGGCCGCGCGCCAGCATGTCGGCGCTGAACATGGGCGTGACATTGCAGTACATCGCGCCAAAGTCGATCAGCCCGCGGCGGTGGAGCGCCTGGAGCCGCTCGACCTCGCCGCTGCTCGCGTGGCGCAGGAAGTCCTCGGCCAGCACCAGCGTCTCGCAGGTCCAGCGGAACTGCTCGCCGGGGGGCGCGTCGGCGTAGCGCTCGGCCAGATCGAGCGCGCGGCGCATATAGGCGCGCTGGTTGGCGAAGACCGTATCCTGGTGGTTGGTGTAACCGATGTCGGTATGCGAGTGGTGAAGCAGCAGCACGTCCCGGATCGCAGGCATGGCGGCGGGTCCTTTCTCGTTAGCGCGCGACCCCATTCAGAGCTGTGCCCCCCGTCCCACTGCTCATGGGGGCGCCCTCGTAGAGGTAGCAGGCGGCCTGGTGGCTGTCGCCGTTCACCTGGTAGAGCGGCGGCTGGCGCTCGAGGCAGCGGTCCATGCGCTGCGGGCAGCGCGGGTAGAAGCGGCAGCCGCTGTTCGCGCTGCTGCGCAGCTCCTCCTCGGAGGGCAGGCTCACCTCGGTGTCCCACTTCTCCTCGGGGTCCGGCACCGGGATCGAGCCGATCAGCAGCTGCACGTAGGGGTGCTTCGGGCTCTCGATCACCCCGGCGGTGGAGCCGGTCTCCGCCACCGAGCCCTGGTAGAGCACGAAGATCTGGTCGCCGATCTGGTAGGCCGTGCTGAGGTCATGCGTGATGTAGAGGAACGAGATGTTATGCTCGTCGCGCAGGCGCATCATAATGTCCAGGATCATCGCGCGCAGCGACGCGTCGACCATCGAGACCGGCTCGTCGGCGACGATCAGGCTGGGCTTGAGCATGTAGGCGCGGGCCATCATCATGCGCTGGCGCTGGCCGCCCGAGAGTTGGTGCGGGTACTTCTCCAGCACCTCCTCGCCGCGCAGGCCCACCACCTTGAGCGCCTCCTCGATCATGTCGCGCGCCGCAGACTTATTGTCGGCGAGCCGCAGGTTCTCGAGCGCCAGGTCGAAGATGTGACGCACGCGGTAGAACGGGTTGTAGACCTCGTAGGGGTCCTGGAAGATCGCCTGGACGTGGCGGCGGTAGTCGAGCTGCTGGGCGCGGCTGAGGCGGGCGATGTCGGCGCCGCGGTACAGGATCTGGCCCGAGGTCAGGCCGACGAACCCGAGGACGGCGTTCGCGAGCGTCGTCTTCCCGCTGCCGCTCTCGCCGGCAATCGCGGTGATCGTGGCCGGGCGGTCGGCGATCGTCAGGTTGAAGTTCTGGAGCGCCACGGTCTGCTGGCCGGCGCTGAGGAAGCCGCCGCCGTACACCTTCGTGGCGTCGCGGACCTGGAGCAGTGGGACGGGGTCAGCCATGGTGTCTCTCGTCTCCGCTAGAGCGGTCTACTCGTACAGGTGGCACGCCACGAAGTGGTCCGGCCTGAGCTCGCGCAGCGGCGGCGCCACCTCGCGGCAGCGCGGCATCACGTGCGGGCAGCGGTACTGGTAGATGCAGCCGGGCGGCGGGTTGCGCAGGTCGTGGGTCACACCCTCGGAGATCTTGAGCGGCTTGCGCTCCTTGACCGATGGAATGGACGCGATCAGCAGCTGGGTGTAGGGGTGCAGCGGCTCGGCGAAGGCGTCCTTCACCGGCGCGACCTCGACCATGTTGCCGGCGTACATCACCGCGATGCGGTCCACGAGCTGGGCCTGGAGGCCCATGTCGTGGCCGATCAGGATCATCGAGACCTCCATCTTGCGCTTGATGTCCAGCAGCGTCTGCGCCACCACGCGCTGCACCACCACGTCGAGCGCGCTGGTGGGCTCGTCGGCGATCACCAGCGAGGGGGTCAGGGCGATCGCCATCGCGATGCAGACGCGCTGCTTCATGCCGCCGCTGAGCTCGTGGGGGTACATGTCGTACACGCGGCCGGGCAGGCCGACCATATTGAGCAGCTGGAGGATGCGCTCCTTGAGCACCTTGGGCGGCTTCTTGCCCTGGTGCGTCACGATGCTGTCGCCGAGCTGCGTGCTGATGCGCATCACCGGGTTGAGCGAGTTCATCGCGCCCTGGGGGATGAGCGCCAGCTTGCTCCAGCGGATCTGGCGCAACTCCTTCTCGGTGAGGTCCACCAGGTCCACGCCGTCGAGCAGCGCCTGTCCGCTCACGATCCGGCCGGGGGGCTGCACCAGGCGCAGCAGCGCCATAGCGGTGGTGGTCTTACCGCAGCCGGACTCCCCCACCAGGCCGAGGGTCTCGCCGGCGTAGATCTTGAAGCTGACGCCGTTGACCGCGATCACATCGCCGCGCGGCGTCTCGTAGTGTACGCGCAGCTCGCGCACGTCGAGCACGGTGGCGCGCTCGCGGCGCTCCTGCGGGTGCGGCGCAAGGCCCGCGGCCTCTGGTGCGTTGGTCATGGCTACTTCGCTCCTCTCAGCCGCGGGTTGGCGATCTCGTCCAGGCCGGTGGCGATCAGGAACAGGCCCGTGAAGATGATCACCAGCGTCAGGATCGGGAAGCCCCACCACCACCACATGCCACGCAGCACGGCCGCGCCGCGGATGGCGTAGAAGATCGTCATGCCGAGGGTCGGCACGCGGGTGGGGCCGAGGCCGAGCGCCTCGAGGCTGGTGGAGGCCAGGATGGCCCCAGAGACGTTGCCGGCGAAGCTGGCCGCCAGGTACGGCAGCAGGTTCGGCAGCATCTCGCGGAACATGATCTGGTAGGTGGGCACGCCCGAGAGCCGCGCCATGCGGATGTAGCCGCGCTCGCGCAGCGTGAGCACCTGCGAGCGGATCAGGCGCGTCGGGCCGGGCCAGGCGAAGAGCGCCAGCAGCAGCGCCATGGTGGTGACGTCGATCTGCCGCACGAAGGCGGCGATCACAATCAGCACCGCCAGCGAGGGGATGGTGATCACGGCGTCGGTGATCGTGCGGATGACGTCGTCCACCCAGCCGCCGAGCAGGCCGGCGCTGAACCCGAGGATGCACCCCACGAGCATCCCGACGCCGGCGGCGATCACGCCCACGCTGAGCGAGGCCGGCGCGCCGGTGAGCACCAGCGCCAGCATGTCACGGCCGTTGCTCTCGGTGCCGAACGGGTACTCGAGCGAGCCGCTGCGCGTGCCCTCGACCCAGAACGGCGGCAGGTTGAGCGGCACCTGCGCGGCGCGCGCGCGCGTGGTGTCGTAGAAGAGCGGCCCCAGCAGCCCCACCAGCACCACCAGCAGGATCATCGCGCTGCCGGTGAGGAGCTTGGGGTTGAGCCATGGTGAGTCCCAGCGGTTGAAACGTCGGCGCTGCGCGGTGGTCTTCTCTGCGGCTATGCTTGCCATACGGTCCCCTCCGGTGCCGCTAGCGGTGGCGGTAGGTGATACGCGGATCCAGGATCGGGTAGATCAGGTCGATGATCAGGCCCGCAGTGGCGGTGCCGACGATCGTGATGATCACGATGCCCTGGATGAGCGTGTAGTCGTTGTTGACGATCCCCAGGTAGAGCAGGTAGCCCATGCCGGGGTACGAAAAGAGGTACTCGACCACGATCGCCCCGCCGGCAATGGCGCCGATGCTGAGGGCGAGCGCGGTGACCTGCGGCAGCACGGCGTTGCGCACGGCGTAGCGCCAGAAGACGCGCGAGGGGCTCAGGCCCTTGGCCGTGGCCAGGATCATGTAGTCCTCGCCGTCGGTAGTGATCATCATGCCGCGCATGCCGAGCGCCCAGAAGCCGACGCTGGCGATCACGATCGCGAAGGCCGGCAGGGTGCCGTGGTGGATGACGCTGGCGATGAACTCCCACGTCAGGCCCTGCTGGATGCCGCGCCCCGAGCCGCCGCCCACCGGGAACCAGCCGAGGCCGAAGGCGAAGATGTAGAGCAGTAGGATGCCCAGCATGAAGAAGGGCACCGAGGTGAACGTGAGCGTGAGCGGGAGAAGCTGCTTGACGAGCTTGGGCGTCTTGCGCCAGGCCATGAGCGCGCCCACGGTGTTGCCGAGAGCGAACGAGAGCAGCGTGGCGATCAGCAGCAGCCCCACGGTCCAGCCGAGCGACTGGCTCACCAGATCCTCGACCTTGGACGGGAACGAGGAGAGCGAGTAGCCGAGGTCGAAGCGCGCGATGTTGCCGAGGTATTTGAAGTACTGGATGTGGAGCGGGTCGTCGAGCCCGAAACGCGCGCGCCAGGCCTCGATGATCGCCGCCGAGTTCTCGATCTGCGCGCCCTGCGCGAGCATGCGGCTGACCATGGCGGCCACTGGGTCGCCGGGGGCCAGGCGCGGCACGAAGAAGATGATCGTCGCGCCGAGCCAGATGGTCAGGAAAAACATGCCCAGGCGACGAATGACGTAGCCAGGTGTTAGGCCGCCCATAGTGTCCCCTTCCAGAAGGCGAGCGGGAGAGCGGGGGCAAGCGTCTGCGCGCCCCTCGAAAGCGACGCGCAGAGCGCTTGAGCCACGGAGCACTCAGAGATCACGGAGGTGCGGCTTTCCGCTCGGTGCTCGCTGTGTCCTCCGCGGCCACGCTCAGGTCACAGTGCTGTAGGACCCCGGCGCGGGGCGCCCGTGCCCCGCGCCGGAACAGGCCCCTACTCCGCCCCGGTCGGCTCCACGGCGTGGATCAGCACGTGGGTGCTCTGCCACCAGGTCCACGAGCTGTTCCACGGGTCGTCGGCCGTCGGCCAGCCTGTCCAGTAGGTCGTGTTGAGCGGGATCAGCTTCTTGGCCTGGGTGATGGGAATGATCGGCAGGTCGGCCATCCAGATGTCCATCGCCTGGATGAACAGATCGTCGATCTTCGGGTCGCCCAGCGGCAGGGTGCCGATCTGGTCCACCAGGTCGCTGTACTCCTTGTTCTCGTAGCGGAAGCCGTTGCCATTGGCGCGCTCGCCGATCGGGGCCGAGCGGCTGACGTTGAAGTTCTGCATCGAGGCCCACGGCTCGTTGATCGATCCGCAGCCCTGCCAGCCCATGCGCGCCTCGAACTTGCCGAACTGGAAGTTGTCGAACCAGGTGCCGCCGGCCTCGTTCTTGGTGGAGGCGTTGATGCCGCCCGCCTGGAACTGCTCCACAAGCACCTGCGCGATGCGCTGCTTCTCGATGAACGCCTCGTGCGTGGTGATTGAGAGGGTCAGCTGCTGGCCGTCCTTGGCCCAGTAGCCGTCGGAGCCCTTGGTGTAGCCCTTCTTGGTGAAGATCTCCTCGGCCTTGGCCGGGTCGTTCGTCTCAAGCGGGTACTTCTCGTACAGGCCGCGCTCCTCCATCAGGTCGGTGAGCCGGTTCAGCGGCGCGTAGGCCGGGAAGAAGTGGCGCGACTTGACGGTGGTGCCCTCGTAGGCGATCGCGACGATCTGATCGCGGTCGATCAGGTAGTTGACGGCCCAGCGCATCTCGGGGTCGTTCCAGGGGGCGACGGTGGTGTTGAACTCGAAGGTGCGCGAGCACGGATCGAGAGTCGCGTAGGGCAGGTCGGAGTACCAGGCGATCGCGTTGGGGTTCTTCTCCTTGAGCGCCTCGTACGCGCCGAGCGTGATGTCCATGAGGCTGTCGAGCTTGTTATCGGCCATCAGGGCCGCGCGCGACTCCTCGGGGCCGCCCCAGGTCCAGATCAGGCGCTTCGGGTTGGGCAGGCGCTCCTTGAAGCCCGCGGCCACGCCCCACCAGTTGTCGTCGCGGTCGTAGACGAACTCGGTCGGGCTGACGCCGGTGAGCTTGTAGGGGCCGGTGAACACGGGCCAGCCCTTGGCCGGGTCGTAGTTCTTGAACGTGAGCGGGTCCTGGTCCTTCCAGATGTGCTCGGGGACGATGTTGACACCGCCCCAGATCTTGACGGAGAAGTAGTCGAGCGCGAAGCGCGGGTTCGGCTCGGTGAGCGCGAACTCCACCGTGAGGTCATCGACCTTCGTGATCTCCTTGACCCACTGCTGCATATCCGCGCCGTTGGACAGCTCGGGCTTGTCCTTCAGCATGTTGATCGTGAAGACGATGTCGTCGGCGTTGTAGGCCTCGCCGTCGCTCCACTTGATGCCGTCGCGGATCTTGAGCGTCCAGAGGTCGAGGGTGTCGTTGGGGGTGAAGCTCTCGCCGAGCCAGGGCTCGATCTCACCGTTCTGGTAGTTGAGGATGAACAGCGGCTCCATCATGGCCTGGTGGAAGCCGTGGTCGCGGCGGTTGCCGGGCACGAACGGGTTCCACAGCTCGGGGTCGGTGACGCGGCCGCCGTCAATGTCGAAGATCAGGGTCTCGTTGCGCGCCACCTCGCCGGAGGCCTGTGCGGGCTCGGCGGTGGGTGCCGGGGCCTCGGTGGCTGCCGGGGCCTCGGTGGGTGCCGGGGCCTCGGTGGGCGCGGCGGGCTCGGCTGCCGGAGCCGCGGTGGGCTCAGCGGCGGGCGCGGTGGTGGGGGCCGGCGCTGCTGGGGCGCCGCCACAGGCAGAGATGATCAGGGCGATGGTTGCCAGCAGGAGAATCGGGTACCGCTTGAGTGACATCGCGGGAGTCCTCCTTCGTTGGTAGACGCCTCTTCGGTGAGTGGTCCATCCTTGGCGCTCAAACCTCGGCCCGTCAAACCTCCTTTCCCCGTCAGAAACTCCGCGGCAACGATGCCCCACCCCCCCGAAGGGCCAAAGGGCGGATGGAACATCAGCTGAAGATTGCGGTTGAGCTCATCGTCGTGCTGCCCCCCGGCCCCTGCTCGGGGAGAGGGACCAGGGGCAACACCGCAACCGCTCGCCCTACAGCCTGCCCGTGGGGTTGACGCCGCGCAGCATCGTGCCCTGGCCCGGCGAGAGGTGCGTCTGCACCATCGGGCGGTCCAGCGGCGAGCGCATCTGCACCAGCAGCAGGCGCCGCGGGCGGTCGCTGTGGTTGACGTACGACCCGTGGACAGTGAGGTAGTTGAAGATCAGGACATCGCCGGCGCGCGCCTCGACGGCCGTGGCCCGCTCGAGCGGCCACTCGTCGAGCGGCAGGTAGTGGCTGCCCTCGGCGATGTGCTGGAGCGGCCCCTGCTTATGGCTCCCCGGCACGACGCACAGACAGCCGTTCTCTACGGTGGAGTCGTCGATGTGGATCGCGGCGGCCAGCATGGTGTGCTGCTCGTGCGGGAAGAAGGGGTGGTCCTGGTGCATCGGGAACGGCGAGCCCACGGCGGGGGGCTTGACGTGGTACTTGGTGTGGTGAAGCTGGACGTCCGGGCCGATCAGCTGGGCCACGGCGCCGGTGAAGCGCTCGTCCACCAGCATCCGGCTGAAGAAGGCGGAGTGGTACTGCACGTTGTGGATGCTGGAGACGGCGCTCGCCATCGCCATCAGGTCAGCCGTGCCCATCGGCATCATCGCCTCGCCGCCGATGAGCCTGTCGCGCCACTTGCCCTTCCAGGTGGCCTCAACCCCGGTGCCGGCCTCCACCACGCGCTGGAGCATGGCGTCGGCCTCCGCGCGCATCTCGGCCACCGTCTCGGCGTCGAAGAGCTGCGGCACGAGCACAAAGCCCTGCTCGCGGTAGGCGTCTACATCAACCTGCGGGACCTCGACCTTCATGGTCGTCGTCATGTGCCCCTCCTCTTCATCGAGTAGACCTAGGAAAACCCCAGTGTCTCGGGCGCGCCGCCTCACTCCGCGGGCGATAGCACGTAGCAGAGCGTGCCGGAGCGATGGGCGCAGCCCATCAGCTCTCTGCCAGGCGGTCGGCCGAGAAGGATAATGGTATCGTTCACAATCGTGAACAGATGGTTAGTGGGACACGGCGATGTTAGCACGTCTCTCTCATCTTGTCAATCCCCCGGAACTCGATTCCGCTCATATCGAACGCCGATGCAAGATTCCGTCTTGACAGACCTATGGCGTGGATATACAGTTGAGTTCACTATGTTGAACCAGAGCGAGGATATGGGCGCAGACGAGTTCCGCAAAGTGCGCTCGGCAGAACGAGCGCTCGATCTGCTGGAGCTTCTGGCGACGAGCGTCGAGGGACTGAGCTTCAGCCAGATCGGCAGCGCGCTGGGCCTGCCGAAGAGCAGCCTGAGCGGCCTGATCCGCACGCTCGATGCGCGCGGCTACGTGACGCGGACGGGTGACGGGCGCCGGTTCCGCCTCGGCCCGCGGATCGCCGAGCTGAGCGCCGGCCTGCGCCAGGACGAAGACATCATCGGGGCCGCGAGGCGCGCGGCGCGCCGCCTCGCGCAGCAACTGGGCGAGGGCGCCCATGTGGCTATCCTCGACGGGGACAGCGTGATCTACATCGCCGTGGAGGACAGCACGCACTCCATGCACATGGCCTCGGCCGTGGGTCAGCGCCTCCCCACACACGCCACGGCGGTGGGCAAAAGCCTGCTGGCCGTGCTGAGCGACAGCGCGATCGACCTGCTCCCCACACCGCTCGAGGCGCGCACCGAGCAGACGATCACGAGCACGGCGGATCTGAAGCGCGAGCTGGCACACATCCGGCGCCTCGGCTACGCCTACGATGTCGAGGAGCTCGCGGCCGGGCTCCACTCGATCGCCGCGCCGGTGCTCGACCACACCGGCCACGCGGTGGCCGCCATCGGCGTGTCGATCCCGCGGGCGCGCCTGGACGCGGGCGTCATCACGCACATCGCGGCACTGGTGCGCGGGGCCGCCGCCGAGGCGAGCCACACACCGCACCCGGCTAGCGCACCCTGGGTCCCGGGCCGAGTGCGCGTGGCCTGGAGCATGGGCACGCTGCGCCAGGAAGCGTACCAGATCGTGTACCAGACCGTCAGGCGCCGCAGCGCAGCGGCCGGCGCCGACGTGGTGTGGGCCGATGCGCGCAACGATGCGATCAAGCAGGCGGTGGACGTGGCGCAGCTGCTCGAGCTGCGCCCCGACGTCATCCTGATCCACCCCGCCCACGCGCTGCTCGCCGAGCAGCTGTTCGCCCTGGCCGCGCAGGCGGGCGTGCCCGCCATCAACTTCCAGCGCCCGGTGCGCGGCCGCGACATCCCGTTCTTCGTGGGGGGCAACACCTACGAACAGGGTCGCATGACGGCCGCGTCCGTCGCGCGGGAGCTGGGCGGCAGCGGCGGCGTGGCGATTATCGGCGGCGACCCGTACAACGACAACGCGCGCAACCTGGCGCAGGGGATCTACGACGAGCTGCGCCGCCACGCGGGGGTGTCTATCCTCACGGACCAGCCGTGCCTCAGCTGGTCGCGGGCGCACGCGCGGGACCTGGCCGAGCAGGCGCTAACCGAGCACGGGGAGGGACTGGGCGCCTTCATCGTGGCGAACGACGATATGGCGGGCGGGGTCGCTGAGGTGCTGGCGGCGCGCGGGCTTACGGGCCGGGTGGTGCTGGTGGGCGGCGACGGCGACCTGGAGGCGCTGCGACGCATCCGCTCGGGCGAGCAGCACGGCACGGCGTTCCAGAACTGGCTCGCGCTGGCGGACGAGACACTACGGCTGGCAGTCGCGGTGGCGCGGGGGGAGGTAGATCACACCCGGCTCCAGCGCCGCAGCATCTTCTACAGCCCGCCCGGACCGCCCTCGTACGTACTGGACCTGCCGTACGTCTTCGCAGACCGCCAGCACCTCGCGCCGCTCGAGACGTTCTGGGAGACGGCGCTCGCCGGGCCGGGGCACTGACGATGCGGCCCGGCGGCAGGTCTACGGCATGGCAGCCTCGTACTCCTTGGCCTTCTCGCGCGCCATGCTCCCGTCGAGCTGCAGCAGCACGTTCTCCTTGGAGAAGGTCCACGAGCGCAGATCCGGGTTACCCTGGCCGCGCACGTTGAAGTACGTCTTGAGCGACGTCAGCTCCTCGCGTCGGTCGCAGATGAACACGCGCCCGACCTTCCCCTCGCCCAAGCTCGGCAGCGAGAACTGCGAGCCGTTGCAGAGCACGGGGGCATCGCCATAATCGGCCTGCGCCATGACGCGGTCGCCCTCGGCCTCGAGCCCGGCGGCCTTGAACGCGGCGATGATCTCGGAACCCGTACCTGCGCCGGCGTTCGGCGCCCCTCCTCCGCAGGCGGTGAGCATCAGCAACACCAGCAGAAACATCCGTCGCATCGGTTTGTCCTCACTGACAGCAGCGAATCCAGACGGGCATGTCGGTGCCTACCCTAAAGAATCGTAACGCTCTCGACGAGCGCGGGTAGCCTGAAGCGCGCCATCGACGGCGCAGGTCTCTGGTTCTGAGAAGCTGGTGACGCAGCCATTCTAGCAAGGACTCTGTCGGTTGTCTAGAGCGATGAGCAGAGGCGTTGAACAGGTTCACGGAGCATGTAGGGCGTTCTGACACCCCGATACTTCAGTGTTCAGCGCTCCTCCTTCAGCATGCCGCTGGAGAGTGGTGCGGCTGCTCAGCGTTCTGTGCGTTGCGCTACGGCATCGGCGCGCCCTCGGGCAGCGTCGCTCCGGCTACCTTCGCCCCTTCCAGTCGAGCACCCGTCAGGTCCGCACCCGTCAGGTCCGCCCCCGTCAGGTCCGTATCCCGCAGGTCCGTATCCCGCAGGTCCGCCCCCGCCAGATTCGCCCAGCGCAGATCTGCCCCTGCCAGCGAGGCGCCCGCGAGCGCCGCCTTCGTCAGATTGGCGCTGCGGAGATCCGCGCCCGTCAGGTCCGCCCCCGCCAGGTCTGCGCCAGGGAGCGTTGCCCAGCTCAGATTGACGCCGCGCAGGTCGCGGCCTGCGCCGGAGGTACTCGCCAGCTCCCAGGCAAGGCGCCACTTCTCGTCGATCTGGGTCGCCGCGTCAATCAGCGCGTCGGCGAGAACGGCGCCCATCAGGTTCGCCCCCGTCAGGTTCGCTCCAGTCAGGTCCGCCCCAGCCAGATCCGCACGCAGCAGGCTGGCCTCGTAGAGGTCGGCGCCCGCCAGATCCGCGCCTCTCAGAGTCGCTCCCTGCACGTCGGCCAGGCGCAGGTTGGCGTCTGTCAGATCAGCGCCTGTCAGGTCGGCGTCGCGCAGGTAGGCGTCGCGCAGGTCCGCCCCGCGTAGGTCGGCCCCCCCTAGCGCGCGCCCAGCCGCAACGTTTGTGAGGATGTCCCACACAGTGTGCCACTTTGGGTCGATCCGAGTCGTGTCATCCACGACTGCCTGGCTCAGGCGTCCCCCCGTCAGGTCCGCACCCGTCAGGTCCGCACCCGTCAGGTCCGCACCCGTCAGGGTGGCGTCGCGCAGGTACGCCTCGCGCAGATCCGCCTCGCCCAGGGGGCGCCCAGACTCCGGCCGGGAGACGATCTCCCACACGGTCCGCCAGCGCGCGTCGAGCTGGGTTGCGCCGTCAACCAGGGCCCCGCGCAGGTCGGCGAGGGCCAGGTCCACCCCCCGCATCTGTGCGCCGCGCAGGTCCGCCGCCGGGAGCCGCGCCCCGCGCAGCCGTGCGCCGCGCAGGTCCGCCGCGCTGAGGTTGGCCTCCGTGAGGTCCACCCCGACGAGGTTCGCCCCGCGCAGGTCCGCCCCACGTAGGTCCGCCCCGCGCAGGTCGCTCCCCTCGAGGTTCGCGAAGGAGAGCTGCGCGCCGGCCATGCTCGCCCGCCGCAGGCCGGCCCCATAGAGGTTCGCGTCGCGCAGATCGGCCCCCGAGAAGTCCACGCCCCCGAGCGGCCGGTCGCGCAAGTCGGCCCCCTTGCAGTCGGGCGGGCAGGCACCGAGCCGGTCGCGGAGGAAGAGCACATACGTGCAGGCGAGCACCAGCGCCAGCGACGGCAGCCCAATCATGGCGGCCAGCCAGATTCGCTGGCGGTGCGATCGTTCGAGCATTGCTTCACCCGCCGTTCAGCACCATGCTGATCACCTTCCACTCGTAGCGCTCGCCGCCCGGACCGCGCCACACGACCCACACCGACCACGGGCTGGCGCTTCCGCAGCGCCGCCCCGCGCCGATGATCGCGCCGGTGATCGTCGGGCAGGGGGGCAGTGACATGACCGTCAGCGGCCCCAGGCGCACCGTGCCCGTCGGCGGCGTCACGGTGCCGGTGCTGACGGCGCCGTAGCCCATCGCGCCGACAAGCGCCAGGGCGACGGCAGCGAGGCCGACGATGACCAGGAGCTGTCGCATGGCTTCACCTCACGCCATCTCCCGCGCACCCGAGGCGGTGCGACCGCGGGTGTGTCACATCTTGGGCGCCGCCGCGACCAGCTCTGGGCCAGTCGCGCCGGCTACCAGCCGGTGTTGGAACCCCGAGCGGGCGACGGCCCCGTAGTCGTGGCCGGCGCCGGCGGGGTAGACGCCCAGGTAGACCAGCGGAACATCTCCGGTGTTGATCGTCCGGTGGGCGGTGCTGCCCGGGACGTAGACAATGCTGCTCGGCGCGAGCGGGACGAGGCGGCTCTCGCGCGTGTGCTCGTCCTGGAGCAGCAGGGCGCCGGTACCGCGCACGCCGATGTACACCTCGGCGGCCTCGCGGGCGGCGTGCAGGTGGCCGCGGGTAAGGTAGTACTCGGCGCCGATGCGCCCGGGCAGCAGACAGTTCACGCTGTAGCCGAGCGCGCCGGGCGCCGCCGGGGGCTCGATGTTCACCACCGTGTAGATCACCGGGTCCCCCACGACGAGGGCACGCTCGTAGGCCCCCGCGTCGCCGAAGCAGCCGCGCAGGTCGCTCAGGCGGCGCACCGTCGGGCGGGCGCCGGGCACCTCGCCGGTGTACGGATCGAACTGCGTCAGCAGGCCGGCAAGCAGGTCACGCTCCATACAGGTGCTCAAACATACTCTCGGGCGGCGGGTGCGGCGCGGCGTCGGCCTCCTCGGTGGCACGGTCCACCTCCGCGCGGATGGCGTCCCGCCGTGCTGCGATCTCCTCGGGGGTGGCCAGGCCGTGCTCCAGCAGGTAGCGCTCCAGCCGGGGGATCGGGTCGCGGCCGCGCCACTGCTCCACCTCCTCCGCCGAGCGGTACTTGCGGTCGTCGTCGGCGTTGGAGTGCGGCCGGAGCCGGTAGGTCTTGCACTCCAGCAGCGATGGCCCGCCGCCGGCCCTGGCGCGCGCCATCGCCTCACACGCCGCCTCGTACACCGCGAAGAAATCGTTGCCGTCCACCACCACGCCCGGCATGCCGTAGCCGGCGGCCTTGGCGGCAATGTCCTCCACCGGCACCTCGAGCCGCCGCGGCACCGAGATAGCGTAGCCGTTGTTCTCGCACACGAACACCACCGGTAACCGGTGGACCCCGGCGATCGTCATGGCCTCGTGCCAGGCGCCCTCGGCCGTGGCGCCCTCGCCGAACAGCGTCATCGCGGCGATGTCCGACTCGCGGCGGGCGCGGAAGGCAAGCGCCAGGCCCACCGCGTGTATAGGGTGGCTGCCAACCGAGCTCGATCCGCTCACGATCCGCAGCTGCCGGCTGCTGAAGTGGCCGAACATCTGCCGCCCGCCGCTCGACGGGTCGGCCGCGCGACCCATGGAGTGCAGCAGCGTGTCGCGCGGGGTCTGACCAAGCGCCATGCACAGCGCCATGTCGCGGTAGTAGGGCACCACGTAGTCGTGCCCGGCGCGGACGGCCAGCGCACAGCCCACCTGGGCCGCCTCGTGGCCGGCGGAGGTGATCACGAAGTGGACGCGTCCCTGGCGGCTCAGCAGCCAGAGGCGGTCGTCCACCTCGCGGGCGCGGGCCATGGCGCAGAGCACGTCCAGCAGCCGCTCGCGGGTCAGGCCGAGCCGCTCGTGGGGAGGTGTCGCCGGAGCAGACGGATCGAGAGCCATTATCTGGATCGATTCTTGTAATAGGGTGGTTCGGCGGTACTACTATACCACACCCGAGCGAGCCGCGCCCCCTGCCCCACGCCCTCACCGCAGGGCAAGAGGCAGCGTGCGAGCTCAAGTACAATAGAGACCGGCGGGTTCACGGTCTCGTGTGACCTGTGACGAACGACCGATTGTGGAGGGAGTGCATGGACTGGCTTCTTAACCCGGACGTGTGGGTCGGGCTGCTCACGCTCACGGTGCTGGAGATCGTGCTCGGCATCGACAACATCATCTTCATCTCGATCCTGGCGGGAAAGCTGCCGCAGGAGCAGCAGGCGCGGGCGCGCCAGGTGGGACTCGGGCTCGCGCTCATCACGCGCATCTTGCTGCTCCTCTCCCTCTCCTGGCTCGTGGGGCTCACGACGCCGCTGTTCGAGCTGCCCCTCCCGCTGATGAGCGAAGAGGCGCGCGGCATCTCCGGCCGCGACCTGGTGCTGCTGGTGGGCGGGCTGTTCCTGCTCGGTAAGGCCACCTTCGAGATCCACGAGCGCCTCGAGGGCGCCGAGCACGGGGGAGCGGCGCCGGCCGTCGCCTCGTTCACCTCGGTGATCATCCAGATCCTGCTGCTCGACATCGTCTTCTCGCTGGACTCGGTCATCACCGCCGTGGGCATGGTGGACGAGGTCGCCGTGATGATCACCGCGGTGATCATCGCGGTGGTGATCATGCTCTTCGCCGCCGGCCCGATCAGCAACTTCGTCAACCGCCACCCGACGGTCAAGATGCTCGCGCTGAGCTTCCTGCTGCTGATCGGTATGTCGCTGGTGGCCGAAGGGCTGGACCAGCACATCCCAAAGGGCTACATCTACTTCGCGATGGGCTTCTCGGTGCTGGTGGAGATGCTGAACCTGCGTTCGCGCCGCAAGAGCGAGCCGGTGCAGCTGCACCAGCCGTACGTGGCGGACACGCACTAGGCATCGCTGGTTGACGGGCGCAGCCCGCAGGTCTACACTAGGCAGGACGCCGCGTAGAGCCTGTGGAGAGGTGCGCTATGCCCGCCGACTACGATGTTATCACGTTCGACTGCTACGGTACGCTGATCGACTGGGAGACCGGCATCCGGGAGTCGTTCGCCGCGCTCGCGGAACAGGCGGGCGTGCCGGTGGACCCGCGAGTGGCCACGGCCGCCTACCTGGAGATCGAGCCGGAGGTCGAGGCGGCGGCGCGGTTCCACAGCTACCGCGAGGTGCTGGCGGAGACGGCGCGGCGGGCGGCGGCGGAGGTGGGCTGGCCGATGGATACGGCGGCGGCGGCCCGCTTCGCCGCAAGCCTACCGGCCTGGCCGCCCTTCGCGGACACCAACCCGGCGCTCGAGCGCTTGGCCGCCGCCGGCTACCGCCTCGGCATCCTCTCCAATGTGGACGACGACCTGCTGGCGCAGACGCTGCGCCACTTCGCGGTAGAGTTCCCGGTGGTGGTCACCGCGCAGCAGGTGCGGGCCTACAAGCCCAGCCACGCCCACTTTCTTACGGCGCGCGAGCGGATCGGTGGGCTGCGCTGGCTTCACGCGGCGCAGAGCCACTTCCACGACATCGCTCCGGCCGGTCACCTCGGGCTCCCGGCGGTGTGGGTCAACCGCTCGGGTGAGCCGCTCCCGCCAGGGGAGCCGCCGCCTCTGGCAGAGGTCCGCAGCCTCGCCGGGCTCGCGGAGTGGCTCTCAAGCCGTGAGTCGTGAGCCACAAGCCACGAGTCGTGAGTCTTGAGTGCTGAGTCTTGAGCGGGCGTGCCTTTCGTCGCCAGCCTCAAGACTCAGCACTCAGCACTCAGTCCTCAGTCCTCAGCACTCAGTCCACAGTCCTCAGTCCTCAGC